>JASHSS010000714.1 GCA_030038565.1 Bryobacteraceae bacterium
CCAGCGGATTGCCGCCGGGGAAGAAGTGGCGCGCCAGGGCATCGTTGACCACCACGACTTTACGGCCATCCATGTCCTGCCGGCCAATTCCGCGGCCCAGGAGCAGCGGAATCCCCATGGTTTCGAGAAAATCCGGCCCCACCTGGTTCCAGTAGACGCCGTTTTGCCGGCCCTTCTCCAGAGGAGGGCCATCGGTAGAAGCGCCACCGTTGCTGACCCATCCCGAAAGCAGCGCGAACCGGGACATCGAAGCTGAGCGGATGCCTGGAATGGCGTCGATCTTTTCGAGCGCCGCGCGGTAAACCGCTGGGGTTCGCTCGCCCTGATAGCCGGCGCCGCGGGGGTCGAGTTCGAACAGGACAAGCTTTTCGCGATTGAATCCGAAATCCTGATTCTCCAGCTTCATCAGCGAACGCACGAACAGCCCCGCGCCGAACAGCAGGCAAACCGAGAGCGCCACCTGCGCGGCGACCAGCACTTTGCCGATGGTGGCGCGCGGAGAAATGGAACCGGCGTTTTCCTTAAGCTGTCCGGCCGGATTGACGCGGGCGGCGCGCAGGGCGGGCGCCAGGCCGAAGAGGATTCCGGTGAGCATGGAAATGGCGGCGGTGAGCGCCAGCACGGTGGCATCCGGGCGCACATCCACGCCGATGGCTTGATCCGTCCCCACCATTACCAGGAGCAAAGCGGGGCTGCTCCAGCGCGCCAGGAGCAATCCCGCGGCGCCGCCCGAGAGCGACAGCAGGACGCTTTCGGTGAGGAACTGGCGCACCAGGCGTCCGCGCGAAGCGCCGATCGCCAGGCGCACGCCGATTTCCTTCTGGCGCGCCTGGGCCCGCGCCACCAGCAGGGCGGCGAGGTTGGCGCAGGCGATCAGCAGCACTACGCCCACGGCGATCATGAGGATTTCGAGCGGCTTCGAGAACTGCTGGCGCAGGGCATCGAACCCATGGCCGGCGGGGGCGAGGGCGATGTGGGGCATCTCCGCGGGCGGAGGCACGCGGCTGAGACCCGCGGTGAGGGAGTGGCCAAACAACACGTCCAGCTCCGCGCGCGCCTGGTCCATGGTGACGCCGGGCTTCAGCCGCGCCAGCATCATGCACCACCACCAGCGGGAGTTTTCAAAAAGATTGATGCCGGCGCCAGGTTGCATGCTCCAGGGCTTGATCTCCGCCATATCCCGCAACGGCACCCAGAGGTCCGGGGCCAACTGGGGATCGACGCCAAAGAATTCGGGCGGCGCCACTCCCACAATCGTGAACGGCGCGCCGTTGATAGCGATGGCGCGGCCCAGCGCGCGGCTGGCGCCACCCAGTTCGTGCATCGCGTAAGCGAAGCTGACCACCGCCACATTGGGCGCTCCGGGCTTGACGTCATCGTCAGTGATCGCGCGTCCCATGGGAGCCACGCCGAGCACCTGGAAGTAGTTTCCGCTTACCATTTCGCCGGCCGCCGTCGTGGGATTCCCGCCATTGTTTACCATCAGGCTGTGGCTGTTAAAGCCCAACGGCACGAAGGCTAAGATGCCCGCCAGAGTCCGGCTTTCCTGGCGCATTGCCACGAAGGTGGGGTAGGGCAACGAGGTCCGTCCATATCCGCTGCTGGTCTGGCGCAAGGCGCGGATATCGGACTTGTTTTCGTAACTCAGCAGCACAAGCTGTTGCGGGTGGCTGACCGGCAGCATCCGGAGCATCACCGCGTTCAGGATGCTCAGGATGGCAGTGTTGGCGCCGATTCCCAGCGCCAGGCAACTCACCGCTACGGCGGTGAATCCGGGGCTGCGGCGCATGCCGCGGAGAGCGTAGCGGACATCCTGGCGGAGCGTCTCAATCCAGGGCAAGCCGCGCTGGCGCCGGTGGTTTTCCTGGGCCGAGGCGATGCCGCCGAAGGTGACGAGCGCGGCGCGGCGAGCTTCCGCGGGGGTCATGCCGAGGCGCAGGTTGTCTTCCATGAGCAGGCGCAGGTGGGATTGGAACTCCTCGGTGAGTTCAGCGGCGATTTGGGCTTCCCGGCGCGAACCGGCCAGGCTGCCGGCGAGCCGTTTCCAGGCGCGCCGCAGGGCCTTCACGACTCCTCTCCTTCGAGCGCGAAGAAGCGCGCCAGGATTTCGGTGGTCTGCTTCCAGTGGCGTCTTTCGGATTTCAGTTCTTTTCGGCCGGCCTTGGTGATGCGATAGAAGCGAGCGCGGCGGTTATTGTCGGAAACGCCAAATTCCGAGGATATGGATCCCTCCTGCTCGAGCTTGAGCAGGACGGGATAGAGGGTGCCGTGGTTGACGGCCAGGAGATCCCGGCTGATCTGTTCGATGCGCCGGGCGATGCCGTAGCCGTGCTGCGGCCCCATGGCATCCAGGGTTTTGAGCACCATGATGGCCAGGGTGCCCTGCCAAACGTCGCGCTTGTCTTTCATAAAGAGAAGTCCGATGGGAATCCCACATGAGGATGACACAACTCTTGTGGGAAGGCAATAGGGAAGGGACGGCGGCGCCGGGCGGCGCCGGCGGAGGACGCGCTGAGGGGGCTCGGCCGAGTCCTGGGGGCCGGGCGCAGCCCGGGCGGCGCGGAGGGGAGGGATTTTTGGGGCAAGCGCCGGTTCGCGGACGGCGCTGGGCCGTTACTCCGCCCGCAGAGCGGTCATGGGATCGGTGCGGGCGGCGCGGAGGGGCGGGAAGTTTTGGCGCGGGCGCCGGTTGAGGACGGCGCTGGGCCGTTACTCCGCCCGCAGAGCGGCCATGGGATCGGTGCGGGCGGCGCGGAGGGCGGGGTGCAAGGCGGCCAGGGCGCTCACTATGGCGACGGCGGCGCCGGCCAGGAGCAGGGTGGTGGGATCGCCGGGAGCCACTCCGTAGAGCAGCTTTTCGAGCGCGTGGCGGGCCGCATACGCCAGGGCGAAGCCAAGGGGCAGGGCGATCGAGATACGCAGCGCGGCTTCGCGCAGGACCTGGCTCGCGAGGCGCGCGGGAGTAGCGCCCACGGCCATGCGGACGCCGAATTCGCGAGTGCGCCGCGCCACCGCGAACAGGGTGACGCCGGTGAGGCCGGCGGCCGCCAGGAGGAGCGCCACCAGCGCCAGGCTGGCGGCCACGGTGGCGGCCAGTTGCTCATCCTGGCGGGCGTCGCGGAGGTGCTGGCGGAGGGTCTTGGTTTCCAGGCTGATGAAGGCGGCATCTCCGGCGCGGATCACGGGATGGAGAGCGGCGGCAAGGCCTTCCGGGGCGCGGCGCGAGGCCACGAACCAGGTGACGCTTGGGGAAGGCATTTGGGCCCAAGAGAAGTAGAGGTACGGCGCCACGGGTTCGCGCAGATGAATGCTAGGGCCGTCTTCGACGACGCCTACCACCTGGCGGTCCTTGCCGTCGATCCGGACCCACTGGCCGGCGGCCTCGCGGCCCGCCAGAAAACGGCGCGCGAAGGCGGCGTTCACCATGACGACCGGCGTCGCGGCCGGACCATCGGAAGGCTGGAAGGCGCGGCCGCTGAGGATGCGGGCGCCGGTAACGGAGAAGTATTCGGGGCTCACCTGGTTGTAATAGAAGGAGACCTTCGGCTGATTGGGCATGTCGACATCGACGATGGCGCCGCCGCCCGATCCGCTGAGCATGGCGCGGCGGGCCCAGGCCACGCCATCCACGCCGGCGACGGCCGCTATGCGCGCGGCCAGGGACGTGGTGCGCGAGGCGAGATCACCGCCGCCCGACCAGAAGCCGTGGACCAGGAGCAGGGACCGATCGGGGTCCATGGCAGGACGGATGGCGGCCAGCTTGTCGAGGCTGCACAGCAAGAGGCCGGCGGAGCAGGCGCCGCCGGTGACCAGGGCCATCTGGGCAATGATCAAGGCGCCCATCCAGTGCGAGGCGCGGGTGCTGCGGCCGCCGGCGAGCGCGGGCTGGAGGCTGCGCTTCCAGG
>JASHSS010000715.1 GCA_030038565.1 Bryobacteraceae bacterium
GCCGCTTCCAGGCCGGCATCCGCGAGCACCAGCATGGGGTTCTTGCCGCCGAGCTCCAGCGAGCAGCCGATCAGGCGTTCGGCGGCCTGCCGCGCCACCAGCCTGCCGGTGCGGGTGCTGCCCGTGAACATCATGAAATCCACCCGCTCGCCGAGGGCCGGCCCGAGCAAAGGGCCATCCCCGGTGACCACGCTGAAAATATCCGGCGGCAGACCGGCCTGGCGCAGCAGATCCACGGCCCAGAGCGCCGTGAAGCTGGTTTGCACGTCGGGTTTGAGGACCGCCGCGTTACCCGCCATGAGGGCAGGCACGGCATCGGTCACCGCCAGGTTGAGCGGATAGTTCCAGGGCACGATGAAGCCGGCCACACCCAGGGGAGAATGGAATTCGCGCGTCCAGGTGAGCAGCGGGAGGGCGCCTTTGCGGCGCCGCGGACGGAGCAGCCGCGCGGCCCGGCGGGCGTAGTAACGCGCCACCACGGCGGTATCGAGAATCTCTTCGAAGGCGTGCCGCCGCGCCTTTCCGGTTTCCCACTGGATCAGGTCCAGGACTTCATCCTGGCGCTTCAGGAGCAGGTCGTGGAAGCGCAGGAAAATGCGCGCGCGATCGGTAAAAGCGAGTTCGCCCCAGGCCGGCTGCGCGGCGCGCGCGCGCGCGACGGCCAGGTCCAGATCCTCCGCTGTGCCGGCGGGGATGGCGCCGATGGCTGCGCCGGTGTAGGGGGCCAGGACGCCCAGGGTTTCGCGATCGCCGCCGGAGAGCGTGATGCCGCGCCGCAAGCGGTCCAACAAGGCCGCCTCGGGAGGCCTCAATCCCAGCGGCCCGGCCTTAGCCGTCGAGTTCATCGGTGAGTTTCAACCCGGGGAAAGCATAGCATGGGTTGACAGGGCGGGAAATCGGGAATACGCTACAATCGGAAATAAAGGCCTGAATCTATATTACTGGAGGTTACAATGCCGGTCCTGGAAACTCCGCTAGCCGAGGACCTCGCCGAAAGCGCCCACTGGAGCGACGATCCGCCAGACCGCATCGAGGAGCAGGAATTCGATCTTCTGGCATTTGAACTGTGGCACTTAGGGAGCTGCCCGGATCTCATGGACATTGAAGAGTGGGAGGACGAACCCACCACCGTGGCAACGCACGCCAGTTGCCTGTAATTTGCCCCGAGCCGGGAGCCGACCAGATGGAGAAACAACCACCGGTCCTGAGCCGCCGTCTGTCCGGAGTCGATGCGGCCTTTCTTTACCTGGAACGTAAAGAGATCCCCTTGAACATCGCGTGTGTGGCGCTTTTCGACGGTCCGATTCCGTACCGCGAATTCGTGGCCAATATCGATTCCAAGCTGGACCAGATTCCGCGTTACCGGCAGGTGGCGGTCCCACCCCCGTTCAATCTCGGTTATCCCACCTGGGAGTACGACCCGAACTTTCATATCAAGCATCACATTTTTCGGGCGCGCCTGGATGCGCCCGGCGGGGAAGCCGAACTGGAGGCGCTGGCCGGGCGTCTGCTCAGCCAGGTATTGGACCGTTCGAAACCGTTGTGGGAGATCCATGTGGTGGAGGGTTTGAGGGACGGGCGCGGCGCCCTGATCGCGCGTATACATCACGCGCTGGCCGATGGCGTCGCCGGAGCGGCGCTGTTGCGGATCATGCTCGATCCCACGCCCGAAGGTTCCCACGCCCTCCGCCGGCCGGGCTCAAGGGGCAGACCCAAGGGCCCGGTTCCTTCGCGCGTCGAGCACACCTTCGCCGAGCAGGTGGGCGGCGCCATTCAGAGCGCGCTGGAAAACGCGGTGGCCGCCGAGGCGGGACTGCTCAGCATGGCCGAGGGGCTGCTCAGCGAGCGCGGCAAGAGCGCGCTCCAGGAGCTTGCCACGCTGCTGCCGGAATGGCTGCACCCGCCGGAGCGATTCCCCTTCAACAAACCGTGTTCGGGCGACCGCAAGTTCTGTTGGGCGGAAGCCGATTTCAGCGCCGTGCAGGCGATTCGCAGCGCGGTGGGCGGCAAAGTGAACGATTGCCTTCTGAGCGTGGTGGTGCGGGCCATCGCGCGCTACATCCGGCTGCATGGGGAGAAGGTGGCGGGCCGCTTCCTGAGGGTGGTCTGTCCGGTCAACCTGCGGGGCGATGAGCAGGGCGAATCCCTCGGCAACCGCATTACGTTCCTGCCGGTGGTGCTGCCGCTGGATGTGCGCGACCCGGTGAAGATGCTGCACGCGGTAGCCAGCCGGATGGAGATCATGAAGAACGTGCACGCGGCCGAGCTGCTGGCGATTTTCTCCAGTTGCCTGGGCACAACGCCGGCGCCGGTGCAGGAACTCTTCTGGCGCGGCATTCCGCTGGTGCCCCTGCCGGTTCCGCTGCTCAACCTGATCTGCACCAATGTGCCCGGCTCGCCAACGCCGCTGTATACAGTGGGGCGGCGCATGGTGGCATCCTATCCGCACGTGCCCACGGGTTACGAGCTGGGGGTGGGGGTGGCGGTGCAAAGCTACGACGGCAAGCTGTTTTTCGGCCTGACCGCCGACGCGCACGTTGTGCCGGATGTCGGGCGGCTGCGGGATTTCATGCGGGAGTCGTTCGAGGAGTTGGCCAGGGCCGCGGGAGTGAGGAAAGGGCGCGCGGCCGCGGCGCAGGCGTCGAAGGCTCGGCGCGCCGCGAAGCCGCTGGCCGCAAAACGGCGGGAATCTGGGCTCGGGGTTAGCGGGGCCGCGGAGGCCCTACCGATAGGGCAGCCCAGCGCCGCGACGCCGGAGGTTCTGGAATCCGCGCCTGGCGAAGCTCGCCATTCGGCTAAGAGGAATACCGCGGGCGGAGTCGTGCCGGCTGAAGCGGCGTCCACAGTTCGAGCCGGCGCCGAAGCCGGACCATCGGCCGGACCTGTCACCGCGATGCCGGAGAGTCCAGAACCAGCGACACCCGAATCTCGCGACGCCGCGCCTCGCGTGGCGAGGCCGCATCGGAAGAAGAATACCGCGAGTGGAGTTGCGGCGGGGCAGGCCGCGGCGGAGCTGGCTCCCGCGGTTCCGGAACCTACGTTTGGCGCTCGAAGGCCGCGGCCGCCTCATAAGAAGCCCGTTCGTTCGGGTGAGGCGCCGGCGGCCGGTGGAGCGGCATCCGCGGCCCATCCGGAGGCCGCGGGGACACCGGATGAATCGGTCAGCGACGAGGCCGGCTGGGAAGATCCCGTATTAGTGTAGGGGTATGAGCGAACCCCGCGATGTTCTGCATCCCGATCTCAGCGGGCGCGTGGCGGTGGTCACGGGCGCCAGCCGCGGCATCGGGCGGGACTTGGCCATTCGCCTGGCGCGCGAGGGCGCGGATGTCGCCGTGGCCGCCAAAAGCGAACACTCCACCGAACGCCTGCCGGGCAGCATCCACCAAACGGCCGAAGCCATCCGCGCCGTGGGGCGGCGCGCCCTGGCAATTCCCACCGACGTCCGCGATGAGGACGCCATCCGCAACCTGATCGAGCGGACCATCGCCGAATTCGGCCGCCTCGACATTCTGGTCAATAATGCCGGCGCCATCTGGACGCAGCCCATCCTGCACACGCCGCCCAAACGGTTCGACCTGATGATGGGGGTCAATGCGCGCGCGGCCTATATCGCCTGCTATTACGCTCTGCCGCACATGGTGAAGCAGCAATGGGGCCACGTTCTGAACATGTGCCCGCTGCTGACCACGGAGGCCTCGCCCGGCAAAGTGGCGTACATGATTTCGAAGCTCGGGATGGCCCGGGTGGCGCTCGGCGTGGCCGCCGAGCACGCGCGGGACAACATCGCCGGGAACACGCTGTGGCCGCGCACGATTATCGAGACGCAGGCCTCCATCAACCTCAAAATGGCCGACCGTTCGCAATGGCGCACGCCGGAAATCCTGTGCGATGCCTCGCTGGCCATTTTCGCCCAGGAGCCGCGCACCTCGACGGGGCGCCAGTGGATCGACGAAGACGCCCTCGCCACCCTGGCCGGCATCACCAACTTCGACCATTACTGGTGCGAAGGCAAGCCTCCCGCCGATCCCATTTATATCGACCGGTGGTGACATGCCCTGCGCGCTGGTGCTGTCGGCGGGCGGATTGTTCGGAGCCTACCAGGCGGGCGCGTGGAAGGTGCTCTCCGGGCGATTCCGGCCCGAACTGGTGGTGGGCGCGTCGGCCGGGGCGATCAACGGATGGGCCATCGCGGGCGGATGTCCGGCAGCGGATCTGGCGGCCCTCTGGCTGGACCCCGCCATCGCCGGCGTGACGCGCCCGCGCTTCCCGCCGGCTTCCTGGAAGGGTTCGATCGATCCCGCGCCGCTGGCCCGGTTGGCGCGCGACTTGTTTGCGCGGTACCAGCCGCGCGTGCCCTACTCCGCGACGATGGTGGAAGTTCCCCGGCTGAGGCTGGTGCGCGTGGCGCAGGACCGCATCACCCCCGAGCACCTGATGGCGTACTGCGCGGTGCCATTCGGGTTCCCTCCCGTGCGGATCGATGGCAGGCTTTACGTGGATGGCGGCCTGCTCTCCACGCTGCCCATCTGGGCGGCGGTGGAAATGGGCGCGACGCGGGTGATCGCGGTGAACGCCCTCCCGGTCATGCCCTC
>JASHSS010000716.1 GCA_030038565.1 Bryobacteraceae bacterium
GCATGTGATATCCGCTCACGCTGATGCAGTTGAACTTCGGCATCTTCACAGCGCAGTAGCGGAAGATGTCGCCGATAATTCGCATCGACGGCGCTGGTGGATAAATATAGGTGTTGCGCACCATGAACTCTTTCAGAATGTCGTTCTGAATGGTTCCGGTGAGCGCCGCGGGGGCCACGCCCTGCTCCTCGGCCGCCACGATGTAGAAGGCCATGATGGGGAGGACCGCGCCGTTCATGGTCATGGAAACGGACATCTGGCCGAGAGGGATCTGATCGAAGAGGATTTTCATGTCCTCGACCGAATCGATGGCCACCCCGGCCTTGCCCACGTCGCCCGTGACGCGCTCGTTATCCGAATCGTAACCGCGGTGAGTGGCCAGGTCGAAGGCGACCGAGAGACCTTTCTGCCCGGCGGCCAGGTTGCGGCGGTAGAAGGCGTTGGACTCTTCGGCGGTGGAGAATCCGGCGTACTGGCGGATGGTCCAGGGCTGCATGGCGTACATGGTGGAATAGGGGCCGCGCAGGAAAGGGGGAAGGCCGGCGGCGTATTCCAGGTGCTCCATGGCGTAGAGATCGTCGGGGGTGTACAGGCGTTTGACGGGAATGTGCTCCAGGGTGAGCCAGGGGTCGGATTCGGTTTCGGCAGCGCGGGGGGCGTAGGGTTTGGAGAGGTTCAGCTCAATTTTGGTGAAATCGGGTTTCATGGTCGGGGTCCTCCGGCGATGCGCTCCTGCCATTGGGTGAGCGTCTGGATGGCATCGCTCTGGATGTGGACGAAGCCCTGGACGCCGGCGGCTTTGAGCGCTTCGATCTGGTCCCTGGGGTTGCCCGCGACCAGCACCGGAAGGGAGGTTTGCGGGCAGATTTCGCGGGCCAGCGCCAGGTATTCGGGGTCGGAGCTGCAAAGGATGATGAGGTCGGCGGGGGCCAACTCTTCGGATTCCACGATGTCGAAGCCGGCGCAGCCGAAGAAGTTGAGGCAAAAGTTGGCGCGCGCCATGCGCATTTTCAGATCGCCGCGTTTGAGCAGCAGGACCTTGGGGTAGCGGCCGGTTTCGCGGGCCATTTGCGCGGTGCGGGCGCGGATTCTTTCAAAAGGTTCGGCCAGGCGGCCGTGGCCGCGTTCGGTAGGAGGCTCCATCTCGGGGGTCTTCTCCGCCAGGTTGGGATAGTTGTTGACGCCCACCAGAGCGCGGCGGCGGGAGGAGACGGCTTTGTCGCGCGCGGCACAGCTCTCGCCGAGGGCGCGGGAGAGGGATCCGGATTCGGAGAACTTCGTGTAGCCGCCCTCGGCTTCAATTTGTTGAAACCGTTTCCATGCCTCCGAAGCCAGCATCGCGGTGAGCGATTCGATGTAGTAAGAGCCGCCGGCGGGATCGGCGACCACGTCCAGGTGAGCCTCCTCCTTGAGGATGCGCTGGACATTCAGGGCCAGGTGCGGATCGAAACCGAATGGGTCGATGACCAGCGAATCGCAGCCGCCGAGCACGGCGGAAAGGGCTTCGGTGGTGGCGCGCAGCAGGTTGGTATAGCGGTCGCAGATGCTCTTGTTGCGGCGGGGGGTGATGGCGGCGATGCGCAGGGGGCAGTCGCCGGGCGCTTTCCCGAAAGCTGCCAGCACATGGGCCCACAGTAACCGCATGGCCCGGAACTTGGCGATCTCGACGAAATAATACGGACCGATGGCGAAGACCAACGGGATTTCCGCCGCGCCGCCATCCAGGCGCTCCACGCCCATCGCCAGGGCGCAGGCCAGCTCCTGGACCGCCGTCGCGCCCATCGCGTGCAGCCAATCCACGCGCAACGCCTCGCGACCGGGCGCCTCCCCGGCGATCTCCCAACTGTGGCCGCCGGCCCGGCAGGGGAAGGGCGGCATCCCGGCGATGTCTTCGGAACGATAGTACGGGCGCACCGCCAGGCCTTCTTCGGTGCGCCAGACCAGTTTCTTATCGTAATCTGCGCCCTTCAGATCGGCGCGGATGGCGGCTTCCCAGGCGGCCGTGGGCACGGGTGGAAAATCCGCCGCCAGGGTGAGGATCTCGCCGGCGCCGGTTTCCTCAGGCATGGCTGCCCTCCTGGACCACTTCAATCAAATAGCCGAAGGCGGCCGTTTCGGTGGTCTTGGGGTGCACGAAAAACACCGTGGTGCCGCGCGAGCCTTTGCGCGGAGCTTTGTCGATGATCTTGAAGCCGTGCTGCTTCAGGTAATCGAAGGCTTTTTGAATGTCCGCCACGCGCAGGGCCACGTGGGCCAGGCCGCCGCGGCCGCCGTTCTTCTCGATCTGTTTGGAGACGGGAGATTCGGGGTTGAGCGGCTCCAGCAACTGGACCAGGTTGGGGCCCGCGCCGATCTGGAGCAGGACTTCGCGCACCTGGTCGGAGCCCAGCACGTCTTCGCGATGGACCTCCGAAAAGCCCATCGTGCGGTAGGCCGCGACGTGCTGTTCCAGCTCGCCGGGCCGCACCGAAATGGCCACGTGATCGAAAAACAGAAAACCGGGAACCTGTTGCATTTCTGGATTCATAGATGGGACTCCGGGAAGACTTTCGGGAATGGGGCAGGCTGGGTTCTCACCGGCGGCGTGTTCACCACGGAGCGTCCGAGCCAGGGGGTCCCGGCGTTCATGG
>JASHSS010000717.1 GCA_030038565.1 Bryobacteraceae bacterium
TCGGCCAGGCGCGTAGTCACGTGATCGCCCGCGGCAAGTTGCGCGGTGGAACGGACGAGCGAGCCTTCAGCCGAAAGAACCAGCGCGTAGCCGCGGTCAAGCACAGCCAGCGGCGAAAGCGAGTGCAGGCGCGCATCCAGAGAGCCGAGCCGGGCGGCCGATGATTCGATCAGGCGTTCCAGGCTGCGATCGAGCCGAGCTCGAAAATCCGCAAGGTGCTGGCGCGCATGAGCCAGTTTCTGGCGCGGATCGTAATGGAGAACTGCGGCGGCCAGTTCGGCAATGCGATTTTGCCGAAGCCGAATTTGCGCTGTAAGCGCCGCGTCCAGCCGCTCGATGGCATCGTCGAGACGCTGCCCCAGGCGATGCAGCAGCGTGGTCACGCGCGACTCGGCGCGGCTGACGGGCAGATGCGCCAGTCGCTGCCGCGCCTGCAAAAGCTGGAAGCGGGCGGCGCGCTCCAGCCGGTGCGACTCCGTGGCCAGGTGCTCGGCAATCTTGTGTTGCGCCTCTGTAATCAGCTCGGCCGCGGCCGACGGCGTGGGCGCGCGCAGGTCGGCGGCAAAGTCGGCGATGGTGAAGTCGGTCTCGTGCCCCACAGCCGAGACGATGGGCAGCCTGCTCGATGCAATCGCCCGCGCCACGCGCTCGCTGTTGAAAGCGGCCAGGTCTTCAAGCGAGCCGCCGCCGCGCGCCAGCACAATCAGGTCCACGAGGCTGGCCGCGTTCAGCGCGATCAGCGCGGCCTCAATCTCGGCGGGCGCGGAATCGCCCTGCACTGAGACCGGGTAGAGGCAAATGTTCAATCCGGAGTGGCGGCGGGTGACGATGTTGACGAAGTCGCGAATCACTGCGCCGGTGGGCGACGTGACAATGCCCACGCAGCGGGGAAACAGGGGCAGCGCCCGCTTGCGCGCAGCGTCGAACAGGCCTTCGGCCTTCAGCCGCTCCTTGAGCTGCTCAAAAGCCAGCTGCAACGAGCCGGCGCCAACCGGCTCCATGGTTTCGGCCACCAGTTGCATCTGGCCGCGCTGCTCGTAGACACTCACCCGGCCGCGGACCAGCACATGCAGGCCGTCTTCAGGCCGAAAGCGGAGAAGCATTGCCTGGCGGCGAAAGAGAACGATGGGAAGCTGGGCGTCGGCATCCTTCAGCGTGAAATAAACGTGGCCGGAGGGCGCGGGGCGGTAATTTGAAATCTCGCCTTCAACCCAGATGTCGCCGAACTCCTGCTCCACCAGCTCGCGTACCTGCGCCACCAGTTCGCGTACCGGCCAGATGCGGCGCGCCGGGCGCGGCTCGTCGAAGCGCAGGCCAAGCTGCGGCTCGAGGCCGGTGTGGGAGGCAAATGGATCGTGCACAGTCACTGCAGTTGAGTGTAATTGCTTTCCGGTCAGGACGCAGTGCGCCGGCTCTCAATCATGGAGCGGAGTTCGGCGGCGACGGCAGCGATGCGTGCGCCTGAGCCGGGGCCCGGCGGGCTTTCGCTGGAAAAAGTCACCTCCAATTCACGCGCCAGAACCGTGCCGCGTGTGAGATTGAACGTGCCCAGCACGCCGGCCAGCTTGTGCGCCGCGGCTTGCGCAGCTTCGCGCTCCTCGCCCGACAGCTTTTGCGCGGCTACTAAGGCCGCTGCCCCTTCGAGGATCGCGACCCGCTCGCGAATCTCCGGCAAAAAGCGCAGCCACAGGCGGTCCATCGCCTGCGAAAGACCGCCTTGATCGCCAGGCATGGCAAGGATCATTTCCAACCCAGCGCGCTCGCAATTTGTTTGGAGAGCGTGAGCGGATCGAAGGGTTTGAAGAGCACGGCTTCCACGCCCAGATCGGCGAAGCGGCGCTGGTCGCTGCCCTGCACTTTGGCAGTAAGCAGCAGAACGGGAATGCGGGCCGTCGCCGGATTGCGGCGCAGCTCGCGAAACGTCGCCGGGCCGTCCATGCCCGGCATCATCACGTCGAGCAGAATGGCGTCGGGTTTTTGCTCTGCCGCGCGCGCCACGCCCTGGGCGCCCGAGTCGGCCACAATCACTTCCCACCCGGCCACGCTTTCCAGGCTCAGCGCCGCCACCTCGCGAATATCGTCTTCATCGTCGATGATCAGAATCTTGCGCGCCACGACGAACCATCCTCCCACAACATTGTCAGACGCCAAGGCGCGGTTGTCGATGGGAGAATCGCCGGAGGGTTATGGATTGGGTACCGCGGATTCCGGCGCTGCTTCGTCCACCTGGCGCGTGGAGCGCAACATCGTCAGCACCAGCGCTTCAAGCTGCTGCGGCTGTACGCGCGTCTTGGCCAGGAAGTAGGTGGGGCCGAGCGTAAGATGACGGCGCTCCGACGGCGTGAGCTCGCGCCCGGAATACACCACCAGCGGCAGATGCGAGAAATTCTCGTGCTGGCGCATCCAGTCCACTACGTTGAAGCCGTCGCCGTCAGGCAGCCCGATGTCCAGCACCATCAGGTGGGGCTTGAATGCCGTGCAGGCCTCAATGGTTTCCTTGAGCGAATGCGCCGCCTCCACGGTGATGCTGTCGCGCGCGAACACCGTGCTGATCACCTGCACCAGGTCGCGATCGTCCTCCACGATAAGGATGCGTGTCTTCTCGCCCGATCCGCAGAGCACGCGCGCCAGCTCAGCCAGCAGCGCTTCCTCCTTGAGCGGCTTGGTCACCCAGCCTTCCGCTCCCGCCGGCAAATCCGCCGGGCTGCGCGGATCCTCCACGCTCATCAGAACGATGGGAATGCGCGAGCCGCCGTCGAGACGGCGCAGCATGGGCAGAATCTCCCATCCATTCATGCCGTCGAGCGCGGTATCGAGCAGAATCGCCTGCGCGCCCTTGCGCGCCGCATTCAGGGTTTGCTCCACCGTTGAAGCCTGCACAATGGCATAGCCGTGACGCGCCAATTGCGAGGCGATGCGCGGCCGCGACTCGGCGTTGGAATCGGCCAGCACCACCGTCCCCTGGCCGCTTTCCGTTGCCGGGGCGCCACCCGTCGCAGTGCTAGGTACGGGATGATAGGGCAGAAACACGCGGAAAGTGGAGCCGCGCACCGGATTGCGTTCGGCCCAGATGCGGCCGGAGTGCTGCAGCACAATGCTGCGGCAGATGGCGAGGCCCAGCCCGGTTCCACCTTTCTGGCGCGCATCCGAGGCGTCCACCTGCTGGAACCGGCCGAAGATCGACTCCAGCTTGTCTGAGGGGATGCCGCGCCCATGGTCGATGACGGAGAGAATAACGCCGGTGACGCCGGGCCGCAGCATCACGCTCACCGGCGAATTGGGCGGCGAGAACTTGACCGCGTTGGAAAGCAGATTGGTGATCACCTGCAACAGGCGATCGGGGTCGCCGCTGATTTCAACCTGCGTGGCGTCGTGGATCAACTGCACGCCGGCCGCATCTGCCATGGGCTGCATGTCTTCGATGGCCTGTTTGACGACGCCCGCCAGTTGCACGCTACGGAAAGCCAGCGGCTCGCGCCCGCTCTGGATGCGCTCCAGGTCGAGAATGTCGTTGATCAGGCGCACCAGCCGGTCCGAGTTGGTGAGAGCGATGCGCAGCAGATTCGATGCTTTCTCGTTGACCTGGCCGAGCATTCCATTGGTCAGCAGCCCCAGGGCGCCGCGGATCGAGGTCAGCGGTGTGCGCAGCTCGTGGCTTACCGTGGAGATGAACTCGTCCTTCATACGGTCCAGCGCGTTGCGCTGGCTGATGTCGCGGAAGCTGAGCACCGAGCCCGAGAATCGGCCTTGCCCACGGATGGGCGTGATCACGTATTCGGCCGGGAACGAGGCGCCGTCGGCACGGTAGAAGTTTTCTTCTCCGGCTGCCGAGCCCGATGGTGTGGGAACGCGGCGGAGGAGACAATCCTGGCTGCACGTGCGCGAACTGGGCGCTGCGCCGTGCGCCAGCTCGTGCAGCGTCTTGCCGGTGAGCGACTCGGCCGTGGCGCCCAACAGCCGCGCCGCCGCCGCGTTCACAAAGCTCACCGCGCCGTTGCGGTCGAAGCCGCAAATGCCGTCGGTCACCGAATCGAGAAGAATCTGCTGCTGCCGCCGCAGCTCGTCGGCGTGGCCGCGTTCCTGCGTGCGCGCCAGCATCTGCCCCATCGACAGAGCCACAGTTTCAACCGCGGCCACTGACTCACGCTCTTCGCGCAGGCGGAAATGCGAGTAAAACTCCAGCACCGCAAGCACCTTGTCGCCGGCGCGCACGGGCACGGCCCAGCCCGACACCATGCCCTGGCTCAGAGCCGCGGCTAAATGCGGCGTGGGCGGCGCTGAGGCCAGATCCGTCAGCCAGACCGCGCGCCCGTCTCTCCATGCGCGCTCGGGCAATTCATCGCTGCCCGCGAGCGTCATGCCCATGCATTCCTCAATCAGCGATTCCGTTCCGCGGCCAGGAGCTCCCCATGCGGTTCCGAACTCAAGATGCTTTTGCTCGGCATCCACCATCCACTCAATGGCCAGGTCCCACCCCTGCGAGAGGCAGAGTGCCTCAAGGATGCGCATGGCAGCCGATTCGCCGGGTGCGTTTTCGCCCACAATCTGGCTCACCGCAAGCTGCAGCGCGAGGCGATTTTCCCGCTGCTTCTGCTGCGTCACTTCGCGCAGCAGGCATCGCACCGCCAGGGGCACGCCGGCTCTCTGCCGCCGGCTCAGGCTCAACTCCAGTTCCACCACGCGACCATCGGAGGTGTGGTGACGCACCGGAACGCGCTCCAGCATCTCCCCGTCCAGCGCGCGCCGAAACAGCGCCGACACTTCGTTGCGCGTGCCGCCTTTGAACAGTTCCTCAAACGAGTTCAGAGCCAGAAGCGCCGAGTGCTCCATTCCGAAGCAGCGTTTCCAGGCGGGATTGGCGTAGAGAAACTGTCCCGATGGGCTGAGCGTAGCAATCATTTCGCTGGAATGCTCAAACAGGTCGCGGTAGCGCTCCTGCGATTCGCGCTGCACCTGATCGCGGCGCTGCACTGCGCTTTGATCCATGGCCACGGCCACCAGGCCGCTCAAATTACTCGCGGCATCGCGCAGCGCCGATATGTGCAGAGTGACCGGGAAGATGGCGCCGCTCTTTTGGCGCAACTGCACATCGAAGCTGGGCACCATGCTGGGCGGCAGCAGCCGCACGCAGTCGATATAGGCGGCCATGCGTCCTTGAGCGGTGGGCTCGAGCGGCTTGTCCACGCGGCAAAGCCGCTGCATTTCGGCCACCAGCCGCTCGTCTTCGCCGGCGGCAAGCAGCTCCAGGCTTCCCCAGTGGCTCACGAGTTCAGCCGTGCGGTATCCCAGCAGACGCTCCGCTGCGGGGTTGCAATAGATCAGCCGGCCCTCGAGGTCCATGGCCAGCACCGCCGGGCCGGCGGAGTCAAGCAGTTGCTGCAGACCCTCCCCGAGCGCTTCGTGCGGCGCCATGGGCTGGGTGCGCCGTATTTGCCGGTTCAACAGGAAGGCGAAGACAGCGGTGGCAATGGCCACGGCCAGCACCGGCAACCATTCCCCTCGGAATGCAGGAACCAGCCGGGCCAGCGCGGCTCCGGCGGCCAGCGCAAGAATGCAAAAGGGCAGGATCAGCCAAAACTGCGTGGAGCTTCGGGACGCGTGAGACGCCGCCGGTGGTGGTTCGCTGTTCGCCCTTTCCTCCGGCTGCTCGCTCATCGCCCGTTCCATCTCCCAGGAGGGCCCGTCTTCAATGCGGACGGAGTACCAGCTCCCATCCGTACTTTGCATCGGTATCCGCGTGCCTGTGCTCCAGAAAACCTGCTGCGAAGCACGGGCGCCGGACGGGTCGAACCTCACCACCATTCCGTAAGGCCGCACGTAGCGGCCGCGCGCACTCGATCACCCGATGTGCACGTAGTATATGCGCTTATTCGCAGGAGTCTCCAGCCAAATCGGTCTGCGCAGCCTCTCTATGAAGCCATCCAGTTACCAAAATACTGTGCCGTGGCCGGCGTGCCGCGTCGGTACACCGGCTTGCCGCTCGCGCCAGAGGCGCTTCTCGAGCCTCGTATACTGGCTCAATGTTTCGCCACTCGTTCAACCTCCGCTTTTCTCGCTTGCCTTTGTTGGCTGCGGGGCTGGTTTGCCTCGCTTTTCCTGCATCGCCCGCCCGGGCTTGGGAAAACGAAGGCCATCGCATGATCAACCGGCTGGCGGCGCAATCGCTGCCCGCCGATATGCCTGCGTTTCTGCGCACGCCGGCCGCCATTGACGAAATCGACTACCTTGGCCCGGAGCCGGACCGCTGGCGTTCGCGCGCCGAGCCCGAGCTCAACGCGGCTCAGGCGCCCGAGCACTTCCTCGATCTTGAAGAAGCCGATGCCATCGGCCCCTTCCCGCACAAGCGCCTCGATTGGGAAGCCATGGTTTTTGCCGCGGGAAAACGGCCCGAAGTGATCGGATTGCAGCCCTGGGAGGCCGACGAGGTGTGGGAACGCCTCAAGGCTGCGATGCGCCAGTACCGTTACCTGTCGGCATCCGGCCAGGACACCAGGCCGGTTGAAGCGGCCGTCATTTTCTACGCCGGCTGGCTGGGCCATTACGTGGCCGACGGCTCGCAACCGCTGCACGTAACCGTGAATTACAACGGCTGGGTGGGGCCAAATCCGCACGGATACACCACCTCACACCAGATCCATCACCAGTTCGAAGGGCCGTTTGTCGCAGACAATATTCACCCGGCCGATGTGCAGGGCAAAATGGCCCCGCTCAATCCGATCCAGGGCGACATGTTCGATGCCTACGTGGCCTACCTGCGCCATTCAGCCACGTACGTTGAGCAGGTCTACCAGTTTGAGAAGGCGGGAGGCTTCATCGGCGCCGGCACGCCAGAGTCGCGCACCTTCACTGCAGAATGTCTGGCTCGGGGTGCTGACATGTTGCGCGACATGATTTATGCGGCGTGGATCGACAGCGCGCAACCCGTGCCGGGCGCGAGTAGGGGAGAGTAGCGTCAGTCGCCGGCTTCGGCAACGCTCATCACAGGAATCCTTCGCAGCATGTGGGTGAACGCGAAGGTCATCAACGCCACCGCCGGCACGGCCACCAGCAACCACGCCAGCAGGGCCTGCCCGGCCATCCCGCTCAAGCGCGCGGCCAGGTGAAATGTGGGCAGGTGAGGGAGGCTGCGGAGCGCAGCCAGGCGAAACGGCAGCAACGTCGTCAACCATCCTCCCATTCGCACAAATGGCACGATGAGAGCTAGTTGGAAGGGAAAAGCGGCGTAGTTTGCCGCTTGAATTGCAGGAAAATTCAGGCGCAACGCGAGAGCCAAGGCGGCACACAGCATGGTAGGAATACCGACAACAGGGATGCATCCGATGGCAAATCCCAGAGCCAGCGTCAACGCCAGGCGCCGGGGAGAAATCCCCTGGCTTAGCCAAAGAATG
>JASHSS010000718.1 GCA_030038565.1 Bryobacteraceae bacterium
GCGGCAGGTGGGGCGGGCGCGGCCTTCGGCCCCTGCGCCAGGTACGCCTCCACATCCTGCTTGGTGATGCGTCCGCCGGCGCCGGTGCCCTTGATGCGCGCCAGGTCGATCTGGTTTTCGCGCGCCATCTTGCGCACCAGCGGAGAGAGCGGGCCGGTTGGTTCGGCGGGGACCTCGGCGGCGGGTTCCGGCTCCGCGGCGGGCTCGGGCTCGGGTTGCGGGGCGGCGGGACCAGCCTGGGGCGCCGCCGCTTCCACCGGCTGCGGCGCGGGCGTGGTGGTTTCCTTGGGAGTGGTTTCCCTGGCAGGCCGGGCAGCCGGCTTGGCCGCGCCTCCGCTTTCGTCGATGCGCGCCACCACAGTATTGATCCCCACGGTCTTGCCTTCTTCCACCAGCACCTCGGAAAG
Source organism: Bryobacteraceae bacterium (assembly GCA_030038565.1). Classification (GTDB taxonomy): domain Bacteria; phylum Acidobacteriota; class Terriglobia; order Bryobacterales; family Bryobacteraceae; genus JOPF133. Next base: position 408 of record JASHSS010000718.1, read on the forward strand.
GGTGCCCGCGGCGGGCGAGGGAATCTCGGTATCCACTTTGTCGGTCGAGATCTCAAACAGCGGCTCATCGCGCTCCACGTGCTCGCCGGGCTTCTTCAGCCACTTGGTCAAGGTTCCTTCCACGATGCTTTCGCCCATCTGGGGCATCACTACGTCGGTCATGTCAGTTCTCTCTTTCCTGGGCTGCCAGGGCGGGCGCCTCCGCGGGCGCACGCTCCGGCAGCATCTCGCAATCGAAAACCCGGCCAAAATGCCCGGCCAACGCGCGCCCGACTTCAGCCACACCGGCGCGCGCGCCAAGCTGCGCCATGGAAGCCACGGGCCTCGACAGCCCGCACGGCACAATGTATTGGAAATAGCTCAAATCGGTGTCGACATTCAAGGCGAATCCGTGCGAAGTCACCCAACGGCTGAGATGCACCCCGATGGCCGCGATCTTGCGTTCCCCCACCCACACTCCGGTCAGCCTGGGAATGCGCCCGGCGGCGATGGCGTAATCGGCCAGCATGTCGATGAGGGCCTGCTCCAGGGAGCGTACGTACGCGCCCACATCCCGCCGCCACTCGCGCAGGTCGAGAATCGGATAGCCCACCAACTGGCCGGGGCCGTGATAGGTGATGTCGCCGCCGCGATCGGTGGGGTAGAAGGCGATGCCCGCGCGTTCGAGCACTTGCTGGCTGGCCAGCAGGTTTTCCAGATGGCCGTTGCGGCCCAGGGTGATGACGTGCGGATGCTCCACCAACAGAAGCTGATCCGGCACGGCGCCGGCTTTGCGCGCCTCCACCAGCCGCCGCTGGAGACCGAGCGCGGCGCCGTATTCCATGCGGCCGAGTTCCCGCACGGCGCACTTACGCATTGATGGACAGACCGTAGACCGCGTTGAAGGCCTCGCCCATGGCTTCGTAGAGAGTCGGATGCGCGTGGATGGTCTGCATCATCACCTCCACGGTGGCTTCGGCTTCCATGGCCGCCACGGCCTCGCCGATCAGCTCGAAAGCCTCCGGGCCGATGATGTGGACGCCCAGAATTTCGCCGTGCGGCTCGCCGGCCACCACCTTGATGAAGCCCTCGTGATGCCCCAGGATGGTGGCGCGGCTGTCTCCGGCAAACGGGAAGCGCCCCACCTTCACCGTGTGCCCCTGGGCCTTGGCCTGCGCTTCGGTCAGCCCCACGCTGCCGATGCCCGGCTCGGTGTAGGTGCAGGCGGGGATGCGGTTCCTGTTGATGGGGACGGCCTGCTTTCCGGCCATGTGGGCCACCGCGATCATGCCCTCGCGGGTGGCCACGTGGGCCAATTGCGGCGTGCCGGCCACCACGTCGCCGATGGCGTAAACGCCCGGCTCGCCGGTCTGCTGGCGGTCGTTCACCTTGATGAAGCCGCGGTCCAGTTCCACGCGCGTGTTTTCCAGGCCGATGCGGTCGGAGTTGGGCTTGCGGCCCACCGCCACCAGCAGCTTTTCGGTTTCCAGGGTCTCCTGCTTGCCGTCCCTGGTGGTGAGGGTGAGCTTCACCCCGCTACCGGTCTTCTGGATGTTTTCCGCGCGCGCGCCGGTTTCGGTGCGGATCTTCTGCTTGCGGAAATTCCGCTCGAGCTCCTTGGAAACGTCTTCGTCCTCCAGCGGCACGATGCGCGGCAGCATCTCGATGAGGGTTACGTCCGTTCCGAAGCGCTTGAAGATGGAAGCGAACTCCACCCCCACCGCGCCCGCGCCGATAATGGCGAGGCTCTTGGGAACGGCCTTCAGGCTGAGGATCTCGATGTTGGTGAGGATGAACTCCGGATCGGGCGCAAGCCCCGGCAGCATGCGGGCTTCCGAGCCGGTGGCGATAATGATGTTGCGGGCCTCCAGGGTCTGGGCGCCGCCGTCGCCCTGCACACCCACCTTGCCCCCGCCCAGGAGCGTGGCGGAGCCGGTGATGCGCTCCACTTTGGCGCGCTTCAGGAGCATGGCTACGCCGTTCGAGTGCTTGCTGACGATGTCGTCCTTGCGCCCCATCACCTTGGGGTAATCCAGGCGCGGATTCTCGCACAGGATGCCCTCTTTTTCGGAATTCACGAAGCGCTCCCAGACATCGGCGGTCTGGAGCAGGGACTTGGTGGGGATGCAACCCACCAGCAGGCAGGTGCCGCCGAGTCTCGCCTGGCGTTCGACGAGGGCGGTCTTCAAGCCGTATTGGCCGGCGCGGATGGCTGCGGAGTAGCCGCCGGGACCACTCCCGATAACAATCAGATCGTAAGGCACTTTTTCCATTCTAGCGGCACCGGCGGGAAGCCAGAGAATGGGGCGCGGCGCTTTTTTCGCCGCCCCCGTCACCGGCGCCGGGCGCGCTACGTCTACGATAAATAATGAAACTATGCGATGGCTGCTGATTATTCTGATGCTGGCGCCCTGGACCGGATTCGCCCAGGGCAAGGCCGGGCAGCAGAAGGCCTTCTCTGTGCCCTCCAAATGGACTATCGAAAGCCTGGCGGTGACCGGGAATCACATTTATTCCCAGGAGCAGATTCTGGCGGTGGTGAGCCTGAAAATCGGACAGATGGCCGGCAAACCGGAATTCGATGCGGCGCGGGACCGGCTGGTGGCCACGGGCGCGTTTGAAACCGTGGGATACCGTTTCGAACCGGGCAAAGGCCGCGGGTACGCCGCCACTTTCGAAGTGGCCGAGGTGCAGCAGGCCTACCCGGTGCGGTTCGAGGAACTGCACGTATCGGAAAAGGACCTGGTGGCCTACCTGCGCTCCAAGGATCCCTTGTTTCTGTCCGACAAGCTGGCCGCCACGCAGCCCGTCCTGGAGCGCTATTCCAAATGGATTCAGTCATTTGTGGCGTCGCGCGGGGAGCCGGACGAGAAGATGCAGGGGATGCTGATGCCGGATGGGCCGGAGTGGGTGATCCTGTTCCGCCCGGCGCGCGACCTTCCGGCGGTAGCCCAGGTGACCTTCGAAGGCAACCTGATCGTGCCCGAAAATGTGCTGCGCGAGGCGGTGGCCGGCGCGGCCATCGGCGCGCCCTACACCGAAGACAGCTTCCGCGCCATCCTGAACGCCTCGGTACGCCCGGTTTACGAAGCGCGCGGGCGGGTGCGGGTGTCCTTCACCGCGCTGCGCACCGAACCGGCTTCGGATGTGAAGGGCATCCACGTGTTCGTGACCGTGGATGAAGGCGAAAGCTACGAACTGGGCAAGATCGCCGTGGACGACCCCTGCCCCATGGACAAATCCACCCTGCTGGCGGAGGGCGATTTCAAAACCCACGATATCGCCAATATCGACCGCATCAACGCCGGGCTGGAAAAAATGCGCCTGGCGCTGCGCCGCGCCGGCTACATGGACGCGCACCTGAGCACCCATCGCAAAGTGGATGACGACAAGCACGTAGTGGACCTGTTCGTGGATGTGGAGGCCGGGCCGCAGTTCATGATGGGCAAACTGACCATGGTGGGCCTGGACCTGGACGGCGAGGCGGAGATGAAGCGCGTCTGGACCCTGGAGCAGGGCAAGCCCTTCAATCCCGAGTACCCCGACCTGTTCCTGAAGCGGGTGAAGGAGGGGGGCTTTTTCGACCACCTGGGCAACACCAAGTCGGACACGCATCTCAACGAGAAGGCCCACACCGCCGACGTGACGCTGACGTTTTCCGGGGAAGATCCCAAAGCCAAGCCCGCACCGCGCGGCGGCCGCGGGCGGGGCGGAATGTAGG
>JASHSS010000719.1 GCA_030038565.1 Bryobacteraceae bacterium
GTTAGTCAGTAGTATAAAAGCATTAATGCCCGGCGAGGAGGCTAAATCGACGATAGATGGGGTTAACAGCCAAGCCGATTTTCGGATCTTCCAGAATTAATCGCAAAAAGGCCGTGTGGGGTCGTCAATCCGACCGACACTATGAAAATTGGTAGACACACTTCGGCGCCGGCGACCGGACTTTCGGCTTTGTTAACGGTCCTTGGGCCGCTTTTGCAAGGGGTTAACGGGTACGTTAACCTCGCGTCCGCCCTTCGAAAACGCCCGTTTCAGCGATGCCGTGATAGAATCTGCTGCGGAGGGGGCGGGTTGCGCCGCGGTTGCCTGATATTGGCCGGAATAGCGTTGAGCGCGTGGGCCCAGAGTGCGGCTCGCTGCGATTTCGCAGCTGCTCTCCAGCACCACCAGCAGGGGGATCTGGCGGAAGCCGCAGCGGGGTACGAGACTTGCATCGCCGGCGATCCGACGCGGGTGGACGCGCGTTCCAATCTGGGGGCTGTGCTGGTCAGAATGGGGCGGTATGAGGAGGCCATCGGCCAGTACCGCGAGGCGCTCCGCATCGCGCCCCCCGAAGTCTCGCCCAATCTCCGGCTAAACCTGGCGCTGGCTTACTATAAGTCGTTCCAGATCCCCGCGGCGGCCGCCGAACTCGAAGACTTGAACACCAGCCAGCCCCTTAACCTGAATATTGCCTTGTTGCTGGCAGATTGCCGGCTGCGGCTCGGCGAGTTCCAGAAGGCGGTGGACGCGATTACTCCCCTGGAAGCCGCCCATCGGGAAGATCCGGCGGTCAATTACGTACTGGGGATGGCCCTGATCCGGTTGGGCAGGACCGCCGAGGGCCAAGTCCTCGTGGATCGCATCCTGAGCCGTGGCGAATCGGCCGAAGGTCATTTTCTCGTGGCGTCAGCCGCGTTCAGCGCCGGTGATTATCCGGCCGCGGTGAAGGAACTAACCCGGGCCGCGGCGCTGAATCCGGATGTGCCCTCGTTGCAGTCGTACCTGGGAAAGGCGTTACTCTTTACCGGCGATGCCGATGGCGCGGTCGAGGCATTCCACAAGGCGCTGGCGGCTGACCCCAACGATTTCGATGCCGATTATTATCTGGCTTCCATCCTCGCGCGACGGGGACAGAAGCAGGAATCGCACGCCCTCTTAGAGCATGCCGCCCAGATCCGGCCCGGTTCGCCGGAAGTGCAAGCTGCGCTGGCGGGAGATTTTCATTTTGACGGCGCCCGGGGCAGCGGGGGCGCCAGGAGCGATCCCGGAATTGCGGTGGGAGCGGCGGCTCCGGCCATCGGAACCCTCGACTTCAGCGCGATGGACCGGCCCACCGTGCTGGTGTTCGGCAGCTATACCTGCCCGAAGCTGCGGAGCTCCGCGGCGGACTTGAAGAGGATCGCGCTCCAATACCACGACCGGGTGGTGTTCCGGCTGGTTTACATTAACGAGGCCCATGGGGGCAACGCTCCGGAATCGGAATGGCAGAGCACCATCAACGAACGGGAAGGGATCGACTTGCCGGCCGCGCGCACCCTGGTGGAGAAACAGGAACATGCCGCGCTGTGCCTGCGCAAGCTGGAACTGCCGTTCGCGCTGGCCGTAGACGGCCTGGATCGAGGCGCGGAGCACGCCTACCAGGCTTGGCCCAGCCGGCTATACCTGGTGGGCCGAGACGGCAAGGTGGCGTACGAGACCCGCCTGGGGGAGCTGGATTTCCACGCCGATGAACTGGAGCGTGCGATTCGTGGGAGTCTTGGAATAAGGTAGTCCCATGCGCATTTCGCTCAGGGGCGCTTTCGGGTTGGCTGGAATCGCGTGGCTGGCCGGGATGGTGTGGGGTCAGCAGCCTCCGGCGGCGGAAGATCTGCTGCGCCATGCCATCGAACTGCATCAGTCGGGGAATGTGACCGCCGCGATTCCGGAGTACCGCGCCTATTTGAAGCAGGTACCCGGCAATGTCATGGCGCGATCCAACCTGGGGGCCGCGCTGGCCCGCGCGGGGCTATACGAAGAGGCTATTGCGGAGTATCGCAAGGCGTTGGAATCGCAGCCCGGAAATGCGCCGGTCCGCCTCAACCTCGGCCTGGCCTATTACAAGGCGATGAAAATTTCCCAGGCCGCCGACGAGGTGGCCCGCGTGGTCAAGGAACAGCCGTCCAACCGGCAGGCGATTTTCCTGCTGGCAGACTGCGATCTGCGGCTCGGCGAAAATCAGAAGGTGATTGAGCTGCTTTCGCCGCTGGAGCGCCAGTCGCCGGACGATAAGGCGCTGATCTACATGCTGGGGACGGCGTTGATTCGCGACAACCAGCCGGAGCGCGGGCAGGTGCTGGTAGACCGGATTCTGCGGGACGGCGATTCCGCGGAGGCGCGGCTGCTGATGGGCGCGACCAAAATGTCCGTGCATGATTTTGCAGGAGCGCTGGCCGATTTCCAGAAGGCAGTAGACTTAAACCCTTCTCTTCCCGACCTGTATTCCTACTACGGCATGGCATTGGCGGCGACGGGCGACACGCCGAATGCGGCCGTTGCGTTCCGCAAAGAACTGGCTTCCAATCCGAACGATTACACCTCCAATGTGCAATTGGGGGTTCTGCTTAAACAGGAAGAAAACTACGCCGAGGCGCGCAAGTGCTTCGAACGCGCCATGGAAGTGCGTCCGGGTGACGCCTCGGCGCGCTATCAACTGGCCGCCATGGACCTGTTGGACGGCCACACCGACGAGGCCCGGATAGCTTTGGAGAAGCTGACCAGGGAGATCCCGCAATTTGTGGAGGCGCACGTTTCGCTCGCCACCGTCTATTACCGGTTGAAGCGCAAGGAAGACGGCGACCGGGAGCGCGCCATCGTGCTGCGGCTGAATGCGGAATCGCAGGCCGCCGAGCCGGGAGCGAAGGTGAAGTGAGGCTGCTGGCCCTGCTGGCTTTGGCGCCGCTCCCGATGGCCGCCGCCCTGCCGGAAGGCGATGCGGCTTGCGCGGCGTGTCATGCCACCGAAACCACGCATCATCGCGCTACCCCCATGGCGCAGGCGCTGGAAAAAGTGGAGACCTCCGCCATCCTTAAGAACCATCCCACGCTTACATACCAGGAGGGCGCCTACCGCTCCTCGATCGCCCGGCGCCAGGACAGCAGCATTCTGACGGTGACGGACGGCAAGGACACCCTGACGGTTCCGCTGCGGTGGGCTTTCGGACGCGGGCAGGCCGGGCAAACTTACGTATTCGAATACCAGGGCGCATTGTATGAGAGCCGTTTGAGCTTCTACAATGCGCTCGGGACGCTGGACTTGACGATGGGCGCCCAGAACACCCGGCCGCAGACCATCGTGCAGGCTGCCGGACGGCGGATTTACGCGCTCGAGGAGCGCGAATGTTTCGGCTGCCACTCCAACGGCGCGGTCCGCGGAGGCCAATTGCACATGGAGTCGCTCATCCCAGGGGTGGGATGCTCGTCGTGCCATGGCGCGGTGGAGCAACATGTGGAAGCGGTGCGCGCGGGCGACGTCAAGGCGGCCCAACTGCCGCATCTCGGCGCGCTTTCGGCGGAGGATGTTTCGGAGCTTTGCGGCCGCTGCCATCGCACCTGGTCGCAGATTGCGCTGGGTGGGCCCCGAAACGTAAACAACGTGCGCTTCCAGCCCTATCGGCTCACCAACAGCAAGTGCTACGACGCCGCGGACGCGCGCATTCGCTGTACCGCCTGCCACGACCCGCACGGTACCCTGGACACCACCCTGGCGGATTATGACGCCAAGTGCGCCGCGTGCCATTCCGCCGCCCTGCACACCAAGGTCTGCAGCGTGGGAAAATCCAACTGCGCCGGCTGCCACATGCCCAAGGTGGACCTGCCCGGCGCGCACGCGCAGTTCACCGATCACCAAATCCGGGTTGCCCGCGCCGGCGATCCCTATCCGAATTGAAGCTCCCCATGTCACGACGTTTTGCCAATATCGACCGCCGGCAGTTTCTCAAAAGCGCGGCAGCCGCCTTCGCGCTGGCCCGCTACGGAAGAGCCGGAGGGCCGCATCTGTTCGAGGAGATTCCGCCGGACGCGAGCGGGATCCACTGGGTGCACGACAACGCCGCCTCGGTGGATCATTACCTGCCCGAGACGATGGGACCCGGCTGCGCCTTTCTCGACTACGACAATGACGGGTGGATGGATATCTACCTGGTCAACAGCGGGCCGAGCGATTTCTACAAGCCGTCTAAACCCATCCGGAACGCGCTCTACAAGAACAACCGCGATGGCACGTTCACCGATGTGACTGAGGCAGCGGGCGTGGCCGGCGGCTCCTTCGGGATGGGAGTCGCGGTAGGCGATTACGACAACGACGGCTTTCCGGACATGTTCGTGACGGCGTACGGACGCCCGATTCTGTACCGCAACAACGGCAACGGCACGTTTACCGACGTCAGCGAAAAGGCCGGCTTAGGCGCCGCGGTTTTCGAAAATCACTGGACCACCAGCGCGGTGTGGTTCGATTTCGATAACGACGGCCGGCTGGATCTGTTCGTCTGCAGCTTCGTGGATTACGGAGCGAAAAGCCACTTCTCTTGCGGCGATAACAAACTAGGAAAACATTTCTACTGCATTCCGCGGGTGTTTAAAGGGACCGCCAGCCTGTTGTTCCACAACAATGGAGATGGCACCTTCAGCCAGGTATCCCGCGGGACCGATATCGAAAAGGCCACCGGCAAGGGTCTGGGCGTAGTGGCCGTCGACGTAAACAACGACGGCCGCATGGATCTGTTCGTGGCCAACGACACGGTGCAGAATTTTCTCTTTATGAACCGTGGGCCGGATGCCGCCGGGAAGACCCGCTGGGAGGAGATCGCGCTGGCCGCCGAGGTGGGGTTCAGCACCGACGGCCGGGCGCGGTCCGGAATGGGGGTGGACGCGGCCGATTTCGACGGGGACGGATGGCAGGACCTGTTTGTGGCCAACGTGGACCAGGAAATGTTCTCGCTCTACAAAAACATGAAGAACGAGACCTTCACCGACGTGGCCTTCAAGAACCAGGTGGCGCAGGCCACCCGCCTGCTGAGCGGCTGGGGCCTGCGCTTTTTCGACTACGATAACGACGGGCTGCTCGATCTTTTCCTGGCCAACGGACACCCCGACGACATGATCGACAACTACTCCCAGCAGGTGAAGTACAAGGAGCCGCTGCTGCTCTTCCACAACGACAACGGCCAGTTGCGCAACGTGAGCGCCGAGGCCGGACCGGTGTTCGGAAAATCCTTCCCAGCGCGCGGGCTGGCCATTGGCGATTACGACAACGACGGCCTGGTAGATGTGCTGGTCGGCAATAACGGGGGGGCTCCGGTGCTCCTTCACAACAATGCCGGCGCGGACCACCATTGGCTGGGCGTGAAACTCGAGGGCGTGAAGTGCAATCGCGACGCCGTAGGCGCCCGGCTCACCTGGCCGGCAGGCGGCGTAACGCGCTCGCGCGTCAGGAACGGGGGCGGCAGCTACTTGTCGGCGCACGATCCCCGTGAAGTTCTGGGCGTGGGCACGGCGAAAGCTGTCGAGTGGCTGGAAGTACGCTGGCCGCAGCCCAGCGGGCGAACCGAACGATTCACATCCCTTCCGATCGACCGGTATGTCGGCATCATCGAGGGAAAGGGAGTGTCGCAATCGCCGGTGAAGTAGCGGGCTATACCACCTGGCTAGGCGGCCGCGCAGCGTTGGGATTCCGTTCGGCGACAGCCACTATTATTCTGTGGCAGCCAAAATTCACTCCCAATGCAGCGCACGCATGGGATCGATCGCCGTGGCGCGGCGCGCGGGAAGGTAACCCGAGAGCAGCGCCACGGCAGCGATGCCGGTGGTGGCGAGGCATAACGTCAGTCCATCGCTCGGCGCCACACCGAACAACTGCGCCTGCACCAGCCGGGTTAGCCCCAGCGCCGCCGGCAGCCCGATCGCCACTCCAATACCCACCAGCAGCATCACTTCGCGCATCACCAGCCACACCACCGACCCTCCGCTGGCGCCCAGCGCCATGCGGATGCCGATCTCGCGTGTCCGCCGCACTACCATGAAAGCCATCACGCCGTAGAGTCCCATGGCCGCGAGTAACGTCGCCAGAAACCCGAAGGCGCCCGAGAGCGTGGCCAGCAGGCGATCGGTAATCAGCGAATTCTCCATTTGCTGGTCGAGCGTTCGCATGCCGTAGAGAGGAACGTCGGGGTCGAGTTCGGTTACAACTTTTCGCAACGTTGGAAGCAGGCTGGAGGGGTCGGCCGCCGCGCGAACATAGGCCGTCACACCGACCACAAACTTCTGCTGGTTGTACGGCAGGTACAACTCGTACGGAACTTCATCGCGCAAGTTCTCATATTTGGTATCGCCCGCCACCCCGACAATCTCGATGTCGAGTTTGGTGCCGGGATTCATTCCCTCGCCGACGTGGCGCCCGATGGGGCTGGCATTGCCGAAATACTTACGGGCAAATCTCTGGTTCACGATGCCCACCTTGGGCGCTTTAGGACCGTCTTCCAGGCGAAAATCGCGCCCCGCCAGGATCGGAACGTGTAAGGTCTGAAAGAACCCGGGCGAGCAGAATTGCATATGGGGATCGACGGACTCACCCTCTTTTGGAGAGTACCCCTCGACCGTAACGCTGTTGTCCCACTCATTGTCGGCGAGCACCGGTATCACCGCGATGGTGGAGGAAGCCACCCCGGGAATCGACTGCATCCTTTCACTGAGCCGGCGATAATAATCGAGCGACCATTCCGGCGGCTTGCCGCTGAGAGTCGGATCGACGGCGAAACTCACCAGGTTGGTGGTACGGAAGCCAGGGTCGAGTTCTTTCAGGTTCTTGAGACTATGAACGAACAGCCCGGCGCCGATGAGCAGCAGCAACGAAAGCGCCACCTGCGCCACTACTAATGCTTTGCGCAGCAAGACCGAGGTTCCGCCTACGACGCCGC
>JASHSS010000007.1 GCA_030038565.1 Bryobacteraceae bacterium
TCGATGGACGGCGCATTCAGCAGCGTGTTATGGATCAGGCAGGCTTTGACGGCGCGTAGAATGCCCGCCTGGTGCTGTGCGTCCAACTCGGGCGCCGTCACCTCAATCTGAAAACGTCCCAGCCGGGCCGGTTGGGTGGTCTTTTCGGCGGTGACCTTGAGCTTGAGGCCATCCGCGGGCAGGGACCGCGCCTTAAGGTATTGGGCCGCGTAGAATCCGGCGCAAGTCCCCAGGGAAACCAGCAAAAACTCGGGCGGGGTCATCCCGCTGTCGCGACCGCCGTTGGCCGCCGGTTGATCGCAGATCACCCGATGGCCCCGGGTGATCGCCTCAAATTTCACGTCGCCTAGATGCAGAATCTCGACTTCCATAAAGTACTGTCTCTCTATCGCCCAAGATGCAGGGTTTTCGAAAACGTGACGCTGCCGCCATCGGCCGCCCTCCGCGCCGGGAGAGGTGACGAACGCAACCAAAGCGGACCCATCAGTCCGATATTAGCAGCTACCACGCGATTTACGGTGCGCCGGAGCCGGCCTGGGGGCCACTCCCTATCCGGCGGGCGGCGTCGGACGATTTCCGCTCCCGACTGACGATTGGCGTCGGCGCCGGCGGCGGCAGCGCGGTGGCCGGCGGCGATGGGCGCCCGCGTCAATTCTTGCGCTGCACTGGCCCGCTCAGGGCGCGGGAGGCGCGTACCCAAACCGGTGCGGCGAGCCTGCTCCGCCCCAGCAGGGACTGCCGCGACGCGGCTGATTCGGCGAAGTTGGTGTGCGGCTACTGGTCTGTAATCGACCCGTCGCCGAGTCTGTACTCCGGCCGGTTAGTGGGCTTGTAGGGGTGTGCCGCCGCAACCTTTTCGTCCAGCGTGACGCCCAAACCAGGCCGGCTCGGAAGGTCCGCATAGCCATCTTTGATCACCGGTCCACTGCCTCCGAACAATTCCTGAACCCATTCCGTACGGTTGAGGGTGTATTCTTGAATCGCCGCGCTGGGCGTGGTCGCATCCACGTGCAGGGAGGCCATGGTGCTTACGTAGCTCTGTGGATTGTGGGGCGCCAGGCTGACCCGGTAGGTCTCTGCCAGCACACCGATCTTCTTCAACTCCAGAATACCCCCGGCGTGGCAAACGTCGGGCTGAATGTAATCGACCAGGTGGCGGGAACAGAAATCGGCGAATCCGTACTTGGTGAACGAACGCTCGCCGGTTGCCAGGTGGGTCCTGGTCTTCTCGCGCAGCAGGGCCAATTCGCCCAAGTCTTCGAGTTGAGTCGGCTCCTCGACCCACAGCAGGTCGAGGTCTTCGACCCTGGTGCAGAAGTCGATTGCCATGGCGGTGGTGCAGCGGCCATGGGCGTCAACGGCAATATCGAAGTCGTCGCCTACGGCTTTGCGGATCGCCTGAAGTTTGCGTATACCTTCGCGGATCATGGTGGTGGGCTTGACGAGGTTATTGGCCGGAGAAAGCGGAGTGGTCTTGGCCGCGGTGTAGCCCTGATCCCTGGCGCGGAGAAAGTCCTCGGGCATGGCTCCGACGTCGAGGTACATGCGGATACGGTCACGCGCGGCGCCGCCCAGCAGTTTGTAAATGGGAACCCCCAGGGCCTGGCCGAAAATGTCCCACAGGGCAATTTCGACGGCGCTGATTGCGGAATTGAGAATCGGGCCGCCGCGCCATCGTGGCACGCGAAACATGGATTGCCAGAGGATCTCGATATCGGTTGGGTCTTTACCAACCAGGAATCGCTCGTGTTCCATGATGGCCTGGGCGACGGTGGCTTCTTTGCTGGTGACCGAACCTTCGCCGAGTCCGACGAGACCGCCGTTAGTGTAGACTTTGCAGAAGACCCAGTTGAGGCTGCCGGCGTTCACCACGAATGTTTTGAGTCCCGAGATTTTGAGGTTCAGAACCCTGGCGCGCGAGGACGCCTCTTGGGCGATGGCCCAGATCGGGCTTGCAGCCGCTGCGGCCACGGCCTGGATGAATCCGCGGCGATTCATATCGAAATCCCTCCTGCCGGATTGTACCGCGCAGTGGCGGGGAGAGACGGGCAACCTCGGAGTTCGCGGCCGACGGCGCTCATACCTGCGCACGTAGCTCCGCACGGGCCGGCCCCATTCGGCCAAGCCCTGGTTGCGGGCGGCGCCGGCCGCCGGTCACTCTCGCCGGTGGAGGCTGGCCGCCCCAGTCGGCCGAAAGCAGCCAGCGCCGCGGTTGATCCGCGCCTGCGGCCCAATACGGCCGGAGCGCGATGTGCGCGAGTCGGCCGGCCGGGAAGAACGTTGGCGGACGCGTCGCGCCCGCTGCCAACGTATCCCGCGGCGCTAAACGCGTTGCGTTTGGTCTGCGAACGCACTTATCGAATCGACGTTTGAGTCCTAGACTGAAAGACGTAGGGAGAATGAGCATGAACCATCTCGACGACTTGCTAAAGCGCAACCAACAGCTTGCCGCTCAGCAGAATGCGGCGGGCACGCTTGTGGCCTCGCTTTCACGGGCGCTGCCGGCTGTAAAGGCAATCATCGTCGGTTGTGCTGATATGCGGGTAGATCCTGCTTATGTACTTGGAATTAAACCGGGCGAGGCTGTGGTAATACGTAACATCGGCGGTCGAATCACTCCCGGGTTGTTGGAGCAGTTGGGCATGCTCGGGCGAATCGGTGAGGTTGCCGGGGCGATTGCCGGGGGTGGCGGGGAGTTTCATATCATCGTGCTTCAACACACCGATTGCGGTATCACCCGACTTCCCGGCGACCCGGCCATGCTGGCGCACTATTTCCAGATACCGGAAGGCCAACTCAAGGCAAAAGCGATCACCGATCCTCGCGCGGCGGTGGCCGTCGACGTTGCTTCGCTCCGGGCAATCCCCGCACTTCCGGGCGCGTGGCTTGTCTCCGGGCTCGTCTACGACGTGGCAACTGGACTGGTTGAGGTCGTCGTACCTGCAGCGCCGATTCGTACGGCAAAACCCCTCGAACAACTGGCTGAACATGATGGTCGAACGCTGTAGCGATCAACTCTCACACCGCACATTGGCGGAAGGCGTCGCTTCAGGGTTGGTCCTCGCGTCGCTTGGCGAGCCGGGCGAGGCGGAACCACAACCCCCTCCCGTGGCTGCCCGTTCCGCGAGTGCGGAGCTATCGGGCGCGGGTAAGCATCTGACCATCGGCTGTCTTGTCTTTCCTCGGCAAGATCAGATCGATTTCACGGGGCCGTTTGAGGTTCTGTCCCGCATGCCCAATTCAACGATCCATGTCATCGCCAAGACGAAGGCTCCGGTTCGCGATGTGAAGGGCCTGATTCTGACTCCGGAAATGAGCATCGCCGAAGTTCCTCCGCTCGACCTGTTGCTGGTGCCTGGCGGGTTGGGGCAGCAGGCGCTGATGGAAGATCGGGAGATTCTTTCATTGATCAGGAATCAGGCGGAATCCGGGAGGTATGTCCTATCAGTCTGCACCGGCGCGTTGCTTTGCGGGGCCGCGGGCATTCTCCGCGGCCGACGGGTTACTACACACTGGGCGGCCTGGGATCTTCTTCACTATTACGGCGCGATCCCGACCAGGACGCGGGTTGTCGTGGACGGCAACTACATCAGCACAGCCGGCGTCACCGCGGGCCTTGACGGGTCGCTCAAGATCGCATCGATACTTCGCGGTGATCTGGTCGCCCAGGAGATTCAGTTAGATATCGAGTACGCGCCAGACCCGCCGTTCCATAGCGGTACGCCCGAGACCGCGCCTCCAGACGTGATCCAGGCATTCTTTGCCCGCTATGGGCACGTAAAAGAGTCCCGGGAAGCGGAAGCCCGCCGTTTCGCGGCCAGACTCGGAGTGACGGAATGACGAGAGAGGCATCATGAGCGAACGAAAACCGATCGCCGTTTCGGTAGCGAGCCGCGCCGGCGGCGGTGCGGGCGACACACGGGGGGCTCGTGCCGGCGGCAGCCGATTGTGACCAGCGCGGACCTACCGGACCTGTGAACGCCCAACCTCCGGTTCGCCCGAGACTCATCCAAAAGCGGCTGTGACTGCCGGCTCTGCGACTACATTGTGAGGACGGCGCGGAACCGGGTCTTGCCCTCCGCAACGCGCTCATAGGCTTTCGGCGCCTCTGCCAGTGGGTAGGTCTCGACTATCGTTTTGACTTTTCCCTGCGCTACGAAATCAAGGGCTTCGTAGAGATATTCGGGGCCGTTCTGCTGGCTGCCAATCACCCGGATGCGCTTCGTAATGAGATCCACCAGAGAAATCGAGAGCGGCTCCGCGTCGGCGCCCATCGCGACAAGCCGGCCGTCCGGCCGCAGTCCCTGAATGCTGTCCACCATGGATTTGGTCGAATTGGAAGTGCTGAGGACCACATCTGCACCCCCCATTGCCGCCAAGCTCTTTCC
Source organism: Bryobacteraceae bacterium (assembly GCA_030038565.1). Classification (GTDB taxonomy): domain Bacteria; phylum Acidobacteriota; class Terriglobia; order Bryobacterales; family Bryobacteraceae; genus JOPF133. The sequence goes on from JASHSS010000007.1 coordinate 4,389, forward strand.
ATCGCGGACGATGTCGTCCGCGCCAAGATCGCGGATCATCTTGTCTTTATCGGGGGAGTGTGAAATGGCGATGGTTTGGAAGCCCGCGGCCTTAGCGTATTGCACCGCCAGGTGCCCCAGCCCGCCGATCCCGAGCACGGCTACGCGCTCGTGCGGCTTGGGATCGGCCCAGCGGAGCCCACTATAGACCGTGTAACCGGCGCAGAAGATCGGGGCCGCTTGTTCGTAGGAAACCTGGTCGGGAATCAGGTAGGTGGCATCGGCATTCATCAGCATGTACTCTGCGTGTCCGCCTGGTACATCTACGCCCGTGCCCTTCATATACGGACAGAACATTCTGCGTCCACGCTGGCACCATTCGCAGCGTCCACACGTCGATTGAATCCATGCCGTACCCACGCGGTCGCCCACTTTCCGGGTCGTGACTCCAGGAGCCACGGCGACGATCTCGCCAACCGGCTCGTGGCCTAAGATTCGGGGAAATGCTCCGGGGAAATGTCCCAGGGTGAGGTGTACGTCGGTATAACAGATTCCGCTTGCATGCATTTTTACCAGCACTTGATTGGGACCGGGTTGAGGTTGCGGAACCTCGTGGATCTGCCACGCACTGCTCACCGCGGGAACGACCGCAGCTTTCATACGACTCCCTCCTAGGACCATTCGATGCGAGTGCCTTCGCGGCCGGTGCATGGATTTGGATGCCTGATCGCCTGGACCGAGGTCAGTCACCCTGTTGTAGCGCTTCTTCCCTCGTTGCACTCTCCAGGAAATATCGTTCGGTACGCAGTTTCAGGCAGTGCTCCGCGATATCCGCCGGCCCCACCCCTTTGGTCGCCCGGCGGACCGCGTCGGAAACGAAACGCGCCCGCGCTTTTGCCTCGGGCTTCTCAGAAAGGAATCGCACCACCCGCTCTGAGATCTCGTAGGTTGTGCAGTAGGGGCATTCCACGCGCCTCGTATCCAGCCCCGGCAGTACCACCGCTTGGGCCGCGCGGTCACATAGCGGACATTTGTACGATTGAGCCTGTCTCATGGCTTGGTTGCATTCGGCACCTCCAGCCGCTCGGGATCGTGGCTTCCGCCGTTATGAATCACACGTCGGGCCCCGAATCGTTGCACCGTGCTGGTTTACGCCAGGAACCCGGAAGCTGTCCCGATCGCGGTTCCGCATATTCGGCCAAACCCATGGTAGGCGCAAACGTTGCTCCGGAAATCTGACCCACAGTTCCGCGACGTGAAGAACAGGACGGCGCCGGGAGCAACCTTCGCCCGGTCTGCTGCGGGGCCGATCCGCGCCAGGCGGCCCGCGCGATTGGCGCGGCGGCGCCAACGGACGGCCGCGCCTTTCATTGCTGGCGGAGAGGCGGCATCGGTATGGGAAGGTTGTAATTGTTAGCCCCGGTTCCGACGCCGCCTTCACAGGTGGCGGGGGCCTGGGCCTCCACTTCCCAGAACATATACCCCAGCATGCCCGATGTGATTCCGGCGCCGTTGGGAGCGAGCGTCTGCGCAAAGATCGCGGTGCTGTTCTGAAGCGACGCGGTGAAATTATTGCACTCCGGCTCGACTGTACTCCCAACCTCCAGCCGCACGGCGCCCGTGAACCGGGCGGGAGGCAGCGGCGGGACGGCCACACCGGCTACAGTCTCGCCGGCCGCGTGCTGCTGCCAGTTCGTTTCGGCATCCGACGCCACCGGTTGACCGTTGGGCACAGTCGCATTGGCAAAATCAAGCGAGGGATTGCTGCCGGTCAGCCAATCGCTGGTGGCCTTACTGCACAACGCCACGAGATATTGATCGCCGGCCGCCAGATCGATAGTCAATAACGCGGCCGGGTTGGTTCCCGTCGAATCCGAAGGCGAAACGGAGCGATAGGCGGTGATGAATTCCTGCAAGGCGGTCAAATTCGGGTTGGTATTGTTCTCGTAATCGATCTCAATGCCCACTCCCATGGCGCCCGCCGCATTGGCGGCATTGATACCGAGCTGGGTGGCATTCGTAGAAAGGGCCTGGTCCCAATCGCTCACGTAAGTCGCGCCGCCCACCGCCAGCATGACACGCACGTTGTGGCCGGTGAAGTAACTCACGATGGCTGAATTCATGCCGATCGGTATTCCATTGACGGTTTCAGAGTCGTTGGTGAGGTTGAGTAACTTGGTCGGCTGCACGAAGCTAAGGACCACCAGGTTGACGGACGGCAGACCCGAACCATCTCCGCGGTCGATCATCCAGTGATTCACGCTGTCGAACTGGGTCATGTCGCGCACCGTTGCCCAGTTGCAGGAATCGTTGCCGCAGTCCCAAACACCGTAAACCTGGAACGAGGCGGCATCGCCGGGAGGCAGGGACGAAAAACTGGGGAAAGCCTCCGCATTCAAAGATAAGCTGATAATCGGTTCCAGGGAGGTGATGGTTACCGAACCCTGGAAGGACGAAATGCCCAGCAGCGGGCCGAGGTTTGCCTGGCCGTGCGCACCCGGCGCCAGCGTCAGGCTTCCCGTCCCCATCACCGAACCGCTTCCATTTCGCGCCGTAAAGCTGATGACCGCGGAACCGGGCGATGGATTGGCATAGGCCACGCCCGTGGTCTGGTCCGCATACGTGACAAACTGGGATGCCGGAGAGGTCGCAGCAATCACGGAAGCCTCTCCTTGCGGCACGCTTCCGTTGTAGTCGCGGAACAGGGCGCTGGCTTTCACCGGGCCGGTACACTTCGCGGTCGCCCAGCCGGTGACCACCGAAAGACTGGCTTGAGCGTCGGTTTCCCGGCGCGCGATGCCTCCCGCGGGAATCGTGTCGTTGGTGGAAGAGAGTTGGGAGCCGTTGAACGAAAGAAGCAGCGGGATGCCCGAATCCGAGTAGAAGGACGTGTCGCAGGTAACGGCCCCGGCCGAAGCATTGACATAGGTGAAAGTGGTCCGCCAGTTGCCGGCGGCCGCAATGTGGGCAAAATAGTACACCTGGGGTCCCGCGGCGGGAGCGCCGTCGGGTTGCCCGGGCGGTAATGAAGAAATGATGGGCGCAGCCTCGGCGTTCAGCGAGAGGCTTACAATGGGCGCCGACGCGGAGATAGTAACCGAGCCCTGGAAGCTGGACAGGCCGAACAGAGGGCCGAGATTCTGGGAGCTATGCGATCCAGCCGGCACGTTGATGTTCCGGGTGGCTATCACCGTCCCGGTTTGATCCCGCGCCGTGAAGGTGACCATCGCGGAACTGGCTGAAGGGTTGGCATAGGCCACGCCGGTGCTCTGGTCCGCGTAGGTGACGAACTGGCTGGCCGGAGGGGTCATCGCCGGCACCGAGGCCTCCGCCAGCGCTACATTGCCGCTATAAAGGCGGAATAAAGCGCTGGCTTTCACCGGCCCGTTGCAACTGGCGCTGGCCCAGCCGGTTACTACCGGCTGGCTGGGTTGGGCATCGGTCTGCCTGCGCGCAAGTCCACCAGCGGCGACGGTGTCGCTGGCGGAAGAGAGTAACGAGCCATTAAAGGGAAGGGTCAATGGGTTTCCGGTGTCCGAATAGAACGACGTGTTACAGGTGACCGGCAGGGTGGTCTGGTTTACATAAGTAAAAGTCGTTCTCCAGCCGCCGGCCGAGGCAATGTGGGCGAAGTAATAAGTGAGAGCCGCCTGGGCGTGCGCAATACCCCCGGGCGCAAGCAGCAACCCGCAGAGAATCCGGCAAAGGCACCTCACACGGAACGACCCGGTTCCCAGCGCCACGGCAGCACGCGCCCGTTCAGCCGTTTGCAGATCATCGCCACTTTCCGATTCGACCGGATGCTCATTGGGCTGCTGGCCGCGTCGGTGACCATATAACATGGCGATTCCTCCGGCCGGGGACATGCACTTGTCCATCCAACTCCAGTCCTTGAGAATATGCAAAATGCCTGAATCCGATGTCCAGAGTGTGGATAGGTCGCCTTTGTCGATGTACACGCGATGGACACTGTCTAAAGAGTGACGGACCTTCGGCCGTTCTCCGGGTCGGCACGATCCGCCGCGGGAACGCGGGGTCGTTCGGGTGAGCCGATCCCGGTGCAGCGCCCGTCGTTGCTCCTCTCGGTTCACGATATGATTGCATCAATCGGAGAACACCATGAAGCATGCACTCGGCTTCCTCCTGTGCGCGATTCTGGCCGCCCAGGAAATGGCTCATCAACATCAGGCTCCCCCCGTGCCCCTTCAGCCTTTGGCCCAACAGGCGCGCCAAATCGAAGAGGCTCTCAACTATCTCGGCCAGCCCTTGCCGCCCGCGGCGCAGCAGCGCATCAACGAGGCTATCGCCAATCCGGACGAGGCCGCCGCTGTGGAAGCCCTGGAATCGGTGCTGGACGGGTATGCTCTGGCCACCGTGGAGATCAATCCCGAAAGCCGCGTGAAGGTGGAAGCCGGCGCCGCCAGGCCGGAGCTGGTGGAGGCGGGCACGCGCCTGTTCCTGGTGAAGGTGATCAACGATGGCCATGTCACGGCGCAACTCCACGTGGAAAGCCCCAACAGCGGCAACGTGTACATTCCTTCCAACGGCAATTCGTCCCCGCCGGTGACCCTCACGCCGCGCGAATCGGCCGGACGGTGGGCCGATATTTCGCTGTATCAGAAGCCGCCCATGCGGCAGCGGCTCTCGGGGCTGGCGCTGGAGTACGCCATTCTGGAGATCTACAGCCGCGATCCCGGCCAGCGCTCCGCCAAAATCAGCTTCAACGTCGGCCAGGGCACGCAGGATATCGGTTTCCGCAACGACGTCGATATCCTGTTCACCGCACTGCCGTCCCGTCCGGTCACTCTGCGAGTGAAAGATGAGCGCGGACAACCGGCGATGGCGTCGTTCGTGATCCGCGACCGGCTCAACCGGCTCTACCCCAACCCCGCCAAACGGCTGGCGCCCGACTTCTTCTTCCAACCGCAGATCTACCGCAGCGATGGAGAGACCGTGCAACTGCCGGCCGGATACTACACCTTCGAGTACAGCGGTGGTCCCGAATACCTTTCTCACACCCGCGAAGTCGCCGTGGAGGCCTCCGGCACGCCTGGCGAGCTCGCTTTTCAGCTCGACCGCTGGATCGACCCGGCCCAAAGCGGCTGGTATTCGGGTGACCATCATGTCCATGCCGCCGGATGCTCGCATTACATGAATCCCGCCGAGGGCGTGGAACCAAAGGATATGATCCGGCAGATTCTCGGCGAGGGCCTGAACATCGGCGCCGTGCTCACCTGGGGTCCCGATTATTACTACCAGAAGCAGTTCTTCTCGGGAAAGGACGATGCGCTTTCCGTGCCGGACCGGTTGATGCATTATGATCTCGAAGTTTCCGGTTTCCCCTCCAGCCACGCGGGCCATCTTGTTCTGCTGAACCTGAAGGACCAGGACTACCCGCACACCAGCCGGATTGAAGACTGGCCGACCTGGGATCTGCCTATCCTGCGCTGGGCAAAATCGCAGGGCGCGATCGCCGGCTTTGCGCACTCGGGTTGGGGGCTGCAGGTGATGAGTAACGAGCTGCCCACGTACGAAGTGCCGGGATTCGACGGCATCGGCGCCAACGAATATATCGTGGACGTGACCTATCCGAACACGGTGGACTTCATCTCGGCGGTGGACACGCCCTACCTGTGGGAACTCAACATCTGGTACCACACCCTGAATGTCGGCTTCCGAACGCGGATCGGCGGTGAGACCGACTTCCCCTGCATCTACGATGGCCGCGTGGGGATCGGCCGCAGTTACGTGAAGGTGGATGGCGGTCTCACGTATACCAAATGGCTCGAGGGATTGCAGGCGGGGCGAAGCTACGTCTCTGACGGCAAGGCCCACCTGATGGATTTTCGCGTCAATGACACGGAGGTGGGAGCGAACCGCAGCGAGCTGAACCTGTCCGGCGCGGCGACCGTGACGGTTACGCTGAAAGCCGCGGCGTACCTGCCGGCGACACCCGACCAGGCGCTTCGCAGCCGGCCGTACGACCAGAAGCCGTATTGGGACGTCGAGCGGGCGCGGATCGGTGATACGCGGGAGGTGCCTGTCGAGATCGTGGTCAACGGCAAGGCCGTCGCGCGCCAGTCGCTACTCGCCGATGGCAAGGTGCGAGAGCTGCGATTTGAGGTGCCCATCGGAGAGAGCAGTTGGATCGCGGCGCGCATCCTTCCGGCGGCGCATACCAACCCGGTGTTTGCGCTGGTGGGCGGCCAACCGATTCGCGCCTCGCGGCGGAGCGCCCAGTGGTGCCTGGATGCGGTGAACCAGTGCTGGAGCCAGAAGGCTCCCCACATCTCGATTGCCGAGCTGGGCGAGGCCAGGAAAGCCTATGACCACGCGCGCGAGGTTTACCGCCAACTGGTTCGCGAGTGCCCGCGCCCGTAGGAGCGTAATGCCACCGAGGCTCAATATGCGGACCCTCTGGATAGCGCTCGCGGCCTTGGCGACGGCCCTGCCGGCATTGGCGCAGCCGGTTCTTCGGAAGCAGGATTGGCCTGCCTACGGCCGCGATCCTGGTGGGACGCGCTATTCGCCGCTCGACCAGATCAATACCGGAAACGTAAACCTACTCCAGCGGGCATGGGTCTACCACACCGGCGAGCACGGCCGGGCATTTGAAATCACGCCCATCGTGGTGGACGGCACGCTCTACTTCGCCACGCAAAATCAGAAAATCGTGGCCCTGGAAGCCGACACCGGCAGGGAGATATGGAAATTCGATCCGCATTCGAATGCGCGGGAAATTCGCGGTGTCGCCTATTGGCCCGGCCAGGAGTCAACCGCGCCTCGGATTCTCTTCGGCACCGGTGACGGCCGACTGATGGCGCTCGAAGCGAGGACAGGCCGTCCCGCGGCCGGGTTCGGCGACAACGGGGTGGTGAATCTAAAAGCCGGGATCACGGACAAGTTCCCGCAAGCGGCGTATGCGGTTACGTCCCCGCCCACCATCTATCGCAGGGTGGTGATCGTCGGCCCCAGCACCCAGGAGGGTCCCAGCCTGGGGCCGAGCGGCGATCCGCGCGCTTACGATGTGCGAACCGGCAAGCTCCTGTGGAGGTTTCACACCGTTCCGCAACCCGGCGAACCAGGCAACCAGACGTGGGGCGCCGGCGGCTGGAAGGACCGCTCGGGTCCCAGCCAGTGGGGTCCGGCAACCATCGACACCGAGCGAGGCATGGTCTTCCTGCCGATCGGCAATCCAGCGGACAGTTTCTACGGCGCCGATCGGAAGGGAACCAATCTCTACGCGAACTGCGTCGTGGCGCTCGACGCCCTCAGCGGCAAGCTGCTCTGGTATTACCAACTCGTACACCACGACATCTGGGATTACGATGTGGCCGCTCCTCCGGCGCTGGTGGAAGTGAAACGCGGGGGCCGGACCATTCCGGCGGTGGCCGAGACGACCAAGATGGGGCTTCTCTTCATTCTCGACCGGCTGACCGGCCAGCCGGTTTTCGGGGCAGTCGAGCGGCCCGTCCCGCGCAGTGATACACCCGGAGAGGAATCGTGGCCGACGCAGCCGTTCCCGCTGAAGCCGCCTCCGCTCTCGCGCATGAGCCTGACCAAAGACGAGATCACCACGCGCACGCCGGAAGCCCACCGGTTCTGCGAAGAATGGTTCAGCCGGCTGCGCCAGGAAGGCCCCTACACGCCCTTCGGAACGACGCCCTCGCTGCTGTTTCCGGGAACCATGGGCGGTGGAAACTGGGGCGGCGTGTCTTTCGATCCGAAATTGGGATACACCTTCGTAAACACCAGCAGCCTCGGCGGAACCGGGCGCATGGTGCCGGCAAATCCGGGAGCGCCCATGGCCTGGCGCAACGACGGCGGCTACCAGCGCTTTATCGATCCGGATGGCTACCCCTGCCAGCAGCCGCCGTGGGGAGAGCTGACCGCGGTCAATGCCTCCGGCGACATCGCATGGCGCGTGCCCCTGGGGAGTTATGACGAATTAGAAGCGCAGGGATTCAGACATGCCGGCACGCCCAATATGGGAGGTTCTATCGCCACCGCCGGCGGCCTGGTTTTCATCGGCGCGACCACCGATTCGAAGTTCCGGGCCTTCGATTCGCGGACCGGCAGGGAGCTGTGGATGGCGCAACTCGACGCCACGGCCGACACCATCCCCGTGACTTACCAGGGCCGCGACGGCAGACAATACGTCGTGATTGCCGCCGGCGGCACGAACCGCTTCCGGATGCTCGCGGGAACAGCCGATGAAATCGCCGATGCGCTGATCGCGTTCGCGCTGCCGGGCGGGACGGCTACTTCGCCGGCGCAGGCGACTGGGGCCGCTCGCCCACCCGTCCCCAACAGATTGAGCCCAGCGCAGCTCAAAGCCAACGGCGCGCCGCTTCCCGAAGGAGCGGGGAGAGACATTGTCGTGCGGATGTGCACGGTCTGCCACGGCACAGCGGTCTTCTCGAATGTGCGGATGAGCCGGACGGGTTGGGAGGACGAAGTCGCCGCCATGGTGGACCGCGGCGCGGCCGGAAGCCCCCAGGAGGTCCACGCCGTGACCGATTACCTGGTGAAGAACTTCGGTAAGTAGACCGCGGCGCGCTCCCGCCGGCAAATCCGGCGCCGGGAAAGCGTCGTACGCTGTGGGCTGCAGCCAGTGTGAGGCTCCCCCAGGCGCGAACTCGCGTCATTGGGATATACTTTCTCCACCGTTCTGTACGCGAAAGGATGTACACCATGAAATCGATGGCGACCCTGTTCGTTGCGCTTCCCGCAACGGCGCTTCTCTGCTTGCCGGCGCCGTCACAACCGGCCGCGCAGGGAGGGCAATCCAAGCCCACCCTGTATAACACAACCAAGCTGAAGTTGCTGCAGGGGAGGCAGGTCTTCAGCTACACCCAAAGCAAGTTCGATATCGCCGGAAACTGCGAAGCCGCCAGGCATTACGACTACACGTGGTACGAAATGCAACACAGCACGCTGGAGTTCAGGGATATCGAGGCCATGATCGCCGCCTGCCCGCACGCCGGCGCCATTCCCATGATCCGCCTGCCCGACGCGCAGGAATGGCATATCCAGCACGCCACCGATATCGGCGCCTTGGGCGTGATCATCCCCACGGTCGACGACGTGGACCGCGCGCGCGAAGCCGCCAAATGGGCGCGGTACCCGCCCGTCGCCCGGCGCAGTTCGGGTCAGGGACAGGCTGCCGCCATCTGGGGCATCAACGGCATCGATTACCACCAGACGATCAATGACAACATGCTGGTGGTGATCATGATCGAAACACCTACCGGTGTGGCCAACGCCTATGACATCGCTTCCGTCCCCGGCGTCGACGTGGTGATCATCGGCAATAACGACCTGAGCCAATTCTCCGGGTACTCGCAGAACAGCGACAAGTATTGGGAGTTGGTGACCAAGGTCCACGACGATGTGCTGCGCGCCGGCAAGATTTTCGGCCAGGCTAACGCCAACTATGCTAAGGGGCCTCTCAGCCAGGATGCCAGGTTTTTCCAGAACGGTCCGTCCAACGATGGCTGGACGCCGCCGGGCCGGGGTGGCCGGGGCGCAAATCCCAGCGCGCCGCCTCCAGGTGAGGACGGACCTGTCACCGCCGGCCGGCGCGGCCGGGGCCAACTAAGGTAGGGTTACGCGCCGCTCGCTCGTGCCGGCGACGCGGATAAAGAGACCGCCTGTTGCCCGCACTCCGAATTAGGATCTAAGATAATACCCGATACTCTCGTTTCGGAGGCGGTTCGATAATGACCAAAGCCGCTGCTGGCGCGTCCAGCACCAGGGGCGAGATGTTGGGGGCCGTTCGAGCGCCTCCATACGCAGGGACGTCCAAACTCCTGGAGAGGGATCCAGAGACGCCGGCATTCACCCGGCAGGGCAAATAGGATAAACCATGAAAACGAGAATCAGTCTTGTGCTTCTGCTCGCGCTGGCGCTCACTCTGATTGGTGCCGCGTTGACGATGGCGCAACAGCCCGGGACGGGAACCAATGCTGCTCCGCCGCGGCCGAAGGGTCCATGTGACATCTACGCCGCCGCGGGCGACCCCTGCGTGGCCGCCCACAGCACCACCCGCGCGCTGTACGCCTCCTACAACGGCCCGCTCTACCAGGTCCTGCGCCAGTCGGACGGCAGGACCTTGAACATCGGCGTCGTCCGGCCCGCCGCCGCACCGGTCCCGGATGGGGGCGGATACGCCAACGCGGCCGCGCAGGACGCGTTCTGCGCCAACACCTACTGCTGGATCAGCGCCATCTACGACCAATCCCCCAAGCACAACGACCTCGTCCAGGCGCCCCGCGGCGGATTCAGCGGCCCCGCCATGGGAGGGTTCAACAATCTCCCGGTGGCCGACATGGCGCCGATTACGATCATGGGCCACAAGGCCTACGGCGTCTTCATCGCGCCGGGTATGGGCTTGCGGCAGAACGACGTGAAGGGCACCGCGGTAGACGACCAGGCCCAGGGGCAGTACTGGGTGGTGAACGGCCAACACTATAACTCCGGCTGCTGCTTCGACTACGGCAACGCCGAAATCGATAGCCGCGACGACGACAACGGCACCATGGAGACCACCTACTACGGCAGTGCCGGCGCCTGGTATCACGGGCCTTCCCCGGGCCCCTGGATCATGACCGATCAGGAGAACAACCTGGTGGGCTGCGTCAACCCGGATGAAACCAAAGGCTGCGCCAACCTGCCGAACATCGACTGGAGATTCGTGACCGGGATGGCCAAGGGCGAGCCGCATCACTGGACCTCGATGGGCGGCGATGCGCAACACGGCGACCTGTCGGTCATGTTCGACGGACCCCGCGTCAACATCACCTACGACCCCATGCGTAAGCAGGGAGCCATCCTCCTGGGAAACGGCGGCGACAACAGCAACAGCTCGCAGGGCACCTTCTATGAAGGCGCCATGACGGCCGCGGGATCCTTCCCGACGAATGTCACCGACCAGCTAGTCCACGCCAACGTGGTGGCCGCAAAGTACGACGTGCCGCTGCTGAGCCTGGCGCCGGGCGCCGAGGGCGTTCCGGCAACCGCCACGCCGCCGGGTCTACAGACGTTCTCCCCGGGGTCGTCCGAGGATACCACCGTAACGTTCACCAATACGACGGGGGCGCCCGCGGTGGGCGTCGAGCTGAGCATTTCCGTGCCCAGGCAGTGGACCTCCGTCGTTGCGGGTAAAACCGGGACGTCGATGACGTTCGCCGGCCCGGTCGCGCCGGGCTCGATCGTGAGCGCCACCTTCAAGGTCACCTCTGGGCCGGCGGCCTTTAATGGCGACCTGACCGGCAACGCACGCTGGACCAACCAGACGACCGGAAGGAAGCAATCCGAGACAACCGCCGGGAAGGTGCGGAACGTCAGCCCCATCAAGATCAACGAATTTCGCGTGAGTTCTCCCGGTAACCCGACGAACTCGTTCATCGAACTGTACAACGCCGCCGCCGGCGCCATCGACATCTCCAACTGGACCCTCACCGAGCACCAGACGCAGCAGGCCATCTTCTCGACGGTGAAGGTCCCTGCCGGGACGAAGCTCGCCGCCGGCGGCTTCTACCTGCTCGGCCTCTCCAACTCCGGGCTGGCGGCGGCCGCGCGCAAGGGCGAGACCACCATCTACGTCAGGAGCACTGCCGGAATGAAGGTGGGCGACTCAATCGACATCGACACCGATTCCGGCGCCGAGGTCCGCAAGATTGTAAGCATCGGGACGCCGGCCGGCAACCATACCACTCTGTGGCAACCGCTCCCCGAGGGTCCGGTGATCACGATCCCCGCCGGCGCCACCAACGTGCCCGTCACGAGCGTGGCCGGCTTCACGGCCGGGGAGAAGATCGCCCTCGGCTACGGCGCCACTTACCCCGCTGTCGGCAGAACCATGGAGCACTTCGAAGTGGCCACGGTCACCGCCGTTGGCAAGCCGGGCACACAAGCCTGGCTGGGGGCGGATGCACACGCCGGCGCCACCAACATCAAGGTGACGTCGGTCGCCAACATCTCGGCCGGTGACAAGATCCGGCTGGACATCGATAGCGTTGGCCATGGGATCGAGACCGTTACGGTGACGAAGGTCGGCACGCAAGCGAGCCGTGGGGCGCTTTCGGCTGAGGCGGGCGCCGGCGCGACTACTATCCAAGTCCAAATCCGCGGCGCGAACGGTTTCGCCGTGGGCGGCAAGATGACCGTTGGCACGCCCGCCACCCACGAAACGGTCACCATCACCGGGGTTCGCGCCTCGGGACCAGGGAGCGGCGTGAGCGTGACCTTTACCCCGCCCCTCGCCAAGGCGCATCTCGATCGTGAATTTGTAGTGGCGCATGGCACGGGCCTCGACCTGGCTGCCCCGCTGAAGTTCAACCACGCGGCCAACCTCCCCTTCAGCGTTCGGGGAACGGGAATCAACTTCCAGCCTGCGACGGCCTTTGCTCACTCGAGCAACGAGCCTGTCCAGCCGCTTGGCACAGGTATCACGCTAGACAAGCCACTGGTCAAGGATCACGCCATCGACACGGCGGTGCGTGACGCCGCGGTGACGACCGCGGGCTACCAGGGGACCCCGGCGCCCAACCACTGGTTCGGCGGCCCCGCCCTCTCACCCGCTGCCGGTAACATGGTGCTGCGAACTGCCTCCGGCCTGGTCGTGGACAGCCTCAACTACGGGTTGCTCGTCGACCCGTGGGCCGCCGAGGGTTACCAGGCTGCTTCCGGATCCGGACAGAGTGGCTGCCGCGTGCCTAGCCCCGGCGCGGGCGGTGGCTTCGGCGGGCGGGGCGCTCCGACGGCGGAGATCGACAGGAGCGCCGGCCGCTTCCCGGACGGCGCCGATACCGACAGCAACTGCACCGACTTCCTGTTGCAGCCCGCCACCATCCTGCCTGGCGGCGCCGCCGCCGGCGCGACTAATATCAAGGTCGCCAGCGTGGCAGACTTTGCCGCCGGCCAGACGATTATGATCGATACAGGCGCGAACCTCGAAACCGCCATCATCGCCACGGTTGGCACCGCCGGCGCCACCACCCAGAGCGCCGCCACCGAGGAGGGAGCGACCGTAATCCCCGTCGCCGGCGCCGTAGGCTTTGCCGCCGGCCAGACCATCACCCTTGATAGTGGCGCGAACCATGAGACTGCCGTGGTCGTGTCCGCCGGCGGCGGCAGGGGCGGCGCCAGAATCAGCGTCGCCGCGCCGCTTACTCGGGCGCACGCCGCCGGCGCACCGATCTCCGGCAGCGGCATCACCCTTAATGCTGCGTTGACCCGGACTCACGCCGGCGGGGCGCAGGTATCGAGCGACCTTCCCACGCCCGGCGCCCCCAACAAGTATTCCAGGAGACCGAATTAGGGGCGTCGATGACGCGCTCGCCCGGGCCGGTATCCGCCGGCCTCGTGGACCGCCAGTCCGCGGGTGGTGGAGAAAGCCTTAGACCTTCAGTTCCCAGCCCTTGCGGAGGAACGGCTTGAGATAGCGGTTGGCTTCCTCGCTATTGGTGAAGCGCCGTTTGTTCCCGTCCCACATGAGCTTTCCGGGTACACGCAGCGCGATGGCCCCCATCGCCAGCCACTCGATATATTTCGTTGCGACGGCGAAGTCCGAGACACCCGGCGCCCCGCCTTTGCAGGCGCGAATCCAGTCCTGCTGGTGATTGACGCCCCTCTGCAGCATCTGCGGCGGCAACTTGTATTCCGCCCAGCGCGAGGCCGGCAGCAGCCAGACGCCTTCCCCGCGGGACGTCGTGGCCATGTAGCCCTTCGATCCGACAAACACGGAGCCGTTGCCGGGCGCGCGCATTTTCGGATCCTGCGACGCGCCCGGCGGAATACCGCCTGCACCTGCGCCGCCCCGCCCGCGGCCGCCGCCCGAAGGAATCGCGCCCCCGCGGCCCTGTGCCGGCATGGCTCTGCCACCCGCCGGCGGTTGCGCGCCAACTTGTATGCCATCGCCCTGACCGAACGGCCGGCCCTTCTCGGCCAGATTGTTCATCGGCGGGAAGAGGTGATCGTCTTCGGCCATACCCGGCGGGTTCTGGAAGTCGCCGCGCATGTTCTGATAGGTGTGGATGGTGACCGGAGGCATGCTGCCCCGCGCCGGAAACTCGAAGACCATGTGGGCACGCAATGGCCACAGCCACTGGTTCTTGCCTTCCACGTACACGCACTCCACGCTGATCGGCGCAGCCTTGTCGAGTTGCAGCGCCAGGTGGGCCGGTCCGAGGACGTGCACCAGCCAATCCCCCAGCGATCCGCCGGTCGAAAAATCCATAAAAGCGCGCCATTGATTGGTCATCAACGGATTGAAGTCCCGCGGCTCGGCGCAGCCCAGCCAGAGGTCCCAATCCAGCGTAGGAGGAACGGGCGTCGATTCGGGCCCGGTAGCCGGGAGATTCGGCTGTCCACCGTAGATGCTGCCGGTCCAGGCGTGCAGTTCCCTGACCTCGCCGATCTCACCCGACCAGAAGATCTCGCAAGCCGTTTTGGTGGCTTCGTGATTCCAGCCCTGGTTGCCCATCTGGGTCGCCACTTTATATTTCACCGCTGCATCGGCCAAAAGCTGCGATTCCGGCGGCGTGCGGGTCAACGGCTTTTCGCAGTAGACGTGCTTGCCATGCTGCATGGCCAGCAGCGCCACGGGGGTGTGCATATGATCCGGCGTCGCGACCATCACCGCGTCGATGTTCTTGGCCTCGGCGTCGAACATCTTGCGGTAGTCTTTGTACTTTTTGGCGTCGGGATATTGAGCGAAACCGCGGGCGGAGCGCTGTTCGTCCACGTCGCAAAGCGCCACAATGTTCTCGGTGGCGGCGGCGCCGATCAGAATCTGCGGACCGCGAGTGCCCACTCCCACCGCACCGATATGAAGCTTTTCGTTAGGAGACTTGTAGCCCAGCGACGAAAGAGATGGCGTGCTGCCGAATCCACCCCGCGGGACGGCGCCCGCCAGAAGTGTGCCATAGAAGAAATAGCGCCTTGAAAATCGGAAATCGTTCACCGCGTACCTCCTGTTGCTGCATCCCGGTCAGCGGCCTCGGCGACCCGCTCCCGGAGGGTTACTCAGGGCGTTCAGCCCGTACTTATAATTCGGATCCATGGCCGCAATGTCGCTGCGGTAGGCAACCACAGTGGCGGACGGAAATTCGCCCGGGACCTTTTGCGTGACCTTCCCGGAGGCCGCCCACTCCGTTCCGCGCTGGAAGGTGACAATGAAGCCGACGCAACTGAGGGCATTGATATCGTGGCCCATGGCGGTGTGAAATACACGTCCCTTACCGTAGGCGACCGTGAGCAGCATCGGCTCATCCCGGCCGGTTCCGTGATTCTCGGGATCCGAATAGGCGGTCGCCAGGACGGTCATGTTCTTGCCGGGCCCACGCAGACTGTTGTACAACTCATCGCCCTGATGCATCCAGACGTGCGGGAGCCCCTTGGTAATCGGATGGTTCGCATCCCGCACGGTAATTGCGAACGGCACGCGATTGCCATGATTTCCGGCGCGGCCGGGCGTATCGTCCGAGACCAGTTTCCCATCCTTGAAGTACCACAGGGGTCCCGACTTTTCGGTTCGGCCCCGCCATCCCCCGATCCCGATCATCTCGTTAAACGCCGCCCATCCTCCGAATGCATTGTCGGCGGCGTGAACCGTTACCAGGCCGCCGCCTCCACGCACGTAAGACTCGAAGGCGGCTTTGAGCGAGTCGGGCCAACGTTCGTCGGGAGCGTCGTAGTTCATCACGATGACCTGGTATTTGCCGAACTCCGGTTTGAAGGCGTTGAAATCGCCGTCCCGGCCAGGCGCGGTCACGACGTCCACCTGGAAGAGACCGGTTTCCTCGAGTTCCTTCTTGAGCACCGGGGTGGTCATCTGCCAGGCGTGATAGGGTCCGCCGCTTTCGCCATCCAGAAGCATCACCTGGAAACGGCCCGCGGCATGTGCCGGAAACTGAAATCCGAGCGCCGCCGGGATGATGGAAACCAAAAGAAGTCGGTTCATTTTTCCCTGCCAACCGATCACTGTAACGAAAAGCACGGATTTTCGCTAGGGGGCGAGAAGCGAGCCGCCCTCGCTCTTCCCGCAACGACCTGAGCGGAGCCAATCACTGGCTCAAGGTGCTGCTCACCGGCGTCCAATCAAACCGCAGCGCGATGGCGCCGAAGTAGTCGCCGCATATGGCGGACGGAAGTAGATTCAGGCCGTGCTGGCGCAATCGTCGTACCTTCCGCCAACGATCGGCGTCTGCATTTTGGCCTTGGCGCCGAGCGGTCGGCGAGTCTCGAAATCCGCTGGCCGAGCGGAAAACAGGAGCGGATCCCCGATGTCGCCGCCAACCAGCTTGTCGGGATTCGCGAAGGCTCGGGTATCGTCCGGCGCGAGTCGTTCGAGCCACGTTCGAACGGAACCAGACGTTGAAGGTTGTGGGCTCCGAATCCGCCGGGACGATGCGATACACTTTTTGACGGGCTAATGGGCTTGTTGCGCGCGACGATTCCGCTGTTGGCTATCGGTATCCCTTTGGTAACGCCTGCCCGGGCCGCCGCTGCCGATGCCTACGCCGATGCGGCCGTCTGCGCCCAATGCCACGCCGCCAAGGCGCGAACCTACAGCCAGACGGGCATGGGGCGGTCATTCTACCGGATGACTGCCCGGAAAGCCACGGAAGATTTCAAATCCGGCCTTCCCTGGGCAGCGGTAACCGACCGCCTGTTGACTCGTCGCCATGCCGCCATCCCGCCCTCGTTGCACAAAGCTATGGGCTATCCGATAATCGAAACAATAGATCGAGGGACCCTCCCGGGATTTTCGAAAGGAGGACTCATGAGGGCGATACCCCTTCTGGCGGCTTGGGCCGCGATCGCCGCTTTCGCGCAGGAAGCGCCTCAGGCACAGCCGCGTCAGGCGGTCGAACGATATGCCATCTACCTTGATAATTCTATGTACGGCGCATGGAATTATTTGCTCGACCCGTTGGACCCCGCGGCCATGCACGCCAGGTATGGACACGAGTACGCCTGGTTCCGGCAAGGCGCCAACCAATACGTGGTCAACGATCCGGGCGTGCTTGACCAATTGCGCCAGGCCGTCGAACCCCTGAACGTAATCGACCGCATGAAGGACCAGTTGAACAGCGAGGTGCGCACCTTGAAGGTCGCGCAGATGGCGCAAATGCAGGCGTCCACAGCCCGGTGGATGCTGGAAAGCGAGCAGCTCAGGCGCAGCGGTAGCGTTGACCCCAACGTGGGGCAGGCCTTTCTGAATCGCACCCGCGCGCGCGTGAACGAACAGCAGCAGAAGGTAATCGACCTGCAGCAGAAGGTGAGCGCGGAAGAGCCGGGCGCGTCGGCCGATTACAGTCGCCGAATCGTCGAGATTCTCGATTCGGCCGTTCAACGCGGCCTGGCCCAACGGTTCTTGTAGAAAGTTATCTTAATCTCGTCACGCCCGGTCATGGCAGTCCGACCGAGCGCAGTAACCCGCTAAAGCGCGGGTCATCCCGCAGGGCCGCAAAACGCGGGTCCACGCCGAGGAAGGCAACCCGGGGGGATCCCTCGCGAACCGCGGCCCCGAGCAGTTCGAAGGTCTTATTCTTGTCTCCCAGGCCTACGCCGGCTATCGCCACATCGTAGGAGGAAATGAATCGCCGCGCCGCTTTTCGGCTCAGATCCTGGAGCATCCTGGATGCCTCCGCGCGTTTCCCGGCGAGCACCAATGCGTGGGCCAGAGACGCGGCGTACATCGAGCCGCCGCCTGTCAGGCTCGAGGCTTTCTCGAACTCGGCAATGGCTTCCCCGAGCATGCCCTTTTGCTCGTAGGCGTGGCCGAGCACCAGGTGCGCCGGTCCGAAATCGTGGTCCATCTGGACGGCGTAGCGGCCCTCTTCGATCGCCTTATCGTACTGGCGCGCGAAGAAATACCGCGAACTGACCCAGGCATTGATGATGTTCGAGAGCGGATCGAGCTCCCGTGCGCGCTGCGATTCCGCGATGGCCTCCGCATGACGGCCCACCAGGGACAAATACTCGCCGTACCAGTGATGGCCGTTGGCGTAATTTGGATTGAGTTCGATGGCCCGGCGGAATTCCCTTTCGGCGCCGGCCCAGTCGTGGTCGTAATACATGTTGACGAACGCCAGCGAGGTGTGAGCCTCGGCCATCGAGTCGTCCAGGCTGAGCGCCTTCGTGATGGCCGCGCGCGCCCTTGGAAAGGCTTCGGAGGGCGGTAGGAAACCGTACCAGCCGAGCGGCAGCCAACTGTCCGCCAGGCCATCGTATGCCAGAGCATAGTTGGGATCCCTGTCGATGGCCTGCTGAAAAAAGCCGATGGCCTTCTTGAGGTCCTGTTCGTTGCGCTTGTTCCAGAGAACCCGGCCATTGGAGTAGGCGCGGTAGGCCTCCGGGACGGAATTCCGCACCAGGGCCAGCCGCGCACGATCGTGCGGCGTCAGGTTGACCCGAATCTCCTCGGCGATTCTCCGTGCCACCTCGGACTGCAGGACAAACACGTCGCGCAAATCTCTTTCGTAGCTGTTGCTCCAGATGTGGCGGTCCATGCCGGCGTGAATGAGTTCCACGCTGATTCGCACGCGCTCGCCCGATCGCAACACCGAGCCGTCCACAACCGCATCGACATTCAACTCGCGCGCGATCTGCGGAAGCGGCTTGCTGTTGCCCCGGTAGTGCATCGAAGAAGTCCGGGAAATCACGCGCAGAGAGCCGACCCCTTCCAGGTGTTGGCGGAGCGCATCGGTCATTCCCTCCACGAAGTAGTCCTGGTCGGGATCGCCCGAGAGATTCGCCAGCGGAAGCACCACCAGCGATCGGATCGGACCGGGAGAGGTCCTGCCGCGGACCATCTCGCGCAGGCGGGCGAAGTTCACCGCCAGGAGGACAACCACTGCCAGGCCCACGGCCGCGGCCATCCACCAACCCCGCGGGCGGCGTCCGGCCGCTTTGGCTTCCGGTTCCGGCTGCGGCTTCCCGTCGTCGGCCGGCGGCGGGACCTGAGGGGCCTCTTCGGCAGGCTGGCTCACGGGCGCAATGAAACGATACCCACGGCCGGCCAGAGTCTCAATGAAGCGCGGGGCATCGGCCGAGTCGCCCAACGCGGCCCGCAGTCTCTTCATCGCGGCGTTCAGACTGTGTTCAAAGTCCACGTAGGTGTCGGCCGGCCACAGCCGCCTTTGCAACTCTTCGCGCATTACAGGCTCGCCGGGACGCTCGAGCAGGCTCGTCAGCACCTCGATGGGCTGGCCCCTCAGCCGGATGCGCAAACCGTGCTTGCGCAGTTCTCCCGAGCCGGGCTGAAATTCGAAGGGTCCGAAACGCATCACCCTGAGCGGAACGCTCGATCCCCCCGTGATCCCATTCCCGGCCCTGATTTCATTACCCATCCTTGGGAATCGATTCTAACACTTGCCGGGACTCTTACAACGTGTCACCAGGGATAGCAAGTGCTGGAGATTCAAGCGATTGTCATTTCACCTGGATTTCTCCCGCCGGGTCTTGCCAGCCGATGCCGGATGCGCCATGCTGCCGAGACATGCGGCCCCGGCCGCGATCGCTTCGGATTCCCCAATCCTGCTCCTCGGATCGCGGCGGTTCGCATCTTTTCAACACTTGGAGGAACAAAAACGATGAAGTCCATACTGCGTATTTCCGCCTGGGCGCTGCTGACAGGCGTGGCTGCCTGCGGGATAGCGGCCGCCGATGAGATCAGTGACTGGAACCAGATGCTGCTCTCGGCGATGCTGACCAACCCGGTAACGCCTGCCCCGCTTACGATGCGGGTGGCGGCCATTGTTCAGGCCGCGGTCTTCGATGCCGTGAATGGAATCGACCGGCGTTACATGCCGATCTATGTTCCGCCTGCGGCGCCGCCGGGAACCTCTGCCCGGGCCGCCGCCGTCGAGGCCGCCTATACGGCTCTGGTGAGCCTTTTTCCCGCCCAGCAGGCCAAATTCGATCAGCAGCTCGCGGCCTCTATGGCGGCCATCACCGACACGCCCGATGCGGTCAAACAGGGATTGTCCTGGGGGCAGACAGTGGCCCAGGAGATTCTGACATGGCGCAGCCAGGACGGTTTCTCAGACACCGTTCCGCCGTACCTCGGGGGAACCCAGCCCGGCCAGTGGCGTCCCACACCGCCGGCCATGGCCGCGGGGCTCGCGCCCCAGTTGGCCACTACCAACCCATGGGTCATCCGCTCGCCTTCGCAGTTCCGCCCCGCAGGCCCCCCCGCCCTCACCAGCGACCAGTATCTGGCCGATTACAACGAGACCAAAAACATGGGAAGCGCGACGCTTTCCGGCCGAACCGACGACCAGACTCTCTACGCGAATTTCTGGCAGGCCGGCAACCCTCCCGATTACTTTGATCCGGTAGTGCTGTCGCTCGCCGCGCAGCATCATTTCCAGATAACCCAGACGGCCCGGATGCTCGCGCTGGTCAATCTGGCCATGGCGGACGCGATCATCGGCTGCTGGGACGCCAAGTATACCTACAGTTTCTGGCGGCCGATTACGGCCATCCAACTGGGCGACACGGACACCAATGACAATACCGTGGGCGACCCGACCTGGACCCCCCTGATTACCACGCCCGCTTTTCCGGAGTACCCCTCGGCGCACTCCTGTGTCAGCGGCGCAGCGACAGAGGTCCTCTCCCACACCTTTGGCGAGGATACGCCTTTCAATGTAATGTCGGACGCCATGCTGGGAGTCACCCGCAGGTTCCACAACTTCTCGGAAGCTTTGGAAGAGATCCAGAACGCGCGCGTCTTTGGAGGCATTCATTTCCGGACCGCCTGCGTCGATGGGACTTCGCTCGGCATCTCGGTGGGCGATTACGTGATGGCGCACGCCCTGCTGGCGACTGAAGGAGGCGGCAACTAGGTCTTCGACGGCGTGATTTCGTTCCCCCGCTTGGTGCGGCAGGCCGGCGCGGCCCGCCTGCCGCGCCCCCATTCAAACCGCCCGCGCCCGGCGAAGCCCCAAACGCACACGATGAAGCAGGCCTCCGACCAGGCCGTCCAGCCGCGCCGCCCAAGCCAGTCTCCGCAGGCTCTTCTGAAGTTGCAAAGCCCACGCGGTGCGCTCCTGGAGTTGCTGCTCGAGTCGCAATGCCCAGGCCGTGCGCTCCTGGAATTGTTCCTCCAGCCGCCCGGCCACGGCGTTGGCCTCCTGAACCCCCCGTTCGAGCGTCAGAGCCCAGGCGGTGCGCTCAGCCAGTTGCGCCTCCAGTTTCCGGGCCCAGGCGGTACGCTCCTCCAGGTCGTGCTTCAAGCCCGCGATCTGGCGCTCGGCTTCCGCCAGCCGGGCTCCGATTTCCGCCTCCCGCGACGGCTGCTGGGGCC
Organism: Bryobacteraceae bacterium; assembly: GCA_030038565.1. Taxonomy (GTDB): domain Bacteria; phylum Acidobacteriota; class Terriglobia; order Bryobacterales; family Bryobacteraceae; genus JOPF133. The sequence goes on from JASHSS010000007.1 coordinate 25,690, forward strand.
ACCCCTCCCATTGGTACGACTGGGCCACGGCTTGGGGCTCGGCGGCGCGCGCAAGCCCGGGCGGACGAAGGCAGAATTGCGGGCTTAGCGGCGCGGGAAAGAGTGGCGGAATCTGGCCTTCGGTTCCCACTACCGCCAGCATATGGGTCGGCTTGATACGACCCGACAGAATCTCCCGCTCATCGCGTTCCTGCACCTCATCAATGAAAGCGCGATCCCATTCCGCGGTGGCGTCGAAGTTGTACCCGAACGAGCGGTCCACGAACGGATCGATGATATTGGCAAAGCCGATAAAAAGCTGGAAGTGGAAAGTGTCGAGCAGCAGCGGCAGAATCTCCTCCGAGCGAATAGCCTCGAAGGTCGCGCCTGGACAGGCTTGGTTCCGGTAAAGCTCCTCATAACGCTGCAACTGCCTGTTGAAGCGGTAGGCGGGCGGCAGCCTGCGCCAGAACTGCTGCACGATCTCCAGCGCTTCCGGCCAACGGTCGTGGCCGTTCCGCCCGATGATGTCGGAGATCAGAAAGCAGCCGCCGGGCGTCAGAGATCCCCGGACCTGGGCGAACAGGTCTTCCAGCTTCAGAACATGGTGCAGTGCCTGGTTGGCCATCACCGCGTCATACTGCCGTTCGGCGGTCCACCGGTTAAGATCGGCGTGAATCGCGTGGATGTGGCTGCCCAGGCCCGCATCCCCGGCGGCCAGCATGCCGCGTTCCAGCATGGCGGCATTCAGATCCACGCAATCAATCACAAATCCGGTGTGTCCCTCGGCGCGCAACTGCGCCGCCGCTTGAATCTCCAGGTCGCAATTCCCCGCGCCGAGGCTCAGAAACCGGGCGCCCTCACCCCGCCGCCGGCATTGCTGCCCCAAGTACCGGCCGAACATTTCGTGGGGGTGCGCAAATCCGAACGCCTCCAGTTTGGGGCGCACATACCGGTTGGACCAGTAGTGAAAGATGGGCGGAAGCTCGTGGACTTCGAGGCAGTCCTCGTAGGCGCCGATCTCGCCTGCCACACGCTCTTGATAACTTGCCGGTTCCATTGGCCTACAGCGCTTCGTATAGGTTCAGTCTATCGCTCGCTCACCCGGCGCCCGTAAGCGTCCTTCGCGGCTCTCCGCCGGCGACGCCCACGCGCTCCGCGGTTCTATCCCCCAATATCACCGTCCGGAAACGGCCCATCCGCCAGCCGCGCCGCCACGCCCCGGACCATTTCACAAGCGGGGCTTCGGCTTACTGCGCGGCGCCGGTGCGGGTGGCCACTGCCGGCCCTTCCGCGGCAGACTTCTGGTAACCGCTGAACTGGAACACCAGATGCTCGCGCACATTCTTCACCAGCAGCAGGCGCGCCGAAAACTGGATGTCGGCGAATTTCGGCAGCCAAACTCCATCGCCCACCGCGGTCTGCTCGATGACGATCCGGCTGCCCTTGGCGAGGCGTACAAAAAAGCCCCCCAAAGCCACCGTGTCGCGGGCCTCCATCTCGGTCTTCACCCAGCCGTAATCCTTCCGGGAAATCCAGATCCGGCCGGCCAGCACGGTCAAAACCGCGGCCGCGCTGGATTTCGGTTTATAGCCCGGCTTGGGAGTCGCTTGGATCACGTAGCACCCGACGCCATCGACGGTCTCTTCGCCCGCCAGCTTGAAATCGTAGGCGTCCGGCACTTCCCGGAGCGGCGCGCGCCGCCGCTCCTCCCGCCGGTTCCACTCGGCGATTCGCCGCTCGCGCTGCTCCGGCGTTTCCTTGCGCCGCTCTTCGATATTAAATTCCAGCTTCTGCTGTTCCAGCTTCTGTTCCTGGTCGGAGATCGGCTTATCGTCCCGCGCCACCAGGCGGCGGTACGGAGATCCTTCGATGGTCTGGACGTCCACTGTACGGATGGTCACCTTTTTGGGCTTGTTGGATGCATCCAGTTCGCGGGTCTCCTCGCGCTGCCGATACGTGTAGTTGCGCTCCTGCACGAAGTTGCGGCGGTCCAATTCGATCGCCTTTTGCACAATCTCGCGCGCATCCTGAGCCCAGAGCCCCGCGGCCAGCGAGGCCATTGCAATCCACAACCGCACCTCCCCATTGTAACGGTCCGGGATTGGAAGCGCAGGCTACGGCTCAGTTATGAACGTGGTGGCGGCGCGAAGGAAGCAGCCTGTGCACCACGGTGCTCAGGGCGCTCGCGGAGTGCACTTTCTCCGGCGGCGCGGACCCGGCGGGGAGGGCCAGGTTTCGGCGGGCAACTTCCTCGCACAAAAGCTGCTGCGCCAGGGGAATGAAGGAGGTCCGGTTGGCCGCGACCGCCAGCAGGTCTCCGTCGGTCATGGAACCATAATAGGCTCGAAACGCCTGCTCCTGGACATGCATGGGAAATCACCGCCTTCCTGGGCGCGGCAATGCGGGGGCCATCCCGCGCCTGCCCTCAATATAGGACTCGACAGCCTGGAATTCAAGGGCGAAATGGCGCCGATTGGATCCCGTGGCTCGTTCCCTGAAAGCGTGGGAAAACCGCCTCCGCGCTATACTGCGGTGTGCCGAGACTCTGCGGGGTGACCCGCGTGGACCGCGTGGTGGTGAACAAAGGCCGCCGCGAACTGCTGCTGCTGGCGGGCGCGAACGTGCTGCGCACCTATCGCGTCGCCCTGGGTTCCGACCCCTTGGGGCACAAGCTGTGCGAGGGCGACGGACGGACCCCCGAAGGCCGCTACGCGATTGACCGGCGCAATCCGCAGAGCGCCTATCACCTCGCCCTGCGCATTTCGTATCCCAACCAGGCCGATCGCCAACGGGCTGAGGAACTGGGCCTTGACCCCGGCGGCGACATCATGATCCATGGCCTGCCGAACGGCGTGGATGCCGGCCAACGAGGCCATCCCCAGCGCGATTGGACCCGCGGGTGCATCGCCGTAACCAATGCCGAGATCGAAGAGATCTGGAATCTGGTGGCCGAGGGAACCCCGGTGGAGATCAACCCCTAGGTCTTCGATCGCGTGATTTAGTTCTTCCGCTTGGTCGGGCATGCCTTCAGCCTGCCCTGGAGAGGCTGAAGGCCTGTCCCACCAATGCCTCACGCATCATGGTGTGACAGGCGCGTCTTCAGGGCAGCGAATCATGCGGTCGGGGACCTAGCCTAGACGCCGGTCGAGGCCCGCCGGCCGCCGCGCCGCCCTCCCCGTCGCACTCCTCCCGATTTGACCCGCAAGGGACCGATTCGATACACTTCGAGCGATTCCCTCAGGAGGATGGCCGTGTTGAATTGTCTTGGTAAGACGCTGGTTCCCTTGGTGTCCGCCGCGCTGGCGTTGACCCCGCTTTCCGCACAACGCCGGGGCGGAGGCGGCGCCGCCGTGCCCCAGGACCTGGAGTTCCGCTTCATGGGTCCCGCCGTGGGGAACCGCATCGCCTCCGCCACCGGTGTGCCCGGCGACCCCCACACTTATTACGCCGGCGCGGCCTCGGGCGGCGTGTGGAAATCCACCGATGGCGGCGCCCACTTTGCGCCCGTGTTCGACAGCCAGCCCGTCCAGGCCATCGGCGCCATTACGGTGGCCTCCTCCGATCCCAAAACCGTCTGGGTGGGCACGGGCGAGGCTTGGGCCATCCGCGACAGCGACATGATGGGCGACGGGGTCTACAAATCCACCGATGCCGGCCAGACCTGGAGCCACATGGGACTCGAAGAAACCGGCCGCATCGCCCGCATCCTCATCCATCCCACCAATCCCGATATCGTTTATGTGTGCGCCGCCGGCCGGCTCACCGGACCACAGCAGGAGCGCGGCGTCTACAAGACCACCGACGGCGGCAAGACGTGGCAGCGTTCGCTCTTCGTCAGCCCCAACGCCGGCTGCTCCGGCCTCACCATGGATGCCCACGATCCCAACACCCTGTTCGCCGGCGCCTGGGAAGTGGTCATGCACACCTACGCCATGCTCAGCGGCGGACCGGGCAGCGGCGTCTACGTCACCCACGATGGCGGCGCCACCTGGAACAAAATCGAAGGCCACGGCATGCCCAAGCCACCCGTGGGCAAGGTGGATGTGGCCGTTGCGCCGGGCGATTCCAAGCGCGTCTACGCGCTCATTCAGACCGCCGACCAGGGCTCCATCTGGCGCTCCGACGATGGCGGCGTCAACTGGACCAACGGAAGCTGGCAGCGAGCCCTCATCGGCCGCGCCGGCTACTACATTCACCTGGCCGTGTCTCCCTCCAACCCCGACGAGGTGCTGGTGGCCAACAGCAGTTTCTGGCTCTCCACCGATGGCGGCAAATCCTTCCGCACCGTGCCCTGGGGCGGCGACACCCACGATATCTGGATGGACCCCACCGACGGCAAGCGCATCATCGTCACCCACGACGGCGGCATGTACGTCACCAACGACCACGGCAGCACTTCCATCCGCGTCACCCTACCCATTGGGCAGATGTACCACGTGGCCGTGGATAACGACGTGCCGTACAAAATTTACGGCAACATGCAGGACGACGGCACTATGCGCGGCCTTTCCACCACCCAGGAAGCCGGCCCCAACGTGCCCGGCCAGAACGGCGGCGGTCGCGGTGGTTTTGGCGGAGGCGGCTTTGGCGGGCGCGGTGGTTTCGGCGGCGTCGGCCCCTGGGAGCACAACCTGGGCGGATGCGAATCGGGCTTCACCCTCCCCGATGTGACCGACACCAACATCGTGTGGGCCTCCTGCTACGGCAACGAAGTTACGCGCTACGACGACCGCACCAAGGTAGCTCGCTCCGTCAGCCCGTGGCTGCACACGCTCGATTCTCCGCCCGATAAGCCCAAGTACCGCTGCCACTGGACCGCGCCTCTGGCCATCGACCCGTTCGACCATAACGTGGTCTATTACGGCTGCCAGATGGTCCTGCGGACCTCCAACGGCGGCGTGAGCTGGGTCGAGTTGAGCCCCGATCTTTCCACTAAGGATCCCAGCCGCATCATTTCTTCCGGCGGCATCGTGGGCGATAACCTCGGCCAGTTCTACGGCGAGGTGGTCTTCTCGATCGCCCCGTCGGAAGTGCAGAAAGGCCTCATCTGGGCCGGCACCAACGATGGTAAGGTGTGGTACACCTCCGACGCCGGCAAAACCTGGAATGACGTCACCAAAAACATCGCCGGCCTTCCCGCCTGGGGCACGGTCTCCAAGATCGAGCCATCCCATTTCGATCCCGCCACAGCTTACATCTGCGTCGATTTCCACCTGATGGACAACCGCGATCCGTTCATCTACAAGACCAGCGATTTCGGCAAGACGTGGAAGAAGATCACCGGCAACCTGCCCACCGGGCCGCTGGCTTACGCGCGGGTGATCGCCGAGAATCCCAATAAGAAAGGCATGCTCTTCGTCGGCACCGGAAACCAGTTGTATTACTCCATGGATGACGGCGCCACTTACCAGCCGCTCGAGCGCGGCTTGCCGCATGCGCCGGTTTCCTGGATCGTGGTGCAGAAGCAAGCCCATGACCTGGTAGTCTCCACTTACGGCCGCGGCTTTTACATCATGGAAGATATTTCGCCGCTGGAACAGGGCGCCATGGAATCCACCGCCACCGCCGCCGTGCAATTAGTCGCGCCGCGCCCGGCTTACCGCTTGATCCGCGGCGGCAACGCCTTGTTGAGCTTTGTGGCCCGGGGGGCGCCCGGCGGGCCCGCCGAAGTCGAGATCCACGACAGCGCCGGAACCCTGGTCCGAAAGCTTGGTCCACTCACCGCCCACGCCGGCCTGAATCGCTTCACCTGGGATATGCATTATGAGCCGCCGCGCCTGGTGGCCCTTCGCACCACTCCGCCCGAGGACCCGCACATCTGGGAAGAGCCGCGCTTCCAGAATACCGATACCCGTCCGATTACCCATTGGGGCCTCCAGCAGGCCGAGATCGGCCCCATCGCCGCTCCCGGCAGATACAGCGTAAGTCTTACCGTCGGCGGCCAGACTTATACCCAACCGCTCGAAGTGCGGCGCAATCCCGACAGCCACGGCACCGAATCGGAGCTGCAATCTTCCGTCCGCCTCCAGCTCAAGGTGCGCGACGACATCACCTCGGTTTCCGATATGACCAATCAGATCGAGTGGATGCGCAAACAGCTCGAAGATCAGCAGAAGACCGTCACGGGTCGCGCGGAGTTGATCAAGTTAATGGACACCATCGACACCCGCCTGAAGGACGTCGAGTACCGCTTGATTACCCGCGCCGACGCGCTCAGCGACGATAAGTACTTCCAGGAGTCGTATAACCTGTACCAGAATTTCATCTGGTTGAACGGTGAAATCGGCACCGGAGCCGGAGATGTGGCCGGATCGGGCGATTGGGGACAGACCGAAACCGCCATCGGCTTGGTGCTCGACCTGGAGCGCCAGTTAGCCGCGGTCAAGACACAGTATAAGAATGTTATGGACAAGGACGTCCCGGCTTACAATGCCCAGATTAAGAACGCCGGGGTGAAGCCTCTCGAAACCACCGGCGCCCCGCTGCCTCCGGCCCGCACGGGCGGCCGCGGCGGGCAGTAAGTGGCTTCGCCAGCCGCCATCCAGCCGGCTCGCTACACCTGCTATCGGGCCGCGGGCCCCATCCAGATCGATGGCCGGCTGGATGAGCCTTCCTGGCGCCTCGCCCCTAAGTCGCCGCCGTTCGTGGACATCGTCACCGGGGAGCCGGCCTGGTTCGACACGCGCGTGGCGCTGGTGTGGGACGAGCGCCATCTCTACTTCGGCTTCTGGATCGAGGAAACCGATGTCTGGGGCACGCTCACCCGGCGCGATTCCAAGATCTGGGAAGAGAACGATGTGGAAGTGTTCATCGCCGCCCGGGACGCCTACTACGAATTCGAAATAAACGCGCGCAACACGGTGTACGAAGTCTTCTGGATCTGGAAGGACATTCTCAAGCCAGGCTCGCCCTATTTCGGGCGGCCCGAGTTCGATCCCGCCACCGGGCGCACCATGGTCCTCGATGGCGTCGGCGGCCACGTCCATGAGCGCGGCGAGCGCTGGGGCTTCCTGGATTGGGATTTCCCCGGCATGCGCAGCGCCGTCCACGTGGATGGCGTGCTGAATAGCCGCGCCAACACCGACCGCGGCTGGACTGTCGAGCTGGCCTTCCCGTGGGCCGGACTGGCGGACCTGGCCGACGGCCGCGCGCTGCCGCCCAAAGACGGGGACGTGTGGCGCATCGATTGTTCGCGCTTCGAAAAAATCGGACGCCATCGCGAGTCCCTGGACCCCTCGGCCGGCTGGACCTGGAACCGCCACGGCTACTACGATTCGCACATCCCCGAGGTGTTCCCCTACGTGACCTTCTCGGAAGCCATCGTGGGCAGCCAGGCCGTTCATGACTAGCGCCCGAGTTTGTGTAGTAACCATCGCGCTGAGCCTGGCGTGTTGCGCCCGGCGGATGGCCGACGGCAAACAATGGACGACTTCCAATCTGAACGTCAAGACGGCCGAGTCCTACTGCTACGAAGAAAAGGAACCGAATTGCCGCCGGTATGGCCGTTTGTACACGTGGGAGGCGGCCGGGCGGGCATGTCAATCGTTGGGAGATGGATGGCGCTTACCGACGGAAGCCGAAATGGCGCCAGTTGGCGAAGCACTACGGTGGGGTCCATGAGGATTCGGGTGACGGCGGTAAGTCGGCCTACAGGGCGCTCTTGATCGGAGGCAACTCGGGATTCAATGCCGTGCTCGGTGGCGGCCGCTCCCAGGATGGCCAGTACGCCCGGCTGGAAGCCCACGGATTTTACTGGACGGCAACGGAAGACGATCCCGGCAGCGCCTGGTTCTACAACTTCGGTCACGGCGGGCTATCGCTTTATCGTCAGAGCGGCGGCGAGAAGCAGAGAGCATTTTCGGTTCGGTGTGTCAGGGAATGACGGTTGCCAGGCGCAGCGCCGGCTTAGCCCAGCGCCTCCTCCAG
>JASHSS010000720.1 GCA_030038565.1 Bryobacteraceae bacterium
CGCCGTGGGCCTGGATGTGCTGCCCGCGGTCGTCCGCCCAGATCTCTCCCGGCGAGATCGTAGCGGGATCCCCTGCCTCCAGCAGGCCCCCCAGGACGGCGACGCCGAAAGCGGCGACCAGCACAAGCTGCCTTTTCATGACATGTTACTCGGACCGCTTCTACGTTAGCACCAATCCGGAAGCGTAGACTGCTATGAGGGGCCGCGGCCGTCCTTCACCACAGAGCCACGGAGACCACGGAGAAAGCACGGAGAAAACCAGGAAGGACTCTCCAGAACCCCGCTTCCTCCGTGTCTCCCTGGTGAAGCCCCCGCCCCATCGCACCCGCAGCGGCCCGATGCACCGGACACTCCTTGGTTTTCTCCGTGCTTCCTCCGTGGTCTCCGTGTCTCTGTGGTGAACACGCTGTCTCATCGCAGCCGCAGCGGCCCGATGCACCGGACACTCCAGAACTCCGCTTCCTCCGAAGCCTCCAGGTTTTCTCCGTGCTTCCTCCGTGGTCTCCGTGTCTCTGTGGTGAACACGCTGTCTCATCGCAGCCGCAGCGGCCCGATACGCCGGACACTCCTTGGTTTTCTCCGAGCTTCCTCCGCCCTCCGTGACTCCGTGGTGAACACGCCGCCTCATCGCACCCTCAGCGGCCGATGATCCTCGATCCGCCACAGCCCGGCCCGGCGCGCAGCCTCCACCGCCGCGGAGTACTCGGCGCCCGTGAGGCGCCGGTTGATCTCCACAAACTGCGAATCCGAGACGCGCCCCGCCGGGTAATACTGGGCCATCACGTTGACGTAGGTGTCGGGCGAGAGTTCCTCGGCCAGGAACCGCATGATGGATTCCGTTCCCGCGATCGCCCCGGGCATCACCAGGTGACGCACCAGCACGCCGCGCCGGGCCATCCCCTGCTCGTCGCATTTCAGCACCCCGGTCTGGCGGTGCATCTCCACGACGTTGCGCCGGGCGGCTTCCGGATAGTCGCGGGCCTTCACATATTGAAGCGAAAGGGCGCTGTCCCAGAACTTGAAATCGGGCATGTAGATGTCTACGATTCCATCGAGTAGCCGCAGGCTGTCCATCGAATCGTAGGCCGAAGTGTTGTAGACTACCGGCAGCCGCAAGCCCAGTTCCGCGGCTATGGCCAGCGCCTCGATAATCTCCGGCACCACGTGTTCCGGCGTCACGAAGTTGATGTTGTGGCAGCCGCGGCCCTGTAACTCCAGCATCATCGCGGCCAGCCGCTCGGGCGATGTCTCCTGGCCGCGCTTCGCCTGGCTGATCTCGTAGTTCTGGCAGAACACGCATCGCAGGTTGCACATGGAGAAGAAAATCGTGCCGCTGCCGCACCAGCCGCGCAGGCACTCCTCTTCGCCGAAATGGGGGAAATAACTGCTGACTTGGGCGTATCGTCCGGTATGGCACGCGGCGGTCTTGCCGGCCAGCCGATCCACGCCACAATCGCGCGGGCAAACCAGGCAATGGCGCAGGCGTTCCACCGCCTCGGTGGCGCGCCGGCGCAGCTCGCCCGAACGGTGCAGGGCGAGATAGGCTGGCTCGAACTCATCCCCCGGGATAACGAACGTGCCTGCCGCGGCGGGCAAGGTCGCCATGGGGCGATTGTATCGCAGGCTGCCCGGCAACTCCTCCGCCCCGGCGCTCCGCACGGCCATCCGGCGAGGCTCGGCCGAAGCCCCTCGCATCCAGACTAAATTCTTGGTACAATAGCACTTAGCCCCCCCAATAGGAGACCCTTTTGCCAGACCCGGAACAACCGCCGCAAGCCCCACCGCCCTCCCCGCCCGGAGGTGGCGATCCCAACCTCCTGCCCATCAATATCGAAGAGGAGATGCGGCGGTCCTACCTCGATTACGCCATGAGCGTGATCGTCGGCCGCGCGCTCCCCGATATCCGCGACGGGCTCAAGCCGGTACACCGCCGGATCCTCTATTCCATGCAACAGATGGGGCTGGCCTTCAACCGCCCCACCCGCAAGTGCGCGCGCATCGTCGGCGACGTCATGGGCAAGTACCACCCTCACGGCGATACCGCCATCTATGACGCCCTCGTCCGCATGGCGCAGCCGTTCAACATGCGTTATCCGCTGGTGGACGGGCAGGGGAATTTCGGCTCCGTGGATGGCGACCAGCCGGCCGCGCAACGGTACACCGAAGCCCGTCTCTCGCGCATCTCCGGCGGCCTGCTGGAAGACCTGGACAAGGAGACCGTCGACTTCCGCCCCAATTACGACGAAAGCGAACTCGAACCCGAAGTCCTTCCCACGCGCGTCCCCAACCTTCTGGTGAACGGCTCTTCGGGCATCGCCGTGGGCATGGCCACCAATATCCCGCCGCACAATCTGACGGAGATCACCAACGCCTGCGTCGCGCTCATCGATGACCCGTCGATCTCGCTCGCCGGCCTGATGCAGCACGTGCCGGGGCCGGATTTTCCGACCGCCGGCATCATCAACGGCGCACAGGAGATCGTCAGCGCCTACAAGAGCGGCCGCGGCCGCCTGTCGCTGCGCGCGCGTGCGCATTTCGAAGAGCTGCCCGGCAGCCAGGGCCGCCAGGCGATCGTGGTCACCGAGCTGCCTTACCAGGTGAACAAAGCCCGCCTGCTCGAGCGCATTGCCGAGCTGGTGCGCAACAAGAGCGTGGACGGCATCGCCGAGCTGCGCGACGAGTCCGACAAAGACGGCATGCGCGTGGTGATCGAGCTGCGCCGTGGCGAGGTTCCGGACATCGTACTCAACAACCTGTACGCGCAGACGCCGATGGAAACGGTGTTCGGCATCAACATGGTGGCGCTGGCCGACGGACAGCCACGCCTCATGTCGTTGCGCGACATGCTCGAGGCGTTCCTGCGCCATCGCCGCGAGGTGGTGACGCGTCGCACGATCTACCAGCTGCGACGCGCGCGCGAGCGTGCTCACGTGCTCGAGGGCCTGGCGGTCGCGCTGGCCAACATCGACGAGGTCATCGCGCTCATCAAGGC
>JASHSS010000721.1 GCA_030038565.1 Bryobacteraceae bacterium
GTCGCCCCACGGCGAGCACGCCAAGAGATTGCGTCGCCGGGACGTCGGTCGCGGGCACGCGAGAGGGCCGCCGAAAATGCGCGTACGTTCGCCGAAAGCGGACCGGACAATCGTTTCGCCCGCCGATCCAAGGCTCGGGCGATCCTGCCACCGGGCGCGCGGCCCCGGCCGGCGGGGGCGCCAATGGGGCGAACCACAGCGATCACGCTCGAAACGCGCCGCCCAACGTCCGGCCGCGGGCACGGCGGGAGGTCGCCTGCTGCGTGACGGTTCGCCGGAAGCGGGCGGAACTGTCATCGCCAATTGAGAATTCCCCAGTTCGGCCAATCCAAAATTCCCCAGGAACAATCGACCCGCCTGGTGGCAATCACCGGGCCCCGGCAACCGCACCGCCGGCCGCGCGACCCGGCCGGCGGGGTACCAGCGTTCGCATTCGCGGCGTAATGAACCAGCGGCGCCGTGCGCGTGAGCGTGATCGCTGCGCGTTTTTGTATAATCCAGATTCGTCGGGCCAGAGAAGAAGTCTGACCCAGGAGAGTGGTGCTTATGCGAAGAACTTCGATGTCGCCCTTCGTTCCGTTCCTTGTGATGCTGATGATGGCAGCCTCTGCCACGGCGGCGGACAGGGCCCTTTTGGAACAAAAGTTGGGAGCCCGGTACAAGCTGTCCACCGTAAATGCCGAAGGCGAATTCGTGGTCAAGGGCACCACGCTGGTTTTGCGGAAGAGCGGTTTCACGGGCGGCGCGGATCCCATCACCTGCATCCACCAGTACAGCGACGGGAAAATTTCGCTTGTCGGTCCCTCCAAGGCCGCTTGCACTGGCGCGGTCCGCACACTCTCCAAGATTCCCATTATCAATAAGATCCCCGGTGTAGGCACGGCCAATCAAGCGGTTCAAGGGAATGCCCCCACAACACGGCCCTTCGTGGCCGGGGAAAAACTGTACATGACCAAGATCGAGGTGGTCAAGGATGACATCCATTTGACCTTGATTTCCGAGCTGGTGAACCAGGTGCGTTACACTGCGGAGATCCGGTTCCATAAAGCGGCCACGCTGGAGATCCTGGAGGCGGAAAACCTCGTTGCGGAGGTGTTGGGGATCGACGCTGGAGGCGGAGGAAGTAAATCCACGTCCACGTCTTCTCAGCCGGCCGCCGCTCCGGCCTATACCGCGCCGCCGGTTGCCGCCCCCGCGCCCGCCTACCCGCTAGCCCCTGCGCCGGCCGCCACGGCGCCGGTGGCTTCCCCTCAGCCGGCTACGGCAGATACGCCGCTTCCTCCCATTGCGCCGCCCCCACCGCCGGATCAGCCGGCCGCCGCGCCACCCACAATTTCACTGGGGATGACGATCGATCAAGTGGTGGCCGTGCTCGGGCAGCCGGGCAGGGTGGTCGATCTCGGCTCCAAGAAAATCTACATGTATCCGAGTCAAAAAGTGACCTTCATCGACGACAAGGTCGCCCCGGCTGGGGACTCGGATGACTCATCCGGGAGCCAGCCCGGTTCCAGCCCGAGTTTGTTGCTCTACGAACTCGGGCTGGGGGTCCTGATCCTGGGAGCGGCTGCGTTGCTCTTCTTGCGCAGCCGCCGGACCGCCGCAGTGGTCCCGGCCGGGCCTCCGCCTCCGATGCCTCAGAATCAAGCCACGCAAGCCATCCAGCCTGCGCCGCCGATGGCTCAGTATCAAGCCCCGCCGCCGGCCGCGTCGATCGCTTCGGCCCCGCCGATGAACCTCATCCAGCGCCTGGACGAATTAGAGAAGCTGAAGGAGCGGGGAATCCTCACGCCGGAGGAGTTCGAGAGGGAAAAAGCGAAGCTGCGGTCGATGTAAAGGGGGCGTAAGAAACCTGGATCCGACGCATTCTGACTGTCAAGATATTGCGTGAAGGGCCACGGCGGGAGGGCCGGGGCTTCGCTAACCTTCGCCAGGTCGATTGGCGTCGGCGAGGGAGTCCCTTTGCCGAAACTCGGCTCCAGGTGGTTCACGGAACGGTTCCACAGAAATCAGTTCGTAACACACTTCAGAACGAACGTAAGCGTCTGAGGAACCGCACCCTGTTCACGCGCCAGCGCCAGGGATGAACTGGAAGGGTGGACGGACAAACACAAGGACCAAAGATCAAACGCCGTCGCAGCCGAGCGGAGGTCGAACAACTGGTGGTCGAATACTAAGCCAGCGGCTTGGGCCGCACGGCGTTCTGCCAAATGAAAGGGCTGAGCCTTTCGACGCTCTCCCGGTATCGGAGCCGGCAGGAGCAGAGGGTGGGCGAGGGAACAGAGAGCAAGCGTTGGTTGGCGGTGGAAGTGTCCGGCAGGGTGGCAGCGGGGGGTGGCGAGAGGACCAGTAGTCTGGCGATTGTGCTTTCCGGCGGGCGCCGAATCGAAATCGGCCGCGGTTTTGATGCTGATACGCTGCGGCGGTTGCTGGCTGTAGTGGATCGTGGCGAAGCATGTTTGGCCTAGGGCCGGCAACCCGCATCTACCTGTTGGCGGGGGCCACCGACATGCGCAAGGGTTTCGAGGGTCTCTACGGTTTGGTGCGCGATCAGTTGCAGTTGGAGCCGCTGAGCGGGCACATTTTCCTGTTCTCGAACGCACAGCGGAATCGGCTGAAGCTGTGGTTCTGGGATGGCAGCGGACTATGGGTTTGCAGCAAGCGTTTGGAGCGAGGCCGTTACTGCTGGCCCCGGGCGGAGGCCGGACAGGGCAAAGTGGTGCTCAGTCACGAAGAACTGGCGTTGCTGTTGGGCGGCATCGATTTGGCGGGCAGTAAACGCCGGGCGTGGTTTCGGAAAGTGGCCGGCGAATCGGAAGCAAAGCTGGCGGCCGAGCCACAGGCGACTGCGGGATTGCAGGAGGAGATCGCATGCAGTGGACCCCAGTGGAGTCGAGCGCGTTGGAGGCGGCCGCCTACGCCGAGGGACAGGGGTTGCTGTACCTGCTGTTCCACAGCGGCGATGTCTATCGCTATTTCGATGTTCCGCACCGGCAGTATGCTTCTGGCGGCGGATTCCAAAGGCCGGTACTTCGGGCGTAACATTCGGGGACGCTTCCTTTACGAGCGAATGCGCCAGCCGCGGTGATCGCCCTGCGCCACCAAAAAAATCTCGTGACTTATAAAACATAATCACATATAATTGTTGTTGGCCGTCGCGATCCCCGATCCTCCCCGCCCCGCTCCCGACGACTCGCCCGAGGTGGTTGAGCTGAAGCGGCAACTCCATTGGGCATACCTCCAGATCCAGGTATTGGAAGAGCGGCTGCGGTGGCAACGCATCCAGAAGTATGGTCCGGCAAGCGAAAAGCTCAGCAACGCGCAATTGGAGTTGCTGGAACTGGAGCCGGGCGTCAGCAATCTGGAAGTACAGGCGGAGAGTGCGCGGGATCCTTTGCCGGCAGACCCAGAGGGCACCCCCGCGGACTCCCACACAAGCAGCGACAGCGCCCGCATCCTGGGCGGCAGGAGTTGCCGGCGGATCTGCCGCGCGTGGAACGAGTGGTCGCTTGCGCGCCGGAGCAGTGCCAGTGCTCCCACTGCGGCCAGCCCAAGGCGGTGATCGGCTACGAAACCAGCGAGCAACTGGATGTCGAGCCGGCTAAGTACTTCGTGTTAGTGACCAAGCGCGAGAAGCGGGCCTGCCAGCACTGCGAGCAAGGCGGTGTGGCTGCGGCGCCGGCGCCGGCACGGATCATCGAAAAGGGCTTGGTCAGCGATCGGGTGGTAATCGACACAGTGATTGGCAAGTACAGCGATCATCTCCCGCTGTATCGGCAAAGCGTGATGCTGGAACGGGAGACGGGGCTGGAGATCAGCCGGGCAACGCTGGACGGCTGGGTGATGACGGTCGGCAGTCTGCTGATCCCGATAGCGGCTATGATGGGGCGCGAGTTACTCAGTGGCCCATACATTCAAGCGGATGAAACTCCGGTCGATGTGCAGATGCATGACCGCCGTGGGAAGAATCATCAGGCATACTTATGGCAGTACAGCCGGCCGGGAGGGAGCGTGGTGTTCGACTTCCAGTTGGGGCGCGGGCGCGAGGGGCCGAAGAAATTCCTGGCGGGTTTCAACGGACTTTTGCAGACCGACGGCTACGCTGCCTACGACCAGGTGGGCGGGCCGAAGTTGGTACATGCCGCCTGTTGGAGCCATTCGAGGCGTAAGTTTTACGAGGCGCATCAAGTGTCCCCGGGCGAAAGTGTGGCCAAGGGCATTGTGCTGCTGATCGACGACCTGTTTGGGATC
>JASHSS010000722.1 GCA_030038565.1 Bryobacteraceae bacterium
TGCGGCATGGAGCGGTCGGTGCGTGGGCGGCGCGGCGGGGTTTATTTGCGGCACGGAGCGGTCGGTGTGTGGGCGGCGCGGCGGGGGTTATTTGCGGCACGGAGCGGTCGGTGCGTGGGCCGAGCGGGTGGTGCCGGTGCGTGGTCGACCGGGCGCAGGCCGAACGTGGCCACCGCTGGGCCGGGTCTACATCATCAACGGCGCCAAACGGCCACGCTCTGGCCGTTCCAACAATGCTCGGCTTTTAGAATCAATGCGTTGCGGATGCGAAACGGCCAGGCCGTGGCCCTTCGCCCGGGCTGAGGCCGCGCCGGGCGGCGCAGGGGCGGCCGGTGCGGGTGCGCAGCCGGCGCGCCGGCTCAGACCTTTTCGGCCTGCTCGGCGTGGTGGCGGACGTCGATGCCCTTCACCAGAAAGACTACGTCTTCGGCGATGTTGGTGGCGTGGTCGCCGATGCGCTCCAGGTTGCGGGCGACGAAGATCAGATCGACGGCGGCGGGAACTACGCCGGGGTCGCGCTGCATGGTGGCCAGCAACTCGGCGTAGACGGCGTCGCGCAGGCGGTCCACCTCGTCGTCGGCCAGAAGCACCGAGCGCGCCAGCGGCTCATCGGAATTGACAAAAGCGTCCAGGCACTTGAGCAGCATGGATTGCACCATGGAGGCCATCTTGGGGATGTCGGTCATGGGCTTGACCAGGGGATGGTGCATGAGCGAAAGGGCCCGTTCGGCGACGTGCTGAGCGAGGTCTCCGATGCGCTCCAGGTCGTTGTTGATTTTGAGCGCGGAGGTGAGGAAACGCAGATCGCGGGCGACCGGCTGCCGCAGGGCCAGCAGGCGGGTGGCCATGCCGTCGATTTCCATCTCCATGCGGTTGATGCGCGGTTCGTCGCGAATCACCTGCTCTGCCAGGTCGCGGTCCTGGTCCACCAGGGCCCGGACGCTGCGATGGATGGCGGATTCCACCAGCCCGCCCATCTCCAACAGCTTCTGGTTCAGCTCTTCTAGTTCGACTGTGAAATGGCGCATGGCTGAAACCTACCCGAATCTGCCCGTAATGTAATCCTCGGTTTCCTGCTTCGAGGGGTTTTTGAAAATGTTGTCGGTTTTATCGTACTCGATCAGGCGGCCCAGGAGGAAGAATCCGGTGTAATCGGCCACGCGGGCGGCCTGCTGCATGTTGTGCGTGACGATCACCATGGTGCACTGGTCCGAGAGACGGAACATGAGCTCTTCGATTTTGGCGGTGGCGATGGGATCGAGGGCCGAGCAGGGTTCATCGAGCAGGAGGACTTCGGGATCGACGGCCAGGGCGCGGGCGATGCACAGGCGCTGCTGCTGGCCGCCGGAAAGGGCGTAAGCCGATTCGTTGAGCTTGTCTTTGACCTCGTCCCAGAGGGCGGCGCGCTGGAGCGAATGCTCGACCCGGTCGCGCATCTCGCTGCGCGAGGCCATACCGTTGATCTTGAGGCCGTAGGCGATGTTGTCGGCGATGGACTTGGGGAAGGGATTGGGGCGCTGGAAGACCATCCCCACGCGGCGGCGCAGGCTGGTGACATCCACCGAGCGGACATCCTCGTTGTCCAGCAGGATGGTGCCCTCCATGCGGGCGTTGCGGATGGTTTCGTTGATGCGATTGAGGTTGCGGAGGAAGGTGGACTTGCCGCATCCGGAAGGGCCGATGAGGGCGGTAATGCAGTTCTTCTGCATGTCCAGGGAGATATCGTGCAACGCCTGGAAGGAGCCGTAGAAGAAATTGACGTGCGAAGCCCGTAGTTTGGGGGTCGCCTCGGGAGTCGGTGTGGGCACGGAAGTGTCTCCCATTTTCGTGATCGGGCCGGGCGCTCGGGATTTGGGTACGGTACTCATGGAAACCTCGTTTCTAGGCACGCGGAACGGAAACGCCCCGCGCCAGCACCAAGCGTGCGGCGATGTTGGAAAACAGCACCATCAGAATCAGGACGAGCCCGGCGGCCCACGCCTGGCGGTGCCAATCCTCGAACGGCGATATAGCGTGAGTATAAATCATCACCGGCAGGGAGGCCGTGGGCTGGGTGATTCCCTGGCCCCAAAACTGGTTATTGAAAGCCGTAAAGAGGAGCGGGGCGGCCTCCCCGGCGATGCGCGCGACGCCCAGGATCATGCCGGTGAGGATGCCTTTGCTGCCCGCCGGAACCACCACCGTAGCGATCATTTTCCACTTGCTGGCGCCCAGAGCGAGGGCGCCTTCGCGCAGCGAATTGGGCACCTCGCGGAGGAACTGCTCGGTCTGCCGGGACACCACTGGTATCAGCATCACGGCCAGGGCAATGGACCCGGAGAGGGCGGAAAAACCCTTCATCGGCGCGACCAGCAACCCCCACGCGAGAAGTCCGATCACAATCGACGGGATGCCGTTCAGCAGATCGGCCACGTATCGGACCGAGGCCGCAAAGCCGGTCCGGTCTTCAAACTCCGCCAGGTACACCCCCGCCAGGAACCCAACGGGAAGGCCGATGAGAGCAGCCATGGCAACGATTTCCGCGCTGCCCACGATGGCATTGGCCATTCCACCGCCGGTCTCGCCGGGCGGCTTGGGCAACTGTGTAAAGAAGTTCCAATCCAGAGAGCGGCCGCCGTAATAGAGGAGGTACCCAAGGATGAAGAAGAGGGCCGAAACCGCTACCAGGGTGCAGAGGCCCGTAAGGCTCAGCATCACCTTGTTGACGATCTTCCGCCAGAGCAACCTTTTGTTCATGTCCTCTTGGTCCCTTTCTTGGTCGTCGCCATGATCATGATCCGCGCAAACCCATTGATGATGACGGTTAGAAGGAAGAGCACCAATCCCAGTTCCACCAAAGCGGAGATATAGACCTGGCCGGTGGCCTCGGAAAATTCGTTGGCGATGATCGCCGCGATCGAGTAGCCCGGCGCGAGCAGCGAGGCGCTGATCTTGGGGTCGTTTCCGATCACCATGGTGACCGCCATGGTTTCACCCAGGGCGCGCGCCAGAGCCAGGAAAACCGAGCCGAAAATACCGAGCCTGGCGTACGGTACAACCACCTGCCAGGTAGTTTCCCACCGCGTGGCCCCCAGGGCGAGGGCCGCCTCCCTTTGCTCGCGCGGCACCGCCAGAAGCGCCTCGCGAGACACCGAAATAATAAAAGGGATGGTCATGATGGAAAGCACGACCCCGGCAGTGAGAAACCCCACGCCGAGGGCGTAGCCCTTGAAGAAAGGCAGGAATCCAAGGGTGTCTTTGAGAAACGGCTCGATGTAGGAGCGCATCAAGGGAACCACGGTGAATATCGCGAGCAGGCCGTAGATGACGCTCGGGATGGCCGCCAGAAGCTCGATCAGGAACGTGAGCGCGTTGGAAAGGCCCGCCGGCGCCAGTTCAGACAGAAAGATCGCCGATCCAACGCCCAGCGGGACTGAGATCAGGAGCGCCAGAGCGGAGGTCAAAACGGTTCCGTAGATGAACGGGAGAGCGCCGAACTGCTGAGTGTTTGGATTCCATTCGCTGGACCACAGGAAGGTCAGTCCGAACTGGTGACGCGAAGGCGCGGAGCTGCCCCAAAGCTGCCACACGAGGACCGCGGTGACGCAGAGAATGGTGGCAGCGAAAAACAGCACGACCAGACGGGCGACGATGTCGCCCGTCTGCGCCGGCTGTTTCGCGACTACTGTATCGACGGTTAAGGGAGCAGCCATTGGTGCCGCCGGTTTCCCCGGAAAATCACTTGATTAGAGCGATCTGCTTCAATTCCTTGGCTACGACTTCCTTGGGCAGCGGGGCGTAAGACAGGCTCGCTGGATACTTTTGCCCATCGGTCAACATCCACTGCAGGAAGCCGGTGATCGCTTTTTCTTTGGCCGCGTCCGGGATCTTCGTGGGCACCAGCAGCCAGGTGAAAGTAGAGATCGGATAGGCGCCCTTATCGGGTGCGTTGGTAATCGAAACACGGAAATCGGCTGGCATGTTTTTGGCCGTGGCTGCCGCCGCGGCCGTAACGCTCTCCAAACTGGCCCTCAGGAACACACCGGCCGAATTCTTGACGGAACCATACAGCATCTTCTCCTGCACAGCGTAAAACAGCTCTACATAACCGAGCGAGCCGGGGTTTTGCTTGATGAATCCGGCCACGCCTTCATTGCCCTTCCCACCTAAGCCCACGGGCCAGTTGACGGAGCCATTCGGCGGCCCGACCTTGCTCTTCCACTCCGGGCTGACTTTGGCCAGGAAGTCGGTAAAGCAAAACGTGGTGCCGCTGCCATCGGAGCGGTGCACTACGATGATTTCCGCGTTTGGCAATTTCACGCCCGGGTTAGCGGCGGCCAACCTCTTGTCGTTCCACTTGGTGATCTTCCCCAGGAAGATGTCGGCCAGCACT
>JASHSS010000723.1 GCA_030038565.1 Bryobacteraceae bacterium
GGAACCAGGTGGGGCCGGATTTTCTCGAAACCATGGGGATTCCCCTGCTCCTGGGCCGCGGAATTGGCCGCCAGGATATGGACGGCCGCCGGGTCGCCGTCATCAACGACGCTATGGCGCGCCACTTCTTCCCCGGCCGCAATCCGCTGGGCCATCGCCTCTCGCTGAGCGACCATTTCGATGCCGCCGGCAGCTACGAAATCATCGGGGTGGCGAAGAATGCCAAGTTCGACCGCGTGCGCGGCGATCCGCCCCGCACCGCATATATCCCCTACTCGGTGGACAAATATGCCGTGGGCCGCATGTGCTTCGAAGTCCGCACGGCGGGCGATCCGCTGGCGATGGTTGCGGCGCTGCGGGCGGCGATCCGTTCCGTGTACCCCAACCTGCCGCTGATCGGCGTGAAAACCCAGGAAGAACAAATGGACGAGTCGCTGCGCTACGAACGAATGTTCGCCAGGATCACCAGCTCTTTCGGCCTGCTGGCGCTCCTCCTGGTGGCCGTCGGCTTATACGGCACGATGGCTTATGGAGTGGCGCGGCGGACCGGCGAAATCGGCATCCGCATGGCCTTGGGCGCCGGGCGCGTCGCAGTGCTCTGGATGGTGTTGCGCGAATCCCTGGCCGTGGTCGCCTGCGGCATCGCCGTGGGCCTGCCCGCGGCTTTCGCGCTCACCCGCCTGATCGCCAGCCTGCTCTTCGGCGTGAAACCCTTCGACGCGGCCACCCTCGCCGCCACCGCCGCCACTCTGCTCATTGCCGGCCTCGCCGCCGGCTTGCTGCCCGCCGCCCGCGCCGCGCGCATCGATCCCCTCCGCGCCCTGCGCTACGAATAGCCTATTTCGCCAGCACTACTCGCCCCGGCCCCATCGGCACTCCCGGCGGCTCGGAGGAGGGCCGCACGCGCGCCACTACCGCCAGCGCGGCGAGGTAAAAAAGGCCGCCGATAATCAGCGTCTGCACCAGCCCCAGGTAAATCGCGCACACCAGCGCTCCCACCGACCCGAGCACGCTCGAAGCCGCGTTCAGCGACCAAGCCCAGCGCAGCGAAGGCGAATGCCACTCCTCCAGCCGCGCCAGCGCC
This sequence comes from Bryobacteraceae bacterium, assembly GCA_030038565.1. Classification (GTDB taxonomy): domain Bacteria; phylum Acidobacteriota; class Terriglobia; order Bryobacterales; family Bryobacteraceae; genus JOPF133. The sequence continues at coordinate 1,085 of JASHSS010000723.1, forward strand.
GTCGGAAACGGCATCCCCATGGCGAACCCCAGGGGCGCGATCAACACCACCGTGAGCCCCGCCTTCAAGGCCAGCGGCAGCCACACCAGCGACGAGAGCAGCCCCGAAAGAATCAGCGCCAGGGCCGCCGCCAGCAGCGCCACCGTTCCCAGCGCCTTGATCAACCGCCCTTCGTGCTTGCCCAGCAGGCGCCGGCTCCAGAAGCTTCCCAAGCCGCTCGAAACCAGCATCGAGAAGATCACCACCGCGAGCGCGTATACAGGGTGCCCCAGGAACAGCACGAATTTCTGAATCAGCCCCACTTCGATTAGAATGTACCCCGCGCCCACGAACAGAAAATACATCAGGAAGCTGCGCACGCCCTTCTGCCGCGGCAGCCGCGTGCCCAATACCAGCGGCGGCGCGATCAGAATCAGCGCCGTGGCTACCAGGCTCACGCCCATCAGTCCGAACAGCAGCGGCACCGCGGTGTTGTTCTTGTAGTCGGCCGTATCGTGCGACGCCGTAGTGAGGAACTTCCACAGGTACCGCGGCTGCACCGTGTAAAAGAAGAACGGCCGGTTGTCGGTCACCGGGCTGATGTCGAATGTGTAGCGGCGCTGATACTCTTCCGGGTCGGCGCTGTGCAGCAGGTCGTAGAACGGATTGTGGGTCTCCACACCCGGCAGGTACACCACGGTCATGTGAGCCGCCTCCATCAACGCCCGCGCGTGCGCTACATCCTCGGCCGAAAATGGTTTGCGCGCAATCAGCACGGTGTCCCTGGCCCAGCCCTCCGCGGCGATCCCTTCGCGCCCTACGATCACGTGCGTCGCCGGGTTGCTCTCGCCCAACTGCCCCAGCGCTTCCATGGCCAGCGAAATCAGCCGCAGCGATTCGCGCGGCGGCTCCAGTCCCCAGCGCGTCATCGCCACCAGGCCATCGTCGGTCAGATGCAACAGGTAGTCGCGGAAGGCGTCGGTGGTGTACAGGCTGCTTTCGGTGAGCGCGAACGCCCCCGCCGCCGTGGAGGCCCAGGTGTCCACCAAGGTGGCCTGCAACACCTGGTACTTGTCTTTGCTGCGCCGGACGAAGCTGCGCCCATCCTCCTCTTCCACGTGCACGTCCGGCCGAAGGTACAGGTCGTGGCTCAGGTCGCGGAATTTCTCCCGCATAATCGTCGTGGCGATGATCGGGTTGATCTCCACGGCCGTTATGTCGTGGCTGCCGGAAGCCAGCGCGCGCGCCACATCCCATCCGCCGCCCGGCCCGATCACCAGGGTCCTGGCGCCCGGCCGCACGATGTACGGCAGGTACTCGCCGTGCTCGCGCAGTTCGCGTTCGTCGCTCTGGCTCAGGTGGTTCAGATCGAACCCGAACACCGATGTGGCCGCGTCGCCATCGATCACGATGTCGTAGCGGCCGTCCTTGCGGGTGTGGTCCACCAGCGCGATGCGCGAGAAAGTGTTCCAGCGCGTCCACGCCTCGCAGCCCGTCACCGGCTTTTCCGGCGTGGCCGCGCAGCTCGCCAGCGTCTGCCCCTTGGAATGCGTCACGTCGATCAGCGGATGCTGGCGATTGTAGGTGAGCAGCCCCACCAGGACCAGCGCCAGCGCCACGCTGCTTCCCCGCCCCATCACCGATCCGGCCATGCTGTGCCACACCGCCGCCGCCACGGCGAAAAACACCGCCGCCGCAATTACCGTGTTCGGGCCCCCGAACCAGCCGAGCAGCGGCACCAGCACCAGGCATCCGCCGGAGGCGCCCAGCAGGTCGAAGAAGTACACCCGGTTGACCCTCTGGATGGTTTCGGAAATCGCCAGCGAGACGATCACCCCCGAAACAAAGAACGGCAGCGACGTCGTGAAATAGACCAGCCCCAGGTCCCAGTTGGAAAGCTGGTTGCCCTGCCGCAGGACCGTGAAGAGCGCCAGCAGCACCAGGAAGCTGTTGATGGCGCTCAGCCGCCCCAGCCGCGTAAACAGCGGCGCGTTCCAGCCCGCTACCACGTACGAAAACACCCCGCCGATCCCCAACCCGAAAAGCGCGATCGAGATGGCCAGAAACGCCAGGTGGTAATAAAACACCACCGAAAAGATGCGCGTCAGCGACAGCTCCAGCAGCAGCGTGGCAAGCGTCGTCAGGAAAACGCACAGGTAAACCTGAGGCCAGGGGATGGGGGACGGTTTCACGGAATCCAACCCTTATGGTACCAGCGGGCACCCTGACGCGCGGAATTACAGGCTCGCTCCGCAGTGTCAAATCGGCGGCTTATGGAACTTTTTTCCTGGTCGTCTTTCCCTGAATCCGCGTCCAACCAGCTCCATCCGCGCCCAAAAGCGTGGTACGGGAATTGCTCACATCAGCTTCGATCTTTCTCTTGGAGGCGCCACATGCTAAATTCCAATCCAAACCCCGAACGGGGCGCGTTGACGTTGATGGGCTGGGGCTTGCCCGCCGCCATCGTAGCTTTGGGCGGAATCTCTTTGTATAGCCTCGTCAGCCTGGGTCACGAGCGCAGCCGCTCGCGCGAACTGGCTGCTTCGAACCAGGCCCTCAGCGCTTCGCTGCGGCAAGTGCAGACCCAACTCCAGGCCCTCGCCGATAAACCCAGTCCGCTCGAGACGCCGCCCCCGCCGCCGGTGACCGCCATGGTCCCCGTGGGCGCCGAGGCTCCCGTAGTCCCCGCGGCCCCGCCGCCGGAACCTGTCCACCGCGCCGTCGCGCGGCCCAAGCCGCGCCCCGTCACCCGGCAGAGCACGCCCCGCCGCAACCCCGATGACGAGCGCTTCCGCCAATTGCAGGCGGACCTCGCCGACCAGCAGAAGCAGATTGCCGACGCGCGCCAGCAGGCCGACCAGAACCGCCAGGACCTGGAGGCTAAGCTAAGCTCCGATCACGACGAGTTAAGCGGGTCCATTGCGAAGAACCACACCGAGTTGGTGGCCCTCCAAAAACGCGGCGAGCGGAACTACTTCGAGTTCGATCTCAACAAGTCCAAGCAGTTTCAGCGCGTCGGACCGCTGAGCCTTTCGCTGCGGAGGGTGAACCTGAAGCACAAGTACTTCGATCTCACCCTGACCGTGGACGACCAGCAACTGGAAAAGAAGCACGTCAATCTCTACGAGCCTCTGCTGTTCACGGTCGCCGATCGTCCCCAGCCCATCGAGGTGGTGGTAAACCAGCTCAAAGACAATGAAGCGATCGGCTACGTCAGCGATGCCAAATACAAGAAGTCCGAGCTGAATTCCGCATCTTCGGCGCCGCAGCAGGCCGCGCCCTCGCAGCAGCCGGCGCCGCCAGCGCAACAGCCCGCGCAGCCCCAGCAGGACAGCCCCAAGCCGCTGCAGCGGCGTTCCCCGAACCCGTAAACGGCCGCCCCCGGCCGGCGGCTATTGAATCAGGATCTGGATGTCGTTGCTGATGGTATCGGCAAACACCAGGCTCACCGGGACAATGCCCAAGGGCGAACCCACGGACGGAATGGTCACGTTGATCTGGTACAACCCGATTTCGGTCATCCCGGCGAATACGGGAGTGAGGTTGAGCGACCCGACGCCGGCGCCCAGGTTCACCAGCGGGGTTGGAGTCACGACGGTATTGGCCGGTGGCACGGCGCCCGCCGCCACCGCGGGCGTAGTCGGCCCCAGGCCGTAGGCCCACAGCACGATCGTATCGCCGGGCGAGGCCGGCGTGGTCGTGTTCCTCAGATGGCAGCCCGTAGCGCAGTCGTCCGTCACCACCACGATTCGCGGCGCGCGGGTCGCCACGTTCACCGAGACAATGTTGCTCGCCTGCCCGCTGCGCTGCATCTGGACCTGCGCCGTTCCCAGCGCCGTGTCGCTGGGCATCTGAAAGGCAATTTGGCCGTAGGAAGTGTAGTACAGCGGCGCCGCTTCGCCGTTCACCAGAACCGTGGCGTCGGCCAACTGCGTGGGCAGCGGAACGGTCGAGGCGGCCGTGTAGGCATCGAGCGAAAGTTGCTGGCCCAGGAGCGCCATCCAATCGCCCGGGCAAACCGTGTCGCCCGCCAGTTGCGTGGCGTTGTTCACAGCGCCCTGATAGTAGATGTAGGGCGCCCCCTGCGCCACCACCTGGAAACTCACCGGCACGCTGATGGGGCAATTCACCGCGTTGCAGGTGATCGTGACCGACCCGGTGTAGTTTCCTGGCGCGAGGCCGGTGGGGTCTACCGTCACGATGCCCAGGCCGGAATTGTTGTAGTTGTACGCGCTCACGCCCGTACCGGTGGCTGAAATGTTCTGTACCGCCAGGGTTCCCTGCCCGTTATTGCTCAGCGAGAGAGCCGGGAGGAACGGGTAGGTCATGGCCGGGCCGCCCTGCGCCAGCACCAGGCTGATCTGGCTGGCGGAGGGCACGGCAATAGGCTGAGTGGTCACCTGCATGGTCACCGGAATGGTCTTGTTGTCGGGAGCGAAGGTGGACCCGCTAGTCACCAGGCTGCCGTTGTAGGCGCCCGGCGCCAGGTTCGCGGCAGGCGTCAGGTTGATCTGGTAGGGCAGCACGAATCGGAAGCTGCCAGATCCCTCCAGGGTCAGCGAAAGCCAGTTCCCGCCGGATTGCGTGGTAGCGCGGCCGTTGACATAGCTGTTGGTGGAAAACGACACGCTGGCCGTTCCGCCGGGAGCCACGTAGAGAGGTTGCGTCTGTCCCACCGAATTGGGCACACCTCCGCCCACCTGCACCGTCACCGTCACCACCTGCGGAGAATCCACCGCGCTGGAGGCCGCGACGGTGACCGCCGCGGTATACATTCCGGTGGCCAGGCTGGCGGTTTGAAAGCTGAACGTCAAGGGGATGCAGGAAGTGGCGGCCGTGGTGGTGGTGCAGGCGCGCGCCGCCCCCACCGCCGCGGTGAGCCACGGGGCCGTGGGATCGGGGGTGAGGGTCAGGGTCAACGACCCGTCCCCGGCGTTATAGGCCTCCAGCGTCTGGGCCGCCGGCGAAGTGCCGGCCGCGGCCGAGACCGGCCCCACCACGCTCGTAACCAGCCGCAACATCGGCGCGGCTTGCAAAGACCCGGAAATGAAGATCAGGAGAAAGACAGAAAAACGGCGTTGTGTCAGACCCACTCAAGTGCACCCTTCTTCAGTGCCCAGATGTATCCGAACACCAGGATGATCAGAAACACCGCCACTTCCGCGACGCCGAACCAGCCCAGTTCCCGATACCGTACAGCCCAGGGAAACAGAAAAATGGTTTCCACATCGAAGATCACGAAGAGGATGGCGACGATATAAAAACGCACCGTATAGCGCCCGCGGGAGTCGCTGGCGGCCTTGATCCCGCACTCGTAAGCCTCCAGTTTGGAGGTGAATGGAGCCGACGGCCGAACCAGCTTGGCGGCCACGATCGCCACGATCGGAAAGAGAATAGCCACTACGAGAAAAACCAGGATGGGAAGGTAGCCAGCCGGCATAGGCAACACTATAACACGCGCCGCTCCGGCGGGGACGTGCGCGTCCCACACTTTCATCCGGCAAGTCTCCAACGCCTTGTCTTCTTCGGCCAACGCAGCCAGAAAACCAGCGCCCAGATCATGGCCGGGGATCTGCCCCGCTACGTCACCAGCACCACCCAAGGCGGCACGGTTGCTGTGGAATACGGTTTCAATTCCTGGCCACAGAGTAGCCGATCATACCGGGACGAACTTGTTGTTCGGCGGCCGGAGGACGTTGGGACTGGCGGAGGCTCCGGTGATGGGGCCGCCGCAGGTGCGGCCGGCGACGTTGGCTGCGGAAGTGCGATTGAGCGCGCCCGCGGCTACAACGTCTTTCGCATCCTGACGATCGGAAGCATTTGCCCATTGCCCAAGGCTACGGGCATAGGTTCCAGGGGCATGAAGCCGCACGCCCGGTACAGCGGGATGCCAGCCAGAGTGGAGGCGAGTTCCAGGGTGCGGAAACCCATGGCTGCCGCCGCGGCTTCGCATTCGCGCAGGATTGCCCGGCCGATTCCCCGGCGCGCCCAATCCGGATGGACGAAGAAGGCCCGCACGCGGGCCGGTTCGGTGGCGGGATCGAGGAAGCTGTCGTCTTTCACGGGTCCGTGGTCGCTGCCGAAGAGCGTCTGCCGGCGGCTCCAGCCTCCACAACCCACCAGGGCACTTTCGGCTTCGGCGACATAGTAGGAACGGTCGCGGATCAGTTGGGTGTCCACCCCGAATACGGTTCCCAGGGCGGCCTCGATCTGGGAAGGGCTGTAGGTCTCGGCCTGGAGTTTGCGGACGGAAAGCGGAATGAGCGCTTCGAGCGCGGTGATGTCGTCGAACGTCGCCAGTCGAATCCGATAATCCGCAGTCAGCTTTCGGCCCTCAGCGACCGGCAGCGCCGATCTCTGAGAGCCAATCTACCACGGGTGAGCGGTTGGCTTTCAACTCCCCGTCCCCAGGGGCCGGATGACCGCGGGCGGCGGAAAGTGGATCGCCGATGGCCGTTGACCGGCCGCTCGGACAGTTCGGCTGACCGCCGGTTGCTCCGCCGGCAGATAGGCATCCGCGAGCGCTTCGAAGTGGTCGGGCAGCACCAGGCGAAAACGGAGTTCCAGGTTGGAAATCTCGGCCAGTTCCCGGACCATGCGCTCGGAAGGGATTTCGGAAGTGACCACGTGAAGCTGGCCGGCCACCAGACGGTAGGGCAAGACCTTCCAGCGGCGGGCCCATTCGGCGGGCAGGACGCGGGTAGCCTGCAGGCTCCATTTCAGGTTGCCGGGGATTCCCAGCGGAATCCCGGACTGGGTGCTGAGCGCCTGATACAACCGCTCGCGGGGCAGACCGCACCGGGCGATGAGATACTCGCCCAGGCGAAGATCCGGAGGGCACGCGCACAAGGCATCCTCCAACTCGCCCAGGCTGATAGAGCGCATGCGCACCAGCACCTCGCCCAGCTTGGGCTGGCCGGGCGCGGCCGATCCCGACGCCAGGTAGACGTGGTCGGTCTTCATCCAGGCCAGCGAGCGCTTCTGCCAGTGGGCCCGCAGGAACTGGGCGACGGCGCGGGTGGTGGCGACGAAGTTCACCAGGTTGCCCCACGGCAGCCGCAGAGGCGACGCGGCGGCGAACCGCCAACCGTAGATGCGGCTGCTCAGCCACATCCGCACCGCCATCTGGACGAGGGAGATCTCCAGGGTAGACAGACAGCAGTAGCCGAGCCAGGGCGGCATGACCCGGGCCATGTTCCACACCAACGGGTTGCGGCCGGCGGCCAGCCAACCGCCGATGCCATACACCAGGACCAGGTTGGCGAGCGGGGAGAGCAGGCTGCCTACTAAGCCCTTGCGGTCGCGCCAGAACCAGTAGATCTGCTTCCAGGGGACGCGCCAGCCGTGCCGCTCCCAGCCTTGTAGGGCGATGCCGGCCACCCACCGGCTGCGCTGCCGGACAGCGGCCGACCAGCCGCGGGGAAAGTATTCCCGTGTGGCCATCAGGCCCTCGGCGGAAAACCGCAGGGGCACGAAAATCTGGGGATAGCCCAGGGCGTGCAAGCCGAAACCGTTTTCGTAGTCTTCGGTGAGACACTGAGGATCGAAGATCCGCCCTCCGCGGGTGGACGCCAGATGCTCGAGGGCGCCGCGCTCGAATCCAGCGCCCACGCCGTTGGAAGGCAGAAACCCGCCCAAGTACTGGCGTACCGGGATATCCTTCTGCTGATACTCGCCAAATTCGTCGCAGTACAGGCCGTGGGTAAACTCGCGGATGCCCGTGGGCAAGGCCAGGACGGGGACCTGCACCATGGCATACTTCCGGGAGAGCCAGTTGATCATGCGCAGCGAATCGGGATGGATGAGGTCCTCGGCATCGTGGGTCATGATCACGTCGAAGTGGCAGCCGCGGAGAGCCTCGAAGCACCGCAGGAAGGCAAAGATGGAGTTGAGGTTGTCGCCCTTGGAGGTCGGCCCGTTGCCGGATGCCATGGCCATGTGGACGCGGGGATGCCGCGCGGCGGTCTCGGTTACCGCCTGCACGGTCGGTTCGTCGTTGGGGTAGACGCCCACGAAGACGTCGTAGTTATGGTAGCGAAGGGCCGCCAGATTGCGGTCCAGCATCTGGCCGATGACGCCCTGCTCGCGCCACAGCGGGACCAGGATAGCGATGCGCCGCTCGGGGCAGGCGTCCAATTCCTCGGACGAAGGCCAGCGAAAGCGGCCGCGGCGCGTGGCGAAAAAGACCGCGGTGATGAACAGATCGTCCAGGCCGCTGATCAGGATCCACAGCGCCATGGGCGCCAAAATCAAAAGAATCCAGCGATCCAGCCAGCCCATCCGGTCCTCAGCCACTTTAGTAAGCGAACGGACCCGATTCTCTCAATTTTTGTCTGGTTTGCCTGACGCGGCAATCGCGGACACCTCACTTGACGGGGGCGCACCGTTTTCGGGTGGCATTTCGCCGGAGGCGCCAGCCGGTTCGACGGGGCTGTCGGGAGCCGGTTTGCCGGACGCTGGGTCACGGGTGCGGCGGTTCGCTGCGGACGGGCGGGTCAGAGAGCATTGCCGGGGGCAGGTTCGGCGAGCGGCCCCGCAGCCGGTTCAGACGGGCGGAGGCCGGTTTCTCGGACACTGGGCGACGGGTGCGGCGGTCCGCTGCGGACGGTCGGGTCGGCAGGGGGGTTCGACGGGCGGACGGGCGCCGGTTTTCCGGGTTCCCGGCAGTCACGCTTTCACGGCGAGGATCGCGTCGAGGGGCGAACCGGTGCGCCAGCCATCCACGGTCGCGAAACCGGCTTCGCGCAGCAGGCGGGTGTAGCCGCCCAGGGTGCGCTCGCGGCCTTCGGCGCAGATCAGCATGTTCAGCGACTGCATGCTCGCGGAAACCGGGCCGACGCCATCGTCGTGGAGCAGTTTCTCAGCCACCAGCAGGGCGCCTTCGGACGGCAACGCCTGAAAGATTTTGCGGAGCAGCGGGACAATCTTGTCCTCCGACCAATCGTGCAGGATGCGGCCCACGGCGTAAAGATCGGCAGGCGGCAGCGGGTCCTGGAAGAAGTCGCCTTCCACCACCTGGATGCGGTCGCGGGCGGAGGAGAGAGCCACCTGCTCGCGGGCCATGGCGGCGGGACCGGGCAGGTCGAACACGATGCCGCGGAGGCCGGGATAGCGCTCGCAGGCGGCGATGGTGAGGTGGCCGGTGGCGCCGCCCAGATCGGCCAGGGTGCGGTAGGCGCTCAGGTCGAAGGCCGTGACCACGCGCGGGGAACTGAGCATGCCAAAGCCGTGCATGCCGAGGAGGAAGGCGCGCTGGGCCTCGGGGGTGCGGAAGAAGTGATTGAAGAGGGGGCCGGCGAGGCCGAAAGTCTGGGTCCAGCGGTGGGTGCCTTCCTTCAGCGCGGTGGCGAGGTTGCCCCACATGGGATAGAGGGCCTGGTCCGAGTATTCGATGTAGCCGCCCAGATAATAGGGGCTTCCGGACCACAGATAGGCGTCGGCCAGGGCGTGGTTGGCGTACTGGTCCTGGCGCTTCACGAGCAGGCCGAGGGCCGCGCAACCATCCAGCAGTTGTTCGGTCGCGGCGGGGTGGGTACCCAGTTGGGCGGCCACAGAGGGGGCCGTGGCGGGGTTTTGGTGGAGGTGATCGAAAACGCCCAGGGTGAGGGCCGCGAACATGGTCTTGGAGCGGCGGAAGGCCTCAATCAAATCGACGACGGGGGTAGGATCGGGAGTGTTCATGAGCGGCGAAAATGGTCGAAGCCGAGGGGTGGCAAGGGTTTGCCCGCGAGAAGCACCACCCCCGGCCGGCCTTTTTGCATGGTACCAATTCGCGTGAGCGGGAGGCGCTCGAACCGCGCGGGGACCGGGGTGCGCGGGGGAACGGTGAACAGCAGTTCGTAATCTTCGCCGCCATGGAGGGCCTGTTCGAGGGAAGCGCCGGGGAAACAGGGCGGCGCTTCGATGGCGGCGTGCAGGCCGGAGGCAAGCGCCAGACGATGGAGATCGAGCGAGAGGCCGTCGCTGAGATCCAAAGCCGCGGTAGCGTGGAGGCGGGTGCGCAAGAAATGGCCGAGCGCCAGCCGGGGCACGGGCCGGAGATGACGGCGCCAGGCCGGACCGCGGCCGCGCGCGAGGCCCACGGCGGAGCCGCCCAGAGCGCCGGAAACGTAGACGGCATCTCCGGAGCGGGCGGTATCGCGGCGCAAAGCGCCCGCACGGGGAACTTCGCCGCACACCACGATATCGCAGAAAAGCGTGACGGAGCGGGCCAGATCGCCGCCGGCCAGGGGAGTGCCGGTCTGGCGAGCCAGGAGCAGCAATCCTTTGTAGAAACCGTCCACAAAGGATTGGCCGGCCCATTCGGGAAGCGCCAGCGAGACCAGGCTGAAACGCGGCGCCCCGCCCATGGCGGCGATATCGCTGAGGCCGCGCGCCAGCGCCTTCCACCCCAGATCGGCCGGGCGGTGGGTATGGCGCAGGAAGTGGCGGCCTTCGATCAGCATGTCGGTGGTGAACAGAAGCTCCCGCCCGGCGCGGGGGCGGAAGATGGCGCAATCGTCGCCGATGCCTAAGACCAGGCCGGTGTGGGAGGCGGCCGGGTAGCCAGCCGACGTGGCGGCGCCCCGGATGCGCTCGACGATGGCGGGTTCGCCCTGGGGGCTTTTGTCCTTGACCATACAAATGCCAGATGCGACAATACCTTACGCAATTGTAAGACTTTGTTTCAGGCGCTTTCCGAAACTTCCCGGCGGGAGGCTTCGGGTGCGCGATCAAGCGTGATCGAGGAGAAGTTGAGTGAGGGAAAAAGGCACCGTGAAGTGGTTTAATGCCGCCAAGGGCTACGGATTTATCCAGCGAGCCAACGGCGAGGATGTGTTCGTTCACTTTACCGCCATCCAGGCGAATGGCTACCGCAGCCTGGAGGAAGGCGCGCAAGTGGAATTCGAGGTGAAGCAGGGACCCAAGGGACTGCAGGCGGAAGACGTCAGCAAGGTGTAAAGCGCGGCGGCCGGCAAGCAGTCAGGCGCGACACGCGCGCCTACAGGCGCAGGGCCAGGTTCGCGGGGTTGCGGGAAGCGGCGGCCGATGCGGTGGCCACAGCAGCTACAGTTGGAGTGGATGCCGGCGGGCGCGGGGGTGAAGACTGCGCACCGGCTGAGGAGGACTGCGCGGGCCGCGCCTCGAGAACGGGCGCGGCGGGCTTCGGCACGGGGAGGACGAGCGGGCGCTCGGACCGGAGGTACATCAACTCGTCGATGGCGTACTTGTACGTGCGCTCGGCCTGGGCTTGGTAGCGCAGGAAGAACTTGAAGGCCTCGGTTTCGAGAACGGAGTGGAGTTCCTTGCCGGGGGGATTGGCGAACAGGCTCGATTCGAGGCGCGCGGCACGGAGGAGGGACTGCTGGGCGAGGGCGACGCGCTCGACAGCCAGGCGCTCCCGGACATTGAGGGGGCGGTAAAAGGCGATGAGGTCTTCGCGCAGGCGGGCGAGTTCCTCGGGCGTTTCGATCAGGGGCGAGGACGGTTGGTTCATCGAAGAGTCCTTTCCGAAGGCTCACATGTAGCACGGAGGCTTGCGATGGCCCGGTAGGTGCGTCTGGAAGTTGTAGAAGGGAAAGGAAATCGATTTACCGAACTTGGGGAACGGCTTGCAAAACTCGGCTCCAAAATTGTCTAAACAGGTAATTAAGGGTCTGCTTAGCTCGATATTTGGAGATCTACTTGCTCAGAACCGTTTTCTCGGGCTTGCTCGCGCTTGCATAGACACACCTCCCTTCTTTGACCACGCCCAGACGGT
>JASHSS010000724.1 GCA_030038565.1 Bryobacteraceae bacterium
GACCGCCGCGCTCAAGCTCAGGCAGGTTGTCGAAAATGTGGAACAGGTTCTGGCCATTGAACTCTTGTGCGCCGCGCAGGGCTTGGACTACCGGCAGCCGCTGCGGCCCGGCACGCAGATTGAGCAGGTGCACGCCGCCATCCGCTCGATTGTTCCTCCTCTCGCAGCCGACCGGCCGTCGACGCCCGATATCAACCGGCTGGTCGAGGCCATGCGCGAAGGCGCATTTGATGGCGTCGCCGAGTGAGCGTCGCAGCCTATCCCTTGAGAGCCGCCTCCTGGCCGGCAACAAAAACCCGCGGCCGCGCAGGCGCCGCAATAAAGTAAGCCAGTTCGCGGTAGTCGGCAAACTCGTGGATCAAGAAGTCGGCCTGCTTGCCGGTCTCGAGAGAGCCAGTGCGGTCGCCGAGGTCCACGCTCCATGCCGCGTTGATGGTGGCGGCGCTCAGCGCCTCTGCAGGCGTGAGCGCCATCTGCACGCAACCAAGCGAGAGGACGAACGGCATGGATGCAATGGGCGATGAGCCCGGATTGAAGTCACTGGCCAGCACGATGGCCAGGCCGCGCTCCACCATGGCTCGAGCCGGCGGATAATCGCTGCGCCCCAGCGCAAAGACCGAGCCGGGCAGCAACACCGGCTGCACGGCCGCGGCGCGCAATGCGTCGAGCGTTTCTTGCGTGGCGGTTTCAAGATGGTCTGCCGTGCGCGCGCGCAACTCGGCAGCCAGAGCGGCCCCCGTACCGGGGCGGAACTGCTCGGCGTGAAGGCGCAGCTCCAGTCCGTGGGCGCGCGCCGCGGTGAGCACAGTGCGCGATTCTTCCACGGTGAAAGCGTGATCGTCGCAGAAGACGTCGCAGAAACGTGCGAGCTTGAGCGATGCGGCTTCGGGAATGAGTTGCTCCGCGATCCAGCGAACGTACTCGGCGCGGCGCTCTGTAAACTCCAGCGGAATGGTGTGCGCCGCCAGCAGCGTGGGCACGATGCGCATGGGCCCCTCGGCGTTCAAGCGGGCTATCACTCGCAACATGCGCAGTTCCGTCTCGCGCTCCAGCCCATAACCGGACTTGACCTCGGCGGTCGTCGTGCCCGAGCGCAGCATCCAATCGCGGTGCTGGCGCGACTCGGCCAGCAGATCGTCTTCCGACGCCGCGCGCGTTGCTTTCACTGTTCTCAGAATGCCGCCGCCGGCTGCGGCAATCTGCTGGTAGCTGGCGCCGGCAATGCGCTGCTCGAATTCTTGCGCGCGGTTGCCCGCAAAGACCATGTGCGTGTGGGCGTCAACAAAACCGGGCGTGACGCAGCAGCCCTGTGCATCCACCACTGCGTGGGGCAGCCCTTTGGACTGGACCTCGCGATGCGGGCCGGCAGCAACGATGCGGCCGTCTTCCACCAGCAGCGTCGCATCTGGAATGATGCTCAACTCGCGGAGTTCCGCGCCCACACGGGGCCGCGCTGGTCCCGCGAGTGTAACCAGTTGTCCGATATTCACGACCGCCAACGATCCGGTCACGGCTGCCTTTCTGCCATCGGGATCGCGATGCCGCGCTCCCGCGCCGTCTTCTGCGCCAGCTCGTACCCCGCGTCGGCGTGGCGCGCCACGCCCAGCCCCGGATCGTTATTGAGCACCCGCTCGATTTTGCGCGATGCCATCTCGGTTCCATCGGCAACCGTCACTTGCCCGGCGTGCAGCGAGTAGCCCATTCCTACGCCGCCGCCGTGATGGAAGCTCACCCACGTAGCTCCTGAAGCAGTATTGAGCAGCGCGTTCAGAATCGGCCAGTCCGCAACCGCATCGGAGCCGTCGAGCATCTTCTCGGTCTCGCGATAGGGGCTGGCAACCGAGCCGGTGTCGAGATGATCGCGGCCCATCGCGATGGGCGCCGAGATCTCGCCCTTGCGCACCAGGTCGTTGATGGCCTCGCCCATCAGCGCGCGTTCGCCATAGCCCAGCCAGCAGATGCGCGCCGGCAACCCCTGGAATGCAAATCGGCCGCGCGCCAGGCGCAGCCAGTTGGTCAGGATCTGATTCTCGGGGAAGAGCTCGAGCGCCAGCTCATCGGTGCGATTGATGTCTTTGGGATCGCCTGAGAGCGCCACCCAGCGAAATGGCCCCTGGCCGGTGCAGAAGAGCGGACGAATGTACTCAGGCACGAAGCCGGGAATTAGAAACGCGTCGGCGCAGCCGGCGTCGAACGCAAAGCGGCGGATGTTGTTGCCGTAATCAAAAACAACCGCGCCCGCGCGCTGCAATGCGAGCAACGCATTCACATGCACAACCATGGTCGCCGTGGAGCGGCGCACATACTCCTCGGGATCGCGGCGCCGCAGCTCGGCAGCCGCAGCAAGGGGGTCGCGCCGGACGCGCCGCGCGGCGTCGGGCGTGGTGTCGAGCACCGGGATGTAGCCGTTGAGCGGATCGTGCGCGCTGGTCTGGTCGGTCACCACATCGACGTGCACACCGCGGCGGACGATTTCGGGCAGCACCTCGCCGCAGTTGCCCACCAGTCCCACTGAAAGTGCGCGCCCTTCGCGCCGCGCCTCTTCGCAAAGGCGCAGAGCTTCGTCAAGGTCTTCGGCGATCTGATCGCAGTACCGCGTGGCCACGCGCCGCTCAATCCGGCTGCGATCTACTTCCACAACCAGCACTACGCCGCCGTTGAGCGTCACGGAAAGCGGCTGCGCGCCGCCCATTCCGCCCATTCCGCCCGTCACGACCAGCCTGCCCTTGAGCGTTCCGCCAAAGTGACGCTCTGCCAGAGCTGCGAAAGTCTGATACGTCCCCTGCAAAATCCCCTGCGTGCCGATGTAGATCCAGCTTCCCGCGGTCATCTGGCCATACATCATCAGGCCCTTGCGGTCCAGCTCGTTGAAATGCTCCCACGTGGCCCATTTGCCCACCAGATTGGAGTTGGCGATCAAAACGCGCGGGGCCATTTCGTGCGTGGGAAACACCGCGACCGGCTTGCCCGACTGCACCAGGAGCGTCTCGTCGCTGCCGAGCCGCTCCAACTCGCGCACGATGGCGTGGTAGCACTCCCAGTTGCGCGCCGCTTTGCCGATGCCGCCATAGACGACCAGATCGGCGGGCCGCTCGGCATTTTCAGGATCGAGGTTGTTCATCAGGCAACGCAGCGCCGCCTCCTGCTGCCATCCCTTGCAGTGCAATTCCGTGCCGCGCGGCGCGCGGACAATGGGAACCGTTGTCGTTGCCATAGACACCTCTTGATGAACCACCGGGAGAGCGGCGGAACGCGGCATTTCGCCGTCATCCCGGAGACTGATCCACAGAATACGCCCGCGCTCGGAAATATGCAGGACCGCGAATCGCGTTGCGGCTTGCCTGAACGAACCCATCGGGCAGGTTGCTGCATGAAAGCCGCAAATCGTATCCTTCTTGCCGTGCCCAACACATTAGTGGAATGCGTGCCGAACTTCTCTGAAGGGCGCGACGCGGCCAAGGTCGATGCCATTGTCGAAGCCATGAAACTGCCCGGGGTGTATCTGCTCGACCGCGAGATGGATGCCGACCACAATCGCTCGGTCATCACGCTGGCAGGCGAACGCGAGGCCATCCAGGAAGCCGCGATTCGCGGCGTGGGCAAAGCCGCCGAACTCATCGACCTTACGCGCCACCAGGGTGCGCATCCGCGCCTGGGAGCGGCCGATGTGGTTCCGTTTATTCCTATTGACGGCGTCACACTCGAGGATTGCGTAGCCATGGCGCGCCATGCCGGAGCCGAAATCTGGAAGCGCTACCAGGTTCCGGTTTATCTGTACGAAGCCGCAGCCACCACACCCGAGCGACAGAATCTTGAGAATATCCGCCGCGGACAGTTTGAAGGGATACGCGACGAAATCGCCGGCAACCCCGCGCGTAAACCCGATTTCGGCGAGGCGCGCCTGCATCCTACCGCAGGGGCAGTCGTAGTGGGCGCGCGCAAATTTTTGATCGCCTGCAACATTTTTCTCAACACACCCGATGTCGAGATCGCCAGGAAAATCGCCAAGGCAGTCCGCTTTTCATCAGGCGGAATGCGTTTCGTCAAAGGATCGGGATTCCTGGTGCGCGGTCTGGCGCAGGTTTCAATGAACCTGACCGATTTTGAGCAGACGCC
>JASHSS010000725.1 GCA_030038565.1 Bryobacteraceae bacterium
GCGAGCGCCAGCCCTCCGCCATAGTCACCGGGCGCGGCATAAGTGAGATAGATGCTGTGGTCGGTGGCGTAATGGGGCGAGAGGAAGACGCCGTGCATGCCGCTCTGACCCTGGTAATAGACGGGGGGCGTATTCTCGACCTGAATCTTCTCTCCCTGCTGCGACACCAGCCAGACCGGCCCGACCTTTTCGGTGACCAGCATGCGTCCATCGGGCAGGAAGGCCAGCCGCCAGGGCAGCTTAAAAGTGGCCACCGTGGTCATGGTGAAGGGCAGGCTGGCTTCGGGCTTCTGTTCGCCCAAATTGACCTGGGCGAAGGCCGCCGAGGCCAGGGTGAGAAGCAACGCCGCTGGCGCCAATTTCATGTTTTCTTTTCTCCTTGCTCGTCAAGCGCCGTCCTTACGCTCGGGGCGCTGTTGCAATCGTACACTACCATCCGCGTACGATCCAAGACCGCTGCCGGTTACTTCCGGCTGGCGCCAGCCAGCGAGAGAATTGCTCCGCCGAAAAGGAGCGTGTCGGCGAAGTAGTTGACTCCTTCGATCTCGACGCCGCTACTCGGGTCTGCCAGGGCCCCGATCAGGACAGGCCCGTAGATCACCACAACCAGGAGCACGATCCAGGCGCCCAGACACGTGGCCGCCAGGCGCGTCTTCCGCGACAGCAGAAAACAGAGGCCGCCGACTATTAAGAATGCGCCGGTCAGATAGTCGATGAAGGCGCGAACGGGAACCCACGGGGGCATCTGTTTCAGGAGCGGAACTCCGGGGAGTCCCAGCGGATGCAAAAAGTGCTCCACGCCGAAAAAGATAGCCGCGATCGCGATCGGCACGCGGCCCACCGTGATGAGGCCTTTAGCCAGCCCACCGCGATCCCCGAGCATCGCAATTCCCGCCAAAACCCAGCCGGCTCCGCCGAAGCACATTTCCCGGGCGACGATCGTCCATGGGATTCGGCCGCCGGCGGCGAGCGCTCCCGGCAGGTGCAGCATGGCCACAAAGAGGAACATCATTGCGCCGAACAGCAGGCCGGACCACCGCACCAGACGCCTAGTGGCGATGCTGAGCGATGCGGCGATCAGCGCACAGCCGACGAAATAGACCCAAAACATACGCCAGGGCATGTACGACGGCACCAGCGCCAGCATGGACCCGTGGCTGG
Organism: Bryobacteraceae bacterium; assembly: GCA_030038565.1. Taxonomy (GTDB): domain Bacteria; phylum Acidobacteriota; class Terriglobia; order Bryobacterales; family Bryobacteraceae; genus JOPF133. The sequence goes on from JASHSS010000725.1 coordinate 1,162, forward strand.
AAAGATGTTCCGCGCCGAAGACCGCCAGCGGAACGGCGAAGCACACGTGCGTCAGGGCTACGATCCTGTCGATACCGCGAGCCTGGGCCATATCGTTCTTGGCGGCCCATAGCCCGATTACGAGCAGCGCGGCGCCGGCGGCGGACATCGACAGGGCGGCGCCCGAGACTGCAAGGAGTGCGGCGAACATAGTCGTCTGCATGGACCTCCCGAAGGTATAAGCTCCTGAAATTTTACGACAAAGTTCTTGTGATAGTAGTAGTTTGAGGATGCCTTCCCGGTTCACTCGACGCTCTATCTGGCCGCTGGCCCTGGCGCCCTGGTCATCGCCGGCCAAAGCGCCGGGTTTCGAGCAGGTTGACGTGTTCCGCCAGGGCGAGGCGGGGGTGCATACCTATCGCATCCCGGCATTGCTCGAAACCCGCAAAAGAACCCTCCTGGCGGTGGCGGATGCGCGCCATGACAGCGCTCGGGATCTCCCAGCGCGGATCTCTTTGGTAATGCGCCGCAGTTGGGACCGCGGCCGCACCTGGTCCTCTGCCGTCACGATCCGCGCCGTCAGCGCGGGCGGCGTAGGCGACGCTTCCCTATTACTCGATCGCCAGACGGGGCGCATCTGGTGTTTTCACACCTACGGTCCAGCCGGGATCGGCTTCTCCACGGCGAAGCCCGGCGCCCTGACGGGCCCAGACACCTTGCAAGTCCACGCCATTTACAGCGATGACGACGGCGATCACTGGTCGCCTCCGGCAGATCTCACACCACAATTCAAAGACCCCTCGTGGGAGGCCATGTTTGCTACGTCAGGCACTCACCTTCAAACCTCAAGGGGGCGTTACCTCGTCCCCATGGTGGTTCGCGACGGCAATCGAGTCGTGTCGTCCCGCAACGCCTATAGCGACGATGGCGGCAAGAGTTGGAAGATCGGGCCGGCGATCGGCCCCGATACGGATGAGAGCAAGGCCGTCGAAGTTTCGAAAGGCATTATTCTTCAAAATATGCGCGACGGCAAGACCCGTATGGTTGCGCGATCGCATGACGGCGGCGTCACATTCGAGGCGCCCGCGCACGATCCGGCGCTGGTGGACCCCGGTTGTAATGCGGGATTGACACGCTATCGCGGGAGGGGTCGAGACCTGATTATTTTCACCAACGCTGCTTCCCTCCGGCGCGAGAACCTTACGGTGAGATTGAGCCACGACGGCGGCCGCACGTGGCCGGCGGCCAGAGTCATTCACGCCGGGCCTGCCGCGTATTCCACGGTGGTTGCGCTCGGAGATGGAACCATCGGTGTGCTGTACGAGCGGGGCGAGCGGAGCGCGGTGGAACGGATCACGTTTGCCCGCTTCGACCTTGATTGGGCCGGCAACTCACCACCAGTGTGATCGGGGGCGGATGCGGAAGATCCGGCGAGTTCCATCGTCGGGGCGGGCGGGATGGTCGAGGGCGGGTTCCCGTCCGGTGAGCCACCCCGAAGACATAGCGCATTCCTGCATCGTCTCCAGGCTCGGCGAAGCCGGCATGGGCGCCCACCCGTCTCGCGCGCCACACCAGCGAAGCCCAGGCGCCCATCCCTCTGACCGCGCCGGCCGGGTAGGCGAGCCGATGACGCCTGGAAACCCGACCCGTTATGCTCGCGCCGCAAAACCTTGGCCGCCTGCCCTGGTGTGGCAGGTACTAGAGCGCTATAGCGGCCGGGCGCCCTCGATGATCGCAGACGAAAACGGGAGCTTGGCTTCCGGCAGCCAGGCTTCGATATAATCGCCTGGAATGCGTTCACGGCCGCCCCTCGGTTCGGTTCTGGCCCTCGGCGCTCTGGCTGTCTTCAGCGTCTGGATTACCTGGCGGGCTAAGGCGATGGAAATGGGCACGCGTCTCGAAGGCGCGCCTTCGCGGTTGATCGGCAAGCCGGCTCCCGCATTCGAACTGGAATCGCTGGACGGGCGGCGGATCTCGCTGGCCGGCTACCGCGGCAAGACCCTGGTGACTACTTTTTGGGCAAGCTGGTGCGGCCCCTGCCGCCTGGAATTGCCGGTGCTGGTGAAGTTCTATCGGGAGCAACACAGGGCTAACCAGGATTTCGAAATCCTGGCCATCAGCGTGGATGCCACCAGGGATGCCGCCCAGGGCGCCGCCAAAACCATGCAGCTTCCGTTTCCGGTGTTACTCGATTCCGACAACCGCGTATCGGATAGTTATAGCGTGGATGCCATCCCCGCGCTGTTCGTCATCGATAAGGCCGGAAAGGTGATTTTCTCGCACGTCGGGTTCGTGATGGGCATCGACGCGATGATCGCGCAGCAACTCGCAATTCCAAACTACAACCCCATGGGAGGCGCGCGGTGACCGCCGCGATTGAATTCGCGGGCGTCACCAAGGTTTACAAGCGGCTCTTCGGCGAAGAGCGCATCGAGGCGCTCAACGACGTCTCTTTCACGGTGTCGGCGGGCGAGGTGTGTGGGTTCCTGGGCCCCAACGGCGCGGGCAAAACCACCAGCATCGGCATCCTGATGGGCTTCCTGTTCCCGAATTCAGGCCAAGCGCGGGTTCTCGATTACCCGCCCGGCGACATTCGCGCCAAGGCGCAAATCGGCTTCCTGCCCGAGAACTTCGCCTTCTACCGCTTTCTCACCGGTCCGAAGGTGCTGGCGCTGCACCTGGCGCTCTCCGGACGGCGGGTCCCCGATCCGTTCGGCCTGATTGCCGGCCTGCTGGCGCAGGTAAACCTGGCCGGTTACGAATCGCTGCGCATCGCCCGGTATTCACGCGGCATGGTGCAGCGGCTGGGAATTGCGCAGGCGCTCATCGGAGATCCGCAGCTGCTGGTTTTCGACGAGCCGACTTCGGGCCTGGATCCGGCGGGGCGCAAGGAAGTGCTCGGCCTGGTTCATTCGCTCAAACAGGCGGGCAAGACCGTGTTTCTAAGCTCCCACATCCTGCCGGAAGTGGAGCAGATCTGCGACCGCGTGGTCATCATCGATAAGGGCCGGCTGGTGCGCGCGGGCCGGCTCGACGAGATCCTGCGCGCCGGCCTGCGCGTAGAGATCGTGGTCGATCAATTGTCCGAGGACGCGGAACGCGCGGCTCGCGGCCGCGGCGCCGAGATCGAGCGCGGCGCTCACGGCATCCGCGTGCTGGTGGAAGCCGGCCAAAAGCGCGAGGCGATCGAGACGCTGTGGGCCGCGGGCTGCGATGTGGTGCGGGTGAATCCGCTCAAAGACACCCTGGAGGACGTTTTTCTGAACCTGGTGGGAGGCGCCCGGTGAGAATCCGCATCCTGGCATGGACCACCTTCCTGTCCCTGCTGCGCAACAGGCTCATCATCCTGTTCTTCGCCGGTTTCCTGTGCATTGTACTGTTGATGATGACGCCGCTTCTGACCTTCAAATCCATGAGCGCGGATATGCCGGCACAGGCGCCGGAGATGATTATCTCGCTGATATCCGCGATCATGACGATGGTGAGCGGGTTTGGCAGCATGCTGGCGGCCTGGTCGGCGGCCGATGCCGTGGCTTCCGAGATGAAGACCGGCACGATTTTGGCGGTGATGGCGCGCCCCGTGCGACGCTGGGAGTTTCTGCTGAGTAAGTACTGCGGCGTGCTGATGTTAATGGCCGTCTACGTGGTTTTTATGTTTGCGGTGAGTAACCTGCTGGCTTGGATCGGCGGCCAGCGCTTAGCTACCAATCCCTGGGTGTTGTTGGTTTACCCGATGGTGCGCTACGGCATCTATGCGGCCCTGGCGATCTGGCTGGTGACGGCCATGCATCCGGTCTTCGCATTTGTCATCGTGATGATCTCGGGCGTGGCAGCCGGCTTGGTGGCCCCTTCGTCCATAGCTTTCGGTGTGGGGTCTTTTCCGCAGTGGCTGCGCCACGGGCTGTTCTATGTGCTGCCCTCCATGAACCTGCTTTCGGAAACCAATTTCCTGGCGATCTCCTCCTCCTCCCTCAAGCCGACACCCTGGACCGAGCATCTGACAGCCCTGGTGTACGGCCTGGATCAGGCTGTGGTTTGGATGCTGCTCGCAGCGTGGTCTTTTGGTCGGCGCAGTTTGACGCGGGAGTGACGGTGTGGGACAGCTTCCAAAGATCCGCCAATTGACTCTACGAAAATCGGGGTTGTATAGTAACGCATGGCTCGCACTCAGTTTTTCTGGATCCCGATTCTCTTCCTGAGCGCGCTTTGGGCGCCGGCCCGGCAAACCGCCCGCATCGTCCAGCCCGGCGCGCCCGGTCAGCCCAGCAGGGTTCTTTCCGAATCGTCGGTTCTCATCCCGTCCAAACCTCCCTTCCCTGCCGATGTCGAATTCATGCAAGGCATGATCATGCACCACTCGCAGGCCGTGGACATGGTCGCGCTCCTCCGCACGCGGGGCAAGAGTCCCGCCCTCAAAGCCTTTGGCGAGAAGATCTCCATCTCGCAAAGTGACGAAATCGGGTTCATGAAGCGGTGGCTCGAAAGCCGCGGCCAACCGACCGTCATGCACATGGACCACAGCCATATGAGCGCAGCCGACATGAAAAACATGAACATGCTTATGCCCGGCATGCTGACCCCGGCGCAGATGAGCGCGCTCGCCAAGGCCCGAGGCGCGCGGTTTGATCATCTCTTCCTCACCGGAATGATCCAACACCATGGCGGCGCGCTCACCATGGTGGATGACCTTTTTAAAACCCCCGGGGCTGCCCAGGACCCCATCCTGTTCGACTTCGCCACCGACATCGACAGCACCCAGAGCGCAGAGATCAAAATTATGCGCGCCATGCTTGAGAAGGAGAAGCCATGACTTCACGAAGATACTCCGGCCCTTACAGCGCAGGCCTCTGGCTTGCCGCGGCCCTCGCCGTACCCGCAATCTGCACGGCGCAAGGCCGCCAGCAGCCCGACCCCAGCAAGGCTTTGCCGGCAAAGGTCTATTCCAACCCGCGAGCGGGCGCCGACGATCCGCGCATCGGCCTGAAACCGGGCCTCTATGATGCCGGCGAGGCGATCTTCGGCCTCGAGAAGATCGCCAGTCTCCCAAAGCCGCCCGGATTCGCGCCCGACCCCAATGCCGCCCCACCCGCCAATCCACCTGCGGGCGGCCGCGGCGGCCGTGGCCCGACCATCAATACCGGTTCAGTGAATTCCGACCTGGCCTTTAGCGGCAACCATCTCTTCGTCGGCAACTACAACGGCATCAACTTTTATGACATCGATGCCCCTGCCAAGATCAAACTCGGCACTTCGCTGGTTTGCCCCGGCGGACAGGGCGACGTTTCGGTTTACGGCAATCTGCTCTTTATGTCGGCCGAAGCCATGAACGGACGTATCGATTGCGGCACGCAGGGAATCCCGGTTCCCGCCAATGCCACGCCCCCGACTCAGCCGACTGCCGAGGCGGCGGCGCCCGGCGCGCCGGGCGCTCCCCCCGCGGGCGGTGGCGGACGGCGTCCTCCCCCGCCCCCCAGTCCGGATCGATTCCGCGGCGTGCGCATTTTCGACATCAGCGACATGGCCAACCCCAGACAGGTCGCAGCCGTGCAAAGCTGCCGCGGATCGCATACGCACTCGCTCCTGGTTGACCCCAAGGACAAGGACAACATCTACGTCTACATCTCCGGCACCGGCCCCGTCCGCCAGGGCGAAGAACTGGCCGGCTGCTCCGGCGGCGATCCGAAGGCCAACCCGGAGACCGCCCTCTTCCGCATCGACATCATCAAGGTGCCCCTGGCTCACCCGGAGCAGGCCAGGATCGTTTCGAGCCCGCGCATCTTTACCGACACGCAAACCGGCGATGTGGATGGCCTCTGGCAGGGTGGCACCCACGGTGAGGGCACCCAGGCCACCTCTACCACGAACCAGTGCCACGATATTACCATTTACTCCGCCATCGGCCTGGCCGCCGGGGCCTGCTCGGGCAACGGAATCCTGCTCGACATCTCCGACCCGGTCAATCCCAAGCGCATCGAAGCAGTCAGCGATCCCAACTACGCTTACTGGCACTCCGCCACATTTAGCAATGACGGCTCCAAGGTTCTCTACACCGATGAATGGGGCGGCGGCGCACAACCTCGTTGCCGTCCCACCGACCCGATGCACTGGGGCGCGGACGCCATCTTCAGCCTTTCGAATCGTAAATTGACGCTGGCGTCCTATTACAAGATGCCCGCCCCGCAGACCGACCTCGAGAACTGCGTGGCGCACAACGGCTCCCTGGTTCCCGTCCCCGGCCGGGACATCTTCGTTCAGGCCTGGTATCAGGGCGGCGTGTCCATGGTAGACTTCACCGACCCCACGCATCCCTTCGAGATCGCCTACTTCGACCGCGGCCCCCTCGACGCCGTCAAGCGCGGCACCGGCGGCTTCTGGTCGGTTTACTGGTACAACGGCTATATCTACGGCTCCGAGATTGCGCGCGGCGTCGATGTGTTCCGTATGATGCCGAGCAAATTCATCACGCAGGAGGAGATCGACGCCGCTAACCAGGTGCACTTCGACATTCTCAACGTGCAGAGCCAGCCGCAGATCGTCTGGCCGCAAAACCTGATCGTTGCCAAGGCGTATGTGGAGCAGTTGGACCGGAGCGGCGCGCTCGCCGCCACGCGCATCGCCGCGGTTAAGGCGGCCATCGCCAAGGTTGAGGCGCCGGGTTCCACGCGCAAGGACAGCAACAACCTCAAGACCATCGGAAACAGTCTTGAAAAGGACGCCGCCTCCGCGAAGTCCCCGGCCGATGCATCGCGCATGCGTGCCTTGGCCGCCATCTTCAAAAAGAGCTAACCGGGTTCAGTTGTGGCCGTCCATGGCCGGGCGATCGGCGACGCCGGCCGCAGCACGCGTTGCGCTGCCGGTCCGGGGGGCCGGCACGAGCGAGCCGCAGCGGGCGGCCGCCGGGCACCTGATATCGGGCGGTTCCGCGACTGGTCCGCGGTGTTACACTCCAGAGTGCTATGGCCGACAATAAACTCCTAATCAATGTCTTCGACGGTGCGCGCCCTACGGAGAAGGTCATGGTGCTCGAGGGTGTGTTAAATGCGGAAACGGCCTTTCGCTTCCGCGACTTCGTGCGCCAGCACGAGCCGGCCATTCTGGTCATCGACATGAGCCGCGTGCGCTATGTCGACTCCAGCGGGTTGGGAGTGCTGATCGGGATGTACGTATCCTTCGAACGGACCTGCAGAAACCTCCTCCTGGCCGGACTTAACGACCGCATCTGGGAACTGTTCCGCATGTGTAAAATCGAAGATGTTTTCACGCGGTATCGAACGGTTGCCGACGCCGAACAAACCTTACAGATGTCAGCGGGTGATGTTGTAGCGGGTTAAAGGGTTCCGGCCCGATTCGAGTCGCAGGCGCCCGCCGCGGGTGCGTGCGGCCGACCGGCGCCCCTGTCACGGCGGCCGGCGGAAACCCGGCTCGGATCTCTCGCGTAGTCGTTTCATGGTTCTCCGTTTGCTTGTCCTGGCCGCCCTGGCGGGGGCCGGCTTCGCGCAGAATCTCTCCGTGGGCGTGATCGCCGGCGCCAACCTGTCCAGGGGCATCCAATCCACCACGGCGCCGATCGCGGGGGCGATGATTAAGTGGAGCCTGCCGCGAAATCTCTCTCTGGAGTTCGACGGCGTGTGGCACAGCTATCCCGCGGGACACCAACCGGGCGCCAACGTCACCTGGGAGTTTCCGGTGCTCGCCAGGTACGGGTTTTCGCTTCCATTCGGCAAGCCCTTCGTGGAAGCCGGACCCTCTTTCCGAACCGGCGCGCCGGCGGATAGCGGATTCAGCGCTGGCGCGGGCGTGGAATTCCACATTTGGCACAACCTGAGCATCGCTCCCATGCTGCGCTATACGCATTGGGCCTCCACCAGCGCCAGCCTGGCCGCCGGCTGGAATCCCAATCAAGTCGAATTCCTGGCAGCCCTGACTTCGACTTCGGACGAGAATATCCGCCCTCTGGGCGCGAATGTTTCTCTGGGTGTCGTGCTTGGCTCGACGCTCACCGCCGACTTCCGCTCGGTTGCCGAGACTGGCCCGGTGCAGTACGGAAGCCTTCCGCCCTTCACTGCCACGAGTGTATCGATCGGCGAGAGCGGCTTTCAGATCGGACCATCCGTGGAGATTCAGCTCCCGATGGACCTGGCGTTGGAAATTGACGCCATGCACTGCCCGCTTCCCGAGCTGAACTATTGGAGCGTCCCGAACGGAACGGCACTAACCGCGTCGGAATCCGCGGCCCTCTCCGCGCTGAACGCGGCGGCCCGAAGTCCCGCCGATGTCACATGGGAGTTCCCGGTGGTCGCCAAATACGAATTTCTGCTGTCGCGGGCCGAGCCGCTGGTCGAGCTGGGTCCATCCTTCCGGCTGCCGCAGGAGGTCAACGGAGGGCGCCTCTCGAGCTACGGTATCACGGGCGGGGTGGGTATCGAGGTTCACCTGTTCCGGCTGAGGATCGAGCCGGTGATACGGTTCACCCGCTGGGCATCCGACACTCCCGCCGGATCGACCAGGTACAATCGCAATCAACTGGAGTTTCTGGCCGTCTTCAGCTTATGAGGAGCGTCCCGCCCGCAGCACGCGAGGCCTCTCGGGACCGTAGGACGCGGCGCCGGACAACGCTTACCCGCCCCCGGTTCGCCCGGGCGAGCTGCGGCGCGCGGGCGAGTCGCCCGGGGATGGCGGATTCCCGGGCACGGGGCCTTTGCGCCGACGCGCGGAGGTGGTCCACTATTAGCATGGCGCCCGAACGGGACACCGCCGTGAGATAGAAGCAGGAGGTTAACAAATGAATAAGGACAGCCGCCGGGATTTCCTGAAAACGTCAGCCGGGGGAGCACTCGCCGTGGGGTGGGCCGGAGTGGCCGCGGACCTGGCGATCGCGGCCGCACCACAACAGGAGGCAAGCCAGCCGGCGCCGGTTCCGCAGCCGTTCCATCCCTTTGCGCTCGGCGTGATCATCGGAATCGGGAACGATCCAGACCGGGCGATCGCCACAGTGCACGAATTGGATCTCCCGACCTGCCAACTCGAGATCGGGCGCCTCGACGACGAGTTGGTTCGGCAGGTGGGCGCGGCGCTAAGGAAGTACCACATCGTGGCCACGGCGCTCGGCACGTCCGGCCCGGGCCCGGACATCTACAACTTTAACGAAGGACCACTGACACTTGGCCTCGTTCCCCGAACCTATCGCGCGCAGCGCATCGAGAAGATCAAGCAATGCTCCGACTTTGCGAAACAATTGGGCATTCCGGCGGTGCGCATTCATGTCGGGTTCATTCCCGAAGATCCGAACGAGATGCTCTACCGGGAAGTCGTCGAGGCGCTGAAAGAAGTCGTGGGACATTGTAAACGGAACGGCCAGGACTTCCTGTATGAGACGGGAACAGAAACGCCGATTACGCTGTTGAGAACGTTCGAGGATGTGGGGCTGGAGAACCAGGGAGCCAACCTCGATACGGCGAACCTGATCCTTTACGGCAAGGGAAATCCCCTGGACGCGCTGGACGTTATCGGGAAGTACGTGAAGAATATGCACGCCAAAGACGGCCTTTACCCGACGAATCCGCGGGACCTGGGCAAGGAAGTCGCGATTCCCCACGGAAAAGTCGATTTTCCGAAGATCATTGCCCGGCTGAAAGAGTTGAACTACAAGGGACCGGTGACGATCGAGCGGGAGATCTCCGGGCCGCGACAAATCGACGAGGTGAAAATGGAGCGCGATTATCTTCGGAAGCTGATCGAATCATGAAGGGGAACGGGGCTGCGAGGCCGCCGTTGCGGCGATTGCGCGACATCGAACGCGGCGCCGGCGAAATCCGCGGGAGGGTGCCAAAAGTCACTGCGATTTTGCCTCCATGGATCATAAACTTGACTGTATCGAGTCCAATTTGAGGAGGGATTTATGTCAGGTCAAGTACAAGCCATTCCGCAGGGTTATCATACGGTGACGCCGTACCTGGTTGTTAGCGACGCGGCGAAGGCGATTGACTTTTACAAACGGGCCTTCGGCGCCAAAGAGACCGTTCGGATGGAGGGACCACCGGGAAAGATCGGCCATGCTGAACTCCAGATAGGCGATTCGACGGTCATGCTGGCCGACGAGATGCCGCAAATGGACGCCAAGGCGCCCCAATCGCTGGGTGGCACTACGGGCGGGCTGTTTCTGTACGTCAAAGATGTGGACACCGCGTTCAACAAGGCTGTCGGTGCGGGCGGGAAAGTCACCAGGCCAGTTGCCGATATGTTCTGGGGCGATCGCTATGGGACGCTGCTGGATCCTTTCGGTCATTCATGGTCGATGGCCACACACAAAGAGGACGTTGCTCCGGAAGAGATGAAGAAACGCATGCAGGCCCAGATGGCGGCCAGACAGGCCCCTGAGAAGACCAGGACAGCAGGCTAACGAGATAGTTCCAGGGCGTCGGGCTTTCCGCTGGCGATTGTCGTCCGCCGGGAACGGGTGGCGCACATGCTGCCGGCGGAGTGCTCATTTTCGCGCGCGGCGGGTGCGTCCGCGAATAGGCCAGAGCGCTGAGCAGTTCGCCAGCGACGAATTCCGCAGTGTCAAAGCGTCGCATGCCGCCTTCAGGGCCTGACGTGCGACGCCCGGCGCCCGTGCGTGAGAACTTCGGTGGGGCGCGGGGGAAGCGAGCGGACGCCCGTTCGCGAGACCGAATGCGTCACCAGCGCTTGCCTTGCGGCAAGGGCGGCATTGCAGTATGCTCTGATCAGGCGCGGTGGAGTTCGCCCCAACCGCCGCTCTCCAGCGGCCAATGACTCCTGTAGCATAAGGTGCTGTAGGGGCCAGAGGCCAAATCCCTTTACAGCCAAGCCTGAACCGACCTGGGCACGCATATGGGTGGACCGGCCCACAACCTGACGAGCACCGCGCGGTTTCCGCGTACTCGTCGTGAGTAACCGGGTAGTGGGAATGGAAACACCGCTTCCTCTGGTGGCGATGGAAAAGGAACTCCAACGCCTGAGTCTGGCGTTCCGCAATCGCGAGCCGCTGTTAGTACTGGGTCCTCAAGGGAGCGGCAAAACCAGACTCATCCACGAAGCCCTGCGCCGCAATGCAAACGTTTTGTACGTTGTGTGGGAGCCCACACTCCATGCATTGTTGGCGGCGATTGCCCGGACTTTGATCGGCGCGCGCCATGCCGATTTTCTCCGCCGCGCGAAACCCGGCGCCGATGCCCCAAGGTGGCTCGCGGCGCAAAGTAGCATTCGCCTCAAAGGGCTGGTTTGGGGCGCGATCGAAAGCTCTCCGGTTCCAATCATCCTGGACGGAATCTCCGGCGCCGGGTTTCCCACATACCGCTTCTTGCAACGGATCTATCACACGCCCGGCATGGCCCTCTTCGCGGCATCGCGGGATGCGTTTCGCTTGGGAGCGTTGGCCAGACTGTTTTGGAATCCCGGACAGATGCTGAATATCCCACCGCTCCACGAGCGGGAGGCAGAGCAACTGTTTGAAACTGCCGCCGACCACTTTAAGCTGCGCAACCTGGACTTGGATGAATTCCGCGATAAAGTCCTGGAGAGCGCACGAGGAACCCCGGGGCAGATTATCGAGATGTGCCGGCTGGCTACTCAGGCGCAATACCTTTCCGGCCGCCACGTGAGGTTCAGCGCTCTGCGGATCGATACGGTTACCAAATTCGCGGGATAGGCCGCCTGGAACGCCGCCTCGACACCTCTCACAGGCGCCGGAATCAGTTTCGGCTGCGGCCCACAACGGCCGCGAAATCATCCGCGTCTCGCCGGTTTTCCGGCCGGATCGGAATTTGCCAATGGGATTCTCCCCTCAGCGCGACGTCCAGTGTTAATCCGCCTCTATCCGGAATCAGTTCCAGGGCCCGTACCGCGCCAAGCGGAGCGTACGATGTGACGCTCCCGTATCGGGAATACGACCCCCGTTCCCGGTCCGAGATCCACAGCAGGCGCCGGCCGGTTACTACCACCAGATCTCCGGGGAGCCAGTGCCGCCGTGGAATCAGCCATCGGTTCGATTTCAATTCCTTCGGCGGTTGAAAGAATTGCGCCGCTACTTGTTCTCCGGAGTCCAGTTCTCGCGTCAATGCATTGGCGAACTTGATATCAAGACCGGCTCCGAGCCGTACTTCCGGCGCGCCGTTTGGCGCCGCACCGCCGAGAGCCTTGTCCCGCAACCGGCGCATAAAGCTGAACACGCACGGGAAACCGCGCGTGTTGTAAGGGAGCGTGCAGTCGAATCCGGCTCCGGTAAAGCGGAGCCAACCTTTCAAAAGCATTTGCCCCGATTCGACCGAGACGAGTTTTTCGATTGGGCATTCGCAAGCCGGCCCGTGAGTGCTCGGGTGCGGCAGGATATAAAGCACGCTACCCTTCAAAAGCAATATGCGCGGCGGGTACGAGCACCGCCCGAACCAATCCGGGTCGTCGCGAGGCAGGAATAGCCCTGTATCAAAGCCTGACAGAGAGGGCGGCAGGTGGAAGTCGGGAGGGCAACCGCGCGGCGAATGAAGTTCGAAGGCCACGATGTACTGCCGGGAATCCACTGCCGCCCACGGTTCCATAACCCGCACACCAGCTCATGCGGCCGTACCGGGGACTTCCCGCAGAGCCGCCTGATCCTGCGCGGCGGAAGCCAGGGCCGCAAGGTCGCCCCGCAAACTCTGCTCGTCTTCGGCGCTGGCCGCTTTGCCTGACAGAAGACGGTCCAGCTGCGCCCGGTACGCGCCGGCGTAAACGTCGAACCGTTCCTGCAACTCCGTAAAGGTTTTGCTCACCCAAGCTTGAAGCACCCGCGCATAGATTCCCAAGGCATCCTCGATCTGCCTTCCCGCCTGGGAGTTTATCCGGCGTTCGACGCGCCGGACCGCCCACCGCCGGCCGAGGATGGAGGCCATGGCGCTCGGAGGCACCTCCATTTCGAGGTTGCTCAAATCGAAGCGCGGCATGTTCTTTAGTACGCCGGTTAATTCGTCCTCATCGGGCGTGCTTTCGAAGCTGATCCCCGTGCCTGCTTTGACAAGCGCTCGTCCCGCGTTCCGAGCCACCTGCTCAATAGCCGACGCAATCCGCGCGGATTCATCCGCGGCGGCCTGTTCCAGCCTGGTTTTGATTGCGGTTCGGTTTGTCCGCGTGGCCCCTCCCGCCGTCCAAGCGTCAATCAAATTTGCGGCAGCCGTCCGAATGACGTCCCCGGCGCATTCCCGGAAAGCGTCGGCCAAGGCGATCGACTGCGTTCGCGCCTCCGCAATTCTGCCGGCGGCAGTTCGCAGTTCGGTCTCCAATTCCCGCAGCCTCGGCGCTTCGACCTCAATCGCATGATCCGCACGCTTCAGCCGGACTTGTAGAGCGGCCTCCACCCCCAGCCGAAGCGCGCCGATTTTCCGGTTCAACGATTGCCGCGCGAGTTCCGCGTGGCGATCGTACAGCGGGAGGATTTCGGTTTCGAGCCATCTGCCGAGAAGGTCCGCATATCCGGCCTTGATGCTCACAGCGTGCACCGGAAGCTGCAAGCCTAAATCCAATCGGAGATGGTCCGCTACGTACCGGCGTGCGCGTTCGCAGTCCGCCGGCGCCAGCACATCGGCTTTGCTCAACAATACAGACGCCGGAATTCCCGCATCGTAGAGCGTCTGAACCGTCGCCAGATCGTCCTGGGTAAGAGTCGATCCGGCATCGATCAGAACAACTCCCAGATCGCACCGCGGAAGGTAGGCCTTGGTTTCGGCGGCGCCGGACGTCGCGAGGGATCCAAGCCCTGGCGTATCCACGTAAACGATGCCTTCCCGGAGGCGTGCCGCCGGCAGCTCCACCACAATCCGCGTGACGTGGCGGATGTTCGCCGGGTTATGCTGCTCGGTAACGAACTCCGCCAGCCGTTCGATGGCGAACTGCTCCGGCTTCCGGTCCGCGAACCACGCCGTGGCGCGCACGGCGGCGCCATACACGAGGCGCGTCGGCACAGCCGTAATGGGATTCACGCCAACCGGAAGCACATCCTGCCCAACAATATGGTTCAGCAGAGACGATTTGCCGGAACTCACACGGCCGAAGACGGCGATCTCGAAGTTCTCGCTTTCCAGACGGTCGATGATCGTCCCCAAAGCAGGCCGAAACTCGACCAGGCCGTGCCGATTGATAGCGCGTTCGAGGGCCTTCACCAGCGCCACGGCGCCGCCTGCCTCGCCGAGGCGCTGCAAGCGCTGCTCCAGGTCGGCAGACTGTCCCTGCGCCAGATACGAATCGAGCCTCGACAGGATGCCTTGGATTTCATCGACGAGGCCGGACGCCTCAGTACTTGCGGCCGCCGACACCTCCCCGTATCCAGCCATCCGTTTCGGACGGCACTCGTCAAAGGCAATGTCGACGAACCCCAGTGTCACGCGAATGGCATGCACCGATCCGATGTTGGCGCTTGGAATCGGCACGCCTTGGCTCTCCAGGATCCGAACCACCTGGGCGCGCACCCTGGAGATGTAGTCCTGAACAACCTTGGACTGCGCCGGTGAGATGTCCGGCTGGAATCGGGGGAACGGGGACTTCGATTGCGCCGCAGCCAGAACTGCTTCAATTTCCGAAAGGAGTTTGTCGGCGTACTGGCAACTCGACAGAAGGTGCCTTCGCTGGGACGGATTCAAACCACCGTCTTTCGGCGCGTCGTCCATCCGGCTCACCCTTTGCCTCGGTACGAGACCCCTGGAGGCGAGCTAAAGCGACACCGTCCCCACGAAGTCCTCTTAGGAGTCATCTTCCCCGGGAGGGGCGGTTGCGGCGAACTCCAACGCCTGAACCATTATCGCGAAAGCCGGATTGAAGGGTCAACGGGGATCAACGCGACGCGCCCGCGTACCGGCCCACCCCGGCACACGATCCCGCCGTTCCTCTCGCGTCGAACGCCGCCGACCCGACGCGCTGTACTACAATGTGAAACGATGAAGGCTACTGACGGGGCGCCAACCGGCGTCCGGGTGCTCCACAAAACACTGGACATTCTGGAGACCATCAAGGCCGCCGATACCGGTTACAAGCTCGCCGACCTGGCTCGCAAGGTGGATTTTCCCAAGGCCACGGTCTACCGGATTCTGACGACTCTGGAAGGCCGCGGATACCTGGACCGGCGCGCGGACGGCAGCTATCGCATGGCCAAAAAGCTGTTCGACCTGCAGCGCACCGAGCCGGTCGAGCAGGTGCTCAATCGCCTGGCGCAGCCGCTGCTGGAGCAGTTGGTGAATTCGTGCAAGGAAACCGTGAATCTCGGCCTGCTCGACGCCGGCGAAGTGGTGGTCATCAATACCATAG
>JASHSS010000726.1 GCA_030038565.1 Bryobacteraceae bacterium
CGGCGCCGAACTGCACGCCCCGGAATTGGCCGCGGCCGCGTCGGCGGAAGCTCCCGCGCCCGCCGCGCCCGCCGAAACCGGATCCAAGCTGGATAAGCTGAAGGGCGCCGCGGGCGGTTTCTTCCGCCGCTGAGCCGAGGCAGGCGAATCGCGTAGCGAGGAATCCTCTGGCAAGGCATATCGGCGGAAGGGGACAACACGTCCCGGCGGGTCAGTCGCACTTTCCGGGACCGCCTTTTCCCGACCGGTACAGCCCAGAGGTCATGCATTGCATATACAATGAGAAGTGTTCGATTGGGATAAGCATAATCTTCGCAAGATTAGGGCCCATCGGATCAAAGCCGGAGAAGTCGAAAGCGCGCTCTCGAACGACCCTATCCCAATATATGAGCAGGACGTTGGCGGGGAGATGCGCTACGTCTATTACGGCGAGACTGGCCCGGGGAGGTTATTGGCCCTGGTTTTGGTCGAGCGCGGCGAGAGAATCCGGGTCGTGACCGCGTACGATCTGGACGCGGGGCAAGAGAGGGACTACCTCGCCCGGCGACTGCGGGGGGAATAATCGATGAAGAAAAAACAAATCCAAATTCCGAAGTTCGCAAACGAGGCGGAGGAGGCGGACTGGTGGGCCAGCCGCCAGGGTCGCGAGTTTGTGAAGCAGAATGCCGCTGCACCGGCAAAGGCTGCGGCCGTGTCGAAAGGATCGCGTCTTGTCGGCCACCTGAACCGCACAGTCAGCGTTCAGATCGCCCTGCGCCTGCCCGAACCTGACGTCGCGAAGGCGCGAGAACTCGCGACGCGAAAGGGCATCGGGTACCAGACGCTGCTGAAGATGTTGGTGCACGAAGGGCTTCGCCGTGAAGCGCGCAGGCCCTGAGGGGTTGGCCGGGTTGGCTTGGTATACGTG
The DNA here is from genome assembly GCA_030038565.1 of Bryobacteraceae bacterium. Lineage (GTDB taxonomy): Bacteria > Acidobacteriota > Terriglobia > Bryobacterales > Bryobacteraceae > JOPF133. The sequence goes on from JASHSS010000726.1 coordinate 908, forward strand.
GCGGAGTCGTAAACCCTCGGAGCCAAGCTGCGGTAACCCCTGTTTCGCAGCCAAAATGTTTTCGGGTGGCATTACAATGAAGACACGTGAAGGTTCGAGATCTCGTGAAGTTGATTGTAACAGGACGGCTGGCGGCATCTTCGGACAACCGGTAGTCACAAACATTACAAGCACGCCTCGAAACCCAATGTTGTAACGGTGCCGGGTCAACCGGGTGACGACTTGCCAGTGGGGACGCTGAAGTCCATCCAGAAGGCTGCGGGCCTGGAGACGAAGCAATGAAACGGAAGTACGCTGTGATTTTTGAGCAGGCAAGACATAATTGGGCCGCCTACGTTCCTGACCTGCCTGGCTGCGTCACGACAGGCGCCAGCCTCGACGAAACGGAACGAAATATTCGGCAAGCCATCGAAGGGCACATCCGAACGCTCAGAGACTTCGGGGAGCCGGTCCCCGAACCCACTAGCCTCGCAAAAGAAGTCGAGGTTACGCCCGCGGCTTGAGGCTAGAGAAGAACTTCATTTTCGCCGCCGTGTCTTTCAGGTGAATTGGGTCGCCCGCAAGGCTCACCGCGAGGAAGGGGACGCGGGGATGCATCTTCGCCGCGCCCAGAACTGTACCATATAGCTTGTCGAGCAAACTGACCATGGGCAGGTCCGCATCAGCGAAGCTATCGTCGAACATTCGTATCTCACCGGGTTCGTCCATTAGCAGCGGATTATCGTAGCAGTATGCGGCGGGAAACGGAGGAGCCAGTTTTCCGGGATTGCCGTTCTTCGTCCAGAGCCAGGGCCGCCGCTCACCGGGTTTGGCTGGATAAAACGCCATACTCCTCGACGGGCGATCTTTTCAAACAACATCACAAACAACATCACAAACAACATCAGTGCCTCTGAATGCTAAGCACACTCGTAGCGTGCAACTCGCTCTTTCCCACGACAAAGCCGACCGCTTCGAGATGGCGGCCGATCTTGAGATCGCCGAATGTACAGTCACGTTTCAGGTCATCGCTGGCACAGTAATTGAATTTGGTCCCGCCATCGATAATCACCTCAGCGGTTCCCTTCGCCGGCGGGTCAAATTTGATGTAGACGGTATCTCCGAGGATCTTCATAACTACGCCTTCCCAGCGGTCGACATTGGCTTCGATGGAATCCGCGATCGAATCGCCCTCGCCATCGAAGTGGCAACGGACAGCCACCAAGTCTCCGACCTGAATCTGGGAGTGATCGACACGTTCGACTTGGGTTTGGGCGGTAATTCGGAAAGCCCTGGTAAATAGATCGTTCTTGACGGTGACGGAGCCCGGTCCACGAGAAATCACTGTTCCTACATCGACAGGGTCTGTATCCCTCAGACTGGTCCTGACGCCTGAGGGATCGTGACTCTGCGCCAGAATGGTCTGCGGGAAATACGCGAAAAAAACGAAGGCAAGAATCGAGCGAAACGAAGCGTCGCGCATACCCCCTAGTTTAGGACGGAATCTAACCTGAATCTTACCTGAAACAGGTAACGCACATCCACGCGGATGGCTGCCCTATTTCGTGCAGGTAAACCAGAAGACGGCTCAGCGTTTACGAAGCCCCGAGTCTTCCGTAGCCTGAAATGAGACCGGACGCGCGTAAGTTGGCGCTTATAGCCGAATCTCCTCCCCCACCCGCCCACGCGCCGAGGGTCGGCAAGCCTTGGGCGCGCCTTCGGCCTGCCAGGGCCGGTAGATCATCGGCGGCCGCGCGTGAGATCCTATGACCGATGACACCAAGACCATCGCGGCGGGCATTTCTGGCGTCGGGCGGAACCCTCGGCGGGGTTCTGGCGGCGCGGGCGGCCTCTTCCCCAAGTCCGGGCGGATTCCGGTACTGCCTGAATTTCGCCACGCTGCAGGGCTATCGAGCCGGCGTGGTGGAAATGGTGGAGGCCTCCGCCAAGGCCGGGTACCAGGCCATCGAGCCGTGGGTCAGCGGGATCGATGCCTATGCGGGCCAGGGAGGATCGCTCGCGGACCTGCGCCGGCGCATTGCGGACCTGGGCCTGACCGTGGAAAGCGCGATTGCCTTTCCGCAGTGGATCGTGGACGACCCAGGCAAGCGGGCCGTCGGCATGGAACAGGCGCGGCGCGACTTGGCGACGGTAGCGCAGATCGGCGGCCAGCGCATGGCGGCGCCTCCGGCCGGCGCCAACACCGGTGCGGCCCTCGGCTGGACGGAGATGGCCGACCGCTACCGCGCGCTTCTGGAACTCGGAGACCAGGCGGGGGTGGTCCCGGAGTTGGAGTTTTGGGGAACCTCGGTGAACCTCCGCCAATTGGCCCAGGCGGTGTTTGTCGCGATGCAAACCGGTCACCCGAAAGCCTGCGTGCTGGCGGATGTGTTTCACCTCTACAAGGGGCAATCGGCCTTTGAGGGGCTGCGCATGCTCAGCAGCCAGGCGGTCCAGGTAGTGCACATGAACGACTATCCGGCCACGCCCCCGCGGGAGACCATTACCGACCGCGACCGGGTGTATCCGGGCGATGGCGTGGCGCCCCTGAAACAGATTCTGGGGGATCTCGCCCGCATTAACCCTTCGGCGGTGCTATCGCTGGAACTGTTCAATCCCGCCTATTGGAAGGCGACCCCGCTGGAGACCGCCAGAACCGGGCTTGCCAAAATGAAGCAGGCGGTGGAAGCCGCTGTCGGAAGCGGGTAGGGCTTGGGCAGGCTGAATGCCTGGTCGGTGGGGCAGGCGATTCGCCTGCCGGGCCACTAGGGAAGCGGGATGGTGTCCTGCGAGGTGAACGGAGAGGCCGGCAGCCCCTCGGAATTATAGAGGTTCACCACGGGCGCGTTGGCCCACCCGTAACGACGAATCTGGGCGCCGGCACGCGGTCATCCGCGGCCACCACCGTTGGGCCGTCGATGTGCGCGTCGGCCTTTACAAACCGGCCATCCTCTCCGGCAATCTCGAAGCCCTCGAGGGCGGCGCCGCGGGCCACCAGTCCGGCGGCCGTGTGATCGAACCAGACGCGCATGGCTTCGCCCTCCGTGGTGGCCTGCCGGAACAGCGGGCCGGAATATTCCACCGGTTCGCCGTACGCCAGGGCCCGCGCGGCCAGGGCCAGGCGGGCGCCCACGGTCTGTTTGTCGGCCGGATGCACATTGCCCGGATCGCCGATATCCGTGGTCACCACCATGGCCGTATTAGCCACCGAGAGGGTGCGGCGCTGGGCTTCGCGGACGACGGCCCAGGCTTCGGTGGGGTTGGATTTGAAGCTCGATATTTGCACGTACAGAAAAGGGAAATCGCCTTCATGCCACCGGGCCCGCCAGTCCGCGATGAGCGCCGGAAAGATGCGGGCGTACAGGGGTGCGAAGTCCAGGCGGCTGTTGGACTCGCCCTGATACCAGATCACTCCCTTGATGCCGAAAGGTGCCGCGGGAGCCACCATTCCGTTGAACAGGGCGGCCGGAGCCCAGGAGGCCGGGTCGGGGCGCCAGGGATGCGGCGGCGGCGCCTGGCCGGCCTCGCGGGCGGCCGCGTCTTCGTGCCTCTCCTTCGCCAGGATGGCCGCGTTATCCGCTTGCGACTGCATCATGCCGGCCCGCGTGGCGAACAGAGGCATTAGCGCCGCGTCCGCGGAGATGGCCTGCAGGCTCATCCAGGCTTCCGCCACCGTGCCGCCCCACGTGGCGTCGATGAGGCCGATGGGAACATGTTCGCGGCCGGCCAGCTCGCGCCCGAAGAAGTACGCCGCCGCAGAAAAATTGGCGGCCGTCTCGGGAGTGCAGGCGGTCCAGGATGCGTCGATGTCGCGGAGCGGAAAGTCCGCGGCTTTGCGGGGAATCAAGAGCAGCCGGATGCGCGGCTGCGCGGCGTGGGCGATTTCCGCCGCGGAGTCCTTCAACGGCGCGCCGGCAAAGCCTTTGAGCGGCATCTCCATGTTCGATTGGCCCGAGGCGAACCAGACGTCGCCGATCATTACGTCGTCCAGAACAATTCTGTTGCTGGCGGCGATGGTGAGCTGGTACGGGCCGCCGGTGGGCGCCGGGAGCAGAAAAACGCTCCAGTTTCCGAGGCTGTCGGCGACCGTCTCGCGGCTGATTCCACGAAGCGCCACCGAGACCTTCTCGCCGGGCGCGGCCCAGCCCCAGATGTGGATGGGCCTCTCGCGCTGGAGCACCATGTGGCTGC
>JASHSS010000727.1 GCA_030038565.1 Bryobacteraceae bacterium
GCCTGAGAACACCGCGGGCGGCGCACGCAGCAAGGATGAAGTGGCCCTGGAGCTGATGAAGTTCATTGCCGTGAATACAGGTTACGGACGATCGTCGCAATCGTCGGCCGGTTTTTCAGGCAAACCCGTCAATCGTTCGCCGGAGGAGCAGGCGGATGCGCTGCTGGACCTGTTCGAGCGTTGCCGGGGCGTAGTCAACAAACCCGGGGCGTAGTCAACCAAGAAGGCTAAGGGAGGCGCGGCCCAAACCGCGCCCCACCTGTGTCCGAAGCGACCGGTCAGGTCTCGAGCCTAGCGCTTGGTGCCCTTTTTAGCAGCCTTTTTGGCGGAACCCTTTTTGGCTGCCGCCTTTTTAGCGGGGGCCTTCTTGGCGACCGCTTTTTTGGCCGGGCCCTTTTTAGCTTTAGCAGCCTTCCCTGCCGGAGCCTTCTTCACTGCCACTTTCTTGGCGGGGGCTTTTTTGGCTACAGCCTTTTTGGCGGTGGCCGGAGCCTTCTTCGCCGGGGCTTTTTTGACGGCCGGAGCCTTCTTGGCTACGGTGGCCTTCTCTACGGGTTTCTTGGGAGGCGCTTCCGCGGCGGGGGCGGGGGCGGGTGTTTGAGGCGCTGCCGCTGGAGCTGGCTCCGGGGCGGGGGCCTCGACTACTATGATCGCCGAAACTTCTTCCTCCTCTTCGTCGTCGTCTTCGGAGTCTTCGTATTCGTCGAGTTTGGAGTCGTGGCCAGTGTGTTCCTCGTCATCGTAGTCGTGGAAGTCTTCTAGTTCTTCTTCGTCTGTGGCAAAGAATTTCGGACTATCAAACATTAAGGCAAGCCTCCTCTAGTCAACGCACTAATCACCCCTAGAATACCCCGTTTTAACGATTGTGCAACACGGAAAAAGAGGGAGTATGAAAATTGCGCATTCAGCACGCGCCCTTCGACCGCAGGACGGCGGAGAGCACCTGTCGCAGAGCGTGATCGGAAGGCTGGTGGCTGTAGGAGTATCCTCAGGCCCGGCGTCGGTTGCCTCGCGAGCCGAGGAACTTAGCCAGGAAGTCTGGGCCGATCAGTTGGTGGCTCGGGCTACCAGTACGGAACCCTTCTGCGGCGCCTTGGCCGAGGCGGTGTTCTTTTTGGCCGGAGCCTTGCCCGCCGCTACGCGAGTGCCAGGCACGGTGGCATGTGGGGCCGCGTGTCCAGCGGCGGCCGGAGCGGCGTGGCTGGTGGAGGCTGCGTGCGCGGTTGCGTGTGTCCCGGCGTTCGAAGCCATGCGGGCAGTGGCGGCGGTGTGCGCCGCCGGGCGGCGCGATGCCGCGGCCGAGTGCGTCACGCCCCTCTGTGGAGCCGCCGCGAGCGGCCTGCCCGCCAGCGGAATCATTAGCCGATCGCCTTCCCGAGGCTCCGCGGAAAGTAAATTATTGGCGGCAATCAGGCTGGCAGGCGCCACGCCAAAGCGCTTGGCGATGGCCGCCAGGCTCTCTCCGGGTGCTACCGTGTGCATCCGCCAGGTGTCGGTATGACCGGCCGGTACCAGGTTCAGGGCCGCAATCAACTGGTTGCCGGTGCCTTTGGGTACGTGAATGGGATAGTGTTCCGGCGCCACGCCCCTCAGTACGGCCGGGTTCAACTCGGCCAGTTGAGAAAGCGGCGCATCCGTGATGTCGGCTACCAGCATAAGCGAGGTCGGCGCGGGGGTTTCGATGGTGTCGTATTCCAACGGAGGATCGAGCGGCAGCCCCTCCAACCCATACTCCTTGGCATTCTTCTCCATGATCGTCATGGCCAGGATGATGGGAACGTAGTTAGTGGTCTCCGCCGGCAGGACGCCGCGCTTCCGCAATTCCCAGAAATCTGCGTAGCCGGTGCGCTCCACAGCCTTCTCGACCACCCCTGGGCCACAGTTGTAGGCCGCAATCGCTAGGTACCAGTCGCCGAATTCGGAATACAGGTCGTGGAGATGGTGGGCCGCGGCGCGGGTGGCCTTCTCAGGGTCCATGCGGTCATCGGTATAGGGCGTCTGCTTCAGCCCGTACTGCTGACCGCGAAAGGCTACGAATTGCCACATGCCGACGGCCGCCGCGGTGGACACAGCGCGGGGAATGAATCCGGATTCGGCCTGCGCCAGATGCAGCAACTCCTGCGGCACCCCCTCTTCGTCCAGGACCCGCAGAATCATGGTCCGGTAGCGTCCAGAACGCTCGGTGGCGCCCACGATGGTGCCGTGCCCGCGGTTCGAGAAGTAATTGATGTAGCCGAGCACCGCGTCATTGACCGAAAGCGGCAATTTGGATACGGTGGCTTTCACCTGGTCTAATACACGGTCCTTGAGCTTCGGATCCACCGGGAAGGTCATCTGAAGGATGTCCTCCAGGGGAGCCTTCTCGACCCGGCCTTCTTCCACGTCCGCAGACGCCCCCATGCCGGCCAAGTCGAAGTGGTGAATGTTATCCACCATGTCGTCCAGCCGACGCTCCAGATCCTCGCGATCCGCCGGAGTCTCAGCCGAAGCCTCCAGCATCCAATCAACTGCGTTGTCGAACTCCGTGCGGGCCCCTTCGATGTCGTTGGTCTGGTAGAGACGCTTGCCGCGCTGATAGGCCTGTTCGGCGCGCTGAACATTGGCGTCATGGACTTTGTGTTCGGAAACCGTGGCCGTGCTGGCGACCAGGAAGGGAGGGGCATCCTTCAGGTATAAGTTCGGTTGCGCCGGAACCCGGGGAGCATCGAGGTCAGGAGTGGTCGCAAGCGGAGGAGCCGGCAGAAAGGCCATTTGGAACTTGGATTGCTGGGGATAGCTGCAGGAGACGGTGAAGAAGGCCACTGGGAACAGGAGAACTGAGAGAAGCGTCGTCTTTCTAAAATCCATCAAAACCCTCGGACCCGTAAAATTTAAAAAACGACTGCCAGGGCGGAAGCCCTTAAACGGCGCTACCAAAAACGGTAGCTGCCGAAATACCAAAAACGGAAACTAAAAGACTATAACAGCACCGTGCGGAATGCAACCGGTACTCGATTTGTATCGTTTCCGTCCTTTTCCTTACCCTACCTCTCCCGGCGGGGCATACCCCATCCGGCAATCTTCATTGCTCATCCTGTCGATTGTGTCGAAAGCTCGACACCATGTGTCGTTATTCCTCTTCTTCTTCCTCGCCAGTCTTGGCGGCCTTGGCGGCGGCGATGATTTTCTCTGCCTGCAACTGCGGCACGAAATCGTAGTGGTCGAACTCCATGGTGAACGAAGCCCGACCCTGGGTCATGGCCGTCAAGTCACTCTGATAGTTTAACATTTCGGCCATGGGCACCTGGGCCCGCAGAAATTGAGTGCTGCCTTTGGTTTCCATGCCCGAAATCCGCCCGCGGCGGCCATTGAGGTCGCCCATCAGGTCGCCGGCGTACTCCACCGGCGCCTGGATCTCCACGTTCATAATCGGCTCCAGCAGCGCCGGCTTGGCCTCCAGCATAGCCGCCTTGAAGGCCTTGCGGGCGGCCAGCTTGAAGGCCAGTTCGGACGAATCCACGTCGTGATAGGAGCCGTCGTAGACCGTCACCTTGAAATCCACCATGGGATATCCGGCCAGGTAGCCATGCTCGGCCGCCTCCACAATCCCTTTCTCCACCGCCGGTATGAAGTTCTTGGGAATCGAGCCGCCGAAAATCTCATTGGCGAACTCGAACTTGGCGCCGCGCGGGAGCGGCTCCATGCGGATCCAGCAATCGCCGAACTGGCCGTGTCCGCCGGTCTGCTTCTTGTGGCGGCCCTGCACGTCGGCATGCCCGCGAATGGTCTCGCGGTAAGGAATCTTGGGGGCTTTCAGCGCCACATCGACCCCATAGCGCTTCTTCAGCCGGCTGACCACGATCTCCACGTGTTGCTGGCCGGCCCCCGCCAGCAAAAACTCGCGGGTTTGCGGATCGCGGTAAAAGCGCAGCGACTGGTCCTCTTCCAGAATGCGGTGGACCGCGTTGCCCATGCGGTCCTCGTCATTGCGCGACTTGGCTTCGATGGCGAAGGCGATGGACGGCTCCGGCAGTTTCACCGGCGGATAGGTTAGGTTGAGGCCCTTCTCCGCAAGGGTATCGCCCGTCAGGGTTTCCTTGAGCTTGGCGACCGCGCCCAAGTCGCCGGCGTGCAATTCGGTCACCGGCTGTAGGGTTTTGCCTTGCGGGCTGCTGAGGTGCGCCAGCCGTTCCGCTCCGCTGCGGTTGACGTTGTAGAGATTTGCATCGTTTTTGACGACGCCGCTCATCACTTTGAAGAAAGTGATGCGGCCGGCGAACGGATCGGCGGTGGTCTTAAACACGTACAGGGCGCACTGGTCGTTATCGGCGATCTTGCGGGTAGAGCCGTTCGTAGCTCCGTTGGCCGCACCGGCTACCACCACCGGAACCGCCTCGCGATCCACCGGGGCCGGCAGGTTTTCGACAATGAAGTTGAGAACCAAGTCCGTGCCTATGTTGTGCAGGGCCGAGGCGCACATCACCGGGAAGATGCGCATCTCCCGTACGCCCTGTTTCAAGCCATCGATGATATGTTCGGCGGTGAGGGTGCCTTTCTCGAAAAATTCTTCCATCAGGGCGTCGTTGCCCTCCGCCACCATCTCGACCAGGGCTTCGTGGGCTTTTTGCGCGGCGTCGGCCAGGTTGCCGGGGATTTCCCCCTCCTTACCCTTGCCGTCGCCATCCAACGCGTAGGTGTACGCCTTCATACGGATCAGGTCGATCACTCCCAGGAAGTCGCGCTCGGCGCCGACGGGTAACCGAATGGGCACAGCCGCGCGTCCGAAAGCCTCCTGCACGCTGTCGAGGGCGCGCTGGAAGTCGGAGCGTTCCCGGTCCAGCTTGTTGATGATCACCGCGCGGGGAAGCTTGTAATCCTCAGCGAACTGCCACACTTTCTCGGTCTGCACCTCGACGCCGGCGACGGCATCCACCAGCACCAGGGCGGAATCGGCCGCCACCAGTGCGGCGCGCGCATCATTAATAAAAATGTTGTAACCGGGAGTGTCCAGGATGTTGATTTTGGCCTTCTTCCACTCCGCTACCGCCAGCGCGGTCGAGATGCTGATCCGGCGCTGGATTTCCTCCTCGTCAAAATCGGTAATGGTGTTGCCCTCATCGACGCGGAGAAGGCGGTTGGAGGCTCCGGCGGTGAAGAGCAATCCGGCGGTGAGCGTGGTTTTACCGGAATCGCCGTGGCCCACCACACCGACGTTCCGAAGATCCTTGCTTTCGTAGGTTTTCACGGATTGGCTTCCTTTTTAAAACGGAATAGTAACACAGCCGCACCGAAGGGTGGAGTTGTGAAAGCCGCCTGTGGTGAGAGGTTTTACGGGAATGGCATATAATCGGTTTCGTCTCCGTTCGTCATCGTTACAGGACCCTTATGCCGGGTAGTTCCGAAAACGCCGTTCGGCCGCATCCCGAGGCGCTCCGCAAGGTCGATTACCGGCTGGTCGCCGGCCTGCTCCTGCTGGGCGTCGCGGCGCTGAGCACGTGGCGGACGATCGACGGGCTATCCTCGCGGCGCATGCTCCGGATGGAACTGGCCGAGATCAGCCATGCGCGATATGGGCTGCTGAGTGCCGACCGCTGGGTGGAAAAACTGGTGCCCATTCTGGATGCCAGGATCGACGCGCTGGATCTGACGGCGGCGGACCGGGTGAGTCTCCGGCCGGCCGTCGAGAACATGCTCTACCAGTTGCTGGACAACGTGAAAGACAAGATGAGCGCGAAGCCTGCCTCGGGTGCGGTCGGCGGGCTTCTGGGACAGGGAAACGCGCTGATGGCCAACCTGATGATTGGGGCGCTCCGGCCGCACGTTCCGGAATACGCCAATATGGTGCTGGCCGAACTCGGGAAATCGAAGAACAAACAGGCGGTCAAGGATTACATCAAGAGCGCGCTTGTGGAGGGCGCCAGGAATACCTTTGGCAACGTGGATATGCGGTGGTATTCCTACATCCTGAAAGAGCACGGATGCGCTCAGGTCGGGGCTTGCCGACAGGTGCTGGGCGACCTGATTCACCAGGCGGACGAGAAGATCACGCGCGATTACCTGGCGGTGCTGGCCGCCAGCGTGCTCGCATTCGCCTTGCTCATGATCGGGCGGCCGGTCCTTCGGCGCTCCGCCGTCGCGGTGCTGATGCTGTTCTGCGTGGTTCTGTTGTTGGGCGGCGTGCTGACTCCGATGATCGAAGTGGAGGCGCGGATTCCGAGGCTCAGCATGACATTTCTGGGGTCGCCGATCGAGTTTACCGATCAGGTGCTCTACTTTCAGAGCAAGAGCGTGCTCGAAGTGTTCCATACGCTGATCACCATGGGCAAACCGGAAATGTGGATCGTAGGGGTATTGGTGCTGATGTTCAGCATCGTCTTCCCGACCGTGAAAATTCTCACCTTGACCTTCTGCCTGTATCAGCCGGCCTGGCTGCGAAACCGGTTGGTGAGATTTTTTGCCCTGGAATCTTCCAAGTGGTCCATGGCCGACGTGATGGCGCTGGCTATCTTCATGTCGTTTGTGGCCTTTAACGGGTTGATCGCGAACACCATGGGCGGGCTGCGGCAGACCGGCGCGCAACTGGTGATCCCCACCGACAGCTCCAGGATACTGCCCGGCTACCAACTGTTCATCGGCTTCTGCCTGGCGAGCCTGTTTCTTTCGAAGAAGCTGGAGCACGGAATCCGCACGTCGCGGGATGAGGAGAGCCGGGAAGCTCTCCCGATCCCCGCAGATGCCCAACCGTAACGGCCGCGGCGGCGGATCGAACACCCGTCCAAGTTAGCGGCGAGTTAAGACGGCTCACGTGAAGATTACATTAAAGAGTATAAGATCGTCAGAAGAAATCGTGGGTGGATTTCGGCCGGCAGCCTGCCAAGTGACCGGTAGAGGGCCAGTTCCAGCACTCGATAGGTGCGAAAGCCATAGGATTTTCTCATGGTGACTTTGACCTTGTTGTTCAGGCCTTCTACGACACCGCTGGAAATGAGCTTTCCAGCCCGGAAATAGTTGAGAATCAACTCCCGGTGCTGACGAAGGGAGCGGGCGATCTTCTTCATGGGCTCGATGCGGGAGCGTATGGTCTGTCGGCGCCATTCGTCCAGAAACTTGCCCGCCCACGCTGGCGAGTTGTAGTCCCAGAGTTGCTGAAATGTCTCCTTTAGGAGATAAGCGCGGACGGTTTTCAGGCTGTACCGGAGGAGATCGCGGAGGCGGAAGCGCTGCTCATCACCGAGGTTCTCACTGCGTTTAGGTAGTAACCGGCGGGACTTCTTCAGCGCCGGGTCACGCCCTTCGCGTCTCATGCGTCGGGTTTCCTCGGCGCGGACCTCGCCGAACGCCTTGTTCATTTTGGCGACGATTTGGAACCGGTCGAGAATGTGTAGCGCCTCGGCGCATTTCTCCTGGACGACCTCCAAATACGGCTCCCACATTGGCGGTATTCGATCTGCTATGGTGAATCCGATGCGCTTGTTGAGTGCTTCCCTCAAGACCATCGTTCGGGTGGTACTCTTCCTTGTGACTCCAGGACTCGCCTTCTCCGGTCCATTCACTACCGCGATAGGGGGCGCCTATCCCTTCACCCTTTCCGCCATCGCTACCGATTCTGCCGGCAACACTTATGTCGTGGGTGGCACACAAATCTCCGGTTCTCCGACCTTCGGCAGCCCCTCAACCAACACCCAAACCCACATCTTCGTCTCCAAGTTCGATCCCAACGGCAATGCACTGCTTACCGATACCCTGGCCGGCCAGGGTACCGACACGGGAAACGCGATCGCTGTCGATCCATCCGGGAACATCTACGTCGCGGGGATGACCACCTCACCGGATTTTCCCCTCGTCAACGCGCTGCAAACGCGGTTCTTCCCTCCGACCACGGTCAACGGGGTTCCCGCGGGAAATGGCTTCCTCACGAAACTCAGTCCCGACGGCGCCACCATCCTGTATTCCACTTATTTCGGGGGCACGCTGGGCCAAAGCGCAATCAACTCACTAGCCGTTGATGCAAACGGTGATCTCGATTTGACCGGCTATACGCTCGCGAGCGACTTTCCGCACAGCACCGGAATGCCGTTCGGCACCGTCGGACAGAACCCAACGTCGCCCGCCGCGATGATTGCGTCCATCTCCCCATCCGGCGCCAAAATACTTTATTCCGGCGCGATTCCCCTGGTCCCGCCTTGCAACCAGATGGGAATGAGCTGCGCCCAACCCGGGAACGGGTGGGCAGGCGTAGGGATCGCGGTAGACGCGGCCGGGAACGCGTATATCGCTGGCAACGCCGGTAGCCCCTCTCTTCCGACGACTCCCGGCGTACTCGCGCCCAACGGTTTGGGCGCATTCGTCGCCAAAATCAATGCGGGCGGCGCTGGAATCGGCTACCTCACTTATCTCGGACCGGGAGGAACCCAGGGCGATGTGTACTATACGTGGAATACCCTCTATGCGATCGCAGTGGACGCTGCCGGGAATGCGTACCTCGGTGGCCAGACCACTAACGCGAGCGCCTTGCCGGCAACACCGGGGTCTTACCTACCGGCTCCGTACAACGGCGGGGCGGGCGCCGGATTTCTCGCGAAGCTCAATCCGGCGGGAAGCGCCCTGGTCTGGGCAACATATTTCGACAATCCGCAGTCCATCGCCGTCGATGCCAATGAAAATCTTTGGGTGAACGGCTCGATAGACGGTGTGCCGTTGCCTAATCAAAACGGATGGACTACGGGTAACGAGTACCTGGTCGCGCTAAATCCCTCCGGCTCGGAACTGATCTACTCGGCGCTTTATCCTGCTGGAACCATCGGGCAGGCGTTGGCCATCGATGCCGCCGGCCTCATTCACACGGCCGGACTCAACGGGTTCGTCTCCGCATCAGACCCTTCTGCCGCGCCCGCTCCCGGGATTTCCTATTTTGGAAACGCCGCCCTAAGCGCCGCAACCGCGCGGCTTGCGCCCGGGGAAGTTATCGCCATCTATGGCCCCGGCATCGGCCCGTCCACACCCTCTGTGGCCACGCCTTCCGGCGGCTTTTATCCGACGGCGCTGGCCGGCGTCGAGGTATCGGTGAACGGGTTGAAGATGCCATTGCTTTACGCCGGAGCCAACCAGGTGAACGCCGTCGTCCCGATGGAACTTACGAGCAACGTCGCGGCGACCGTTCGCCTGTCGAAGGGAACCGCCGTAAGTTCGTATCCTGTGTGGATCGTGCCCAGCGCGCCGCTGGCATTTCCGGTGGTCATCAATCACGATGGAACGCTAAATTCGCAAATGAATCCGGCGAAAAGCGGCGACTTCGTATTGATCTATGCGACGGGCTGGCAATCGAGCTTTGCACCGCTCGCCGATGGCCAGGTGCAAACCACGGCGAACGACGCCTGTCAGGGAAACTGCACGGGAGCCGCCCTTGGCATGCCTGGAATTTTTCCAATTGGCGGGGGCTACCCCGGGTTCCCCGTCACTGTCTTGTATGGAGGCGACGCCCCCGGGTATGTTGCCGGAATCACGCAGTTCAATATCCAGATTGACACTGTGCCGGATACTGCGGTCACCATGTGCTACCAACTCAGTCTCCAGGGGCCCTCGTCGGCTAGCGGCCCCGGTCCCACGCTTCTGCTTTCGAATTTGGGGGTGTGCGTCGCTCCGTAAGTCCGTCCTGCCCCGCCGGGGCTAGAAAGCCGATCCCAACGCACGGTCGATGGGCCCGCTTCCCAGAAATCGACAACGACAACTGCTGGTAAAGCGAGCGAGAAGAAGTGCTTCTGTAGAATGGCAGCCTACTCATGGCCGCATCACGCTGAACTGTGAGACCCGGCTTGCAGCCCGTACACGACGCAACCCACAGATTCCCCAGACGAGGCAGAGTATAAGAGGGCTTGAGTTTCTCATCCGGCCGGATCGGGGCCGAATGCCTCGGGGGACTCCATTTGACACCTGGTCTCCCAATTTTGTCGGCCCCTTCGGAAAACCGGCACATGCCGGCGGCGCGTTTCGGCGGCGCATTGGAGTAACTGAGGCCGAGTGCAGGCGGGCTACATCCTGGCAAGATTTACGTCCCGACCGATTGACTTGTCGGCTTCTTCCAGAAACTTTTCCGTTTTTCGCGCCGTTCGGCTTACCATAGTCCGATGCGCCCACCCACGCCTCGCGACTTCCTCCGCATCCTGGGCCTCGTCTACATGCTGGCTTTTGTCTCTTTCGGCATGCAGGCCGCCGGCCTGATCG
>JASHSS010000728.1 GCA_030038565.1 Bryobacteraceae bacterium
GGGCAGGATCGCGGCATCGATGGCGGCGGGATCGATCAGCGGCTCATCGCCTTGAATATTCACCACGATAGCGGCGGATTCGGCGGAGGCGACTTCAGCTACGCGGTCGGTTCCGGAGGGGTGGTCGGAGCGGGTCATGCGCACCGGCGCGCCAAAGGCGCGGGCGGCTTCGTATATCCGCTGGTCGTCGGTGGCAATGATCGTGCTCGTGAGATACCGCGCCATGGAGGCCCGTTCGAAGACGTGCTGCAGCATGGTTTTGGAGGAAATCCGGGCCAGCACCTTGCCGGGAAAGCGGGAGGACGCAAAACGGGCCGGAACGACACCCAATATTTTACGCGGCACACGCGATCATACCATAAAACTCCTATGTTAGACTTGGGGAAAGAGAGGCTGGCCAGCCGTATGCCGCCGTTCTATGTGAAGCTGTTTGTGCGCAGCGCCATCTTTCTGGCAGCGGCTATTTGGGGGCTTGCCCAACCGCCTGTCACCGTGGTTCCCCGGCCTCAGCCGGTGGCCAAGGCCGAAGTCCTGCCGAAAACCGACATCCGTGTGGACGCCAACCTGGTGCTGATCCCGGTGACCGTCACGGATCCCTTCAATCGGTTTGTCACCGGGCTGGAGAGAGAGAATTTCAAGATTATCGAGGACCATCAGGAGCAGGTGATTTCGCAGTTTTCGAGCGAGGACGCCCCGCTGTCCGTAGGGGTGATTTTCGATTGCAGCGGCAGCATGGGGCAGAAACTGGAGAAATCGCGCCTGGCGGTGGCCCAGTTTTTCAAGACTTCCAATCCGGACGACGAGTTTTTCCTGGTGCAATTCAGCAACACGGCCGACCTGATCCAGCCCTTCACGCGCAACCCGGAAGAGATTCAGAACCGGCTCACCTTCACACGCTCCAAGGGCCAGACGGCGTTACTGGACGCCATCTACCTGGGACTGCACGAGATGAAAAAGGCGCGCAACGCGCGCAAGGCTCTGCTGGTGATTTCCGATGGTGGCGATAATAACAGCCGCTACACCGAAGGAGAAGTTAAGAACCTGGTGAAGGAAGCGGACGTCCAAGTCTATGCGATCGGAATTTACGAGCCGTACGCCAACCGCGGGCGGACTCCCGAAGAGGCCGCCGGCCAGGGACTGCTGACCGAAATCGCCGAGCAGACCGGCGGACGGCAGTACCCGGTCGACAATATGAACGAATTGCCGGATATCGCCTCCAAGATCGGCGTGGAGCTTCGCAACCAGTATGTACTGGGATACGCGCCCCAGAACCAGGAACGCGACGGAAAGTACCGTCACGTGCAGGTGAAACTGGTGCAACCCAAAGGGCTTCCTCCGCTCCGGGCGTTTTTCAGGCAGGGCTATTATGCGCCTCAGCAATAAACGAATTTTTGCCGTTTCCCCCATCGCCGTAATGGTCTGCGCGGCGGTTCTCTGCGGCCAGCAAACCAAGCCGCAGGGATCGTCCGCGGTGCCCGAAGAAAGCGGCACGATTTTCCACTCGGATACGCGCCTGGTGGTGTGCCATACCACGGTGGTGGACAAGAACGGCCGGCTGGTTACGGATTTGCCGCCCGGCGCTTTCACGGTGTACGAAAACGACGTGCAGCAGCCGATTCACGCGGTGAAGCGCGAGGATGTGCCGGTTTCGATCGGGTACATCATCGACAACAGCGGCAGCATGCGCGATAAACGCGCCAAAGTAGAGGCCGCGGCCACCACCCTGGCCGAAGAGTCCAACAAGGACGACGAGGTGTTTGTCGTCAACTTCAACGACGAGCCCTTTCTGGATAATCCCCATGGCAAGGACTTTACCAACGACATCGATGAAATCCGGGAGGCCCTGACGCGCATCGATTCGCGCGGCGGCACGGCCATGCGGGACGCCATCCGGGTGTCCATCGACCACCTGAAAGAGCACGCCCACCGGGAGAAGAAGGTCCTGGTGGTGGTGACCGACGGCAACGACAACAGCAGCATCATCAGCCTGGAAAACCTGGTGAAGGCGTCCCAGCAGGCCGATGTGCTGATATACGCCGTGGGCCTGCTGAGCGAAGAAGAGCGCCGCGAAGCCAAGCGCGCCGAGCGGGCTCTGAAGGACCTCACCGATGCCACCGGTGGTGAGTGTTTCTTCCCCAGGGATCTGAGCGAAGTGGATCGCATTGCGCACCAGGTGGCGCGCGACATCCGCAGCCAGTACACCATCACGTACACGCCAACCAATTCGGCGATGGACGGAACCTACCGCAAGATCCGGATCGCTGTGAACGCCGCCGGGCATCCCACCGTGCGGACGCGCAGCGGTTATTACGCCACGCCCGACCAGGGTGTTCCCAAGAACGATCCATCGTCCAACAAATAGCCTATGCTCTGCCTGTGGTGGCGCCTTTGCCGCGGCTACCGGCTGTGGCCGTGGCGCAGTCCCTATCTGCGCTGGCGGATTGAGACCTACTGGGGAATTCCGGCCAATCGTATTACCTTCGCGGTCTTCTGGAGCTTTGCGTGGCGCCACCGCGGGGAGTTGCGTCGCTACGCGCGCTGGCGGCGCAGCATGATGGCGCCCCCGGCTCATCATCCCAGCGCCGCTCCCGACTTGAGATAAAATCGACCCGTGCGTACCAGCTACTGTTTTGCCTTGGCGGCCGCGATCCTGGGCGTGGGATCGGGCGCGGCCTGGCAGTCCACCGACGCCAGGCCTGTCGAAACCGGCGTCGGTGGCTCTGACGCGCGCCTCGTCGCCAGCGCCGCTCAAGCCAGCCCTGGCCAGCGGCCGCAGGGACGGGGGCAAGGGCGCGGGCCGCAGCAGCGCTATCGCAGCCGCATCGTCATCTACAATCTGAAGACCAGAGAGCAGAAGGTGCTATTCCAGGCCGACGAGATCTGGGAAGCCCCCAACTGGACCGTGGACGGCGGGTTCCTGCTGGCCAATTCGGGCGGCAACCTGTACCGACTGGCGGTGGACGGCTCGGGCAAGCCCGAGAAACTCGATGTCGGCGAGGGTATGCGCTGCAACAACGACCACGGCTTCACTCGCGATGGCAAAATGCTGGCCTTCTCGGCTTCCGCGCAAGGGTCGGGCGGATCGCAGGTCTACGTGGCCGCGGCGGATGGCAGTGGGCGGCGGGCCATGACCACCCCGGCGCCCAGCTATTTCCATGGCTGGTCGCCCGACGGCAAGTGGCTGGCGATCGTGGCCAACCGCACCGGCAACTACGACCTCTTCCGAATCCCGGTGGAAGGCGGCTCCGAACAGCAACTCACCTCCAACCCCGGCTACGACGACGGCCCCGATTATTCACCCGACGGCCGCTGGATCTACTTCAATTCCAACCGCGCCAACAACAACTACGATATCTGGCGGATGCCCGCCGATGGCGCCGGTCCGGACGACGCCAAAGCCGAGCAGGTCACCTCCGACGAATGGGAAGACTGGTTCCCGCATCCATCGCCGGATGGCAAGCGGCTGGTGTTTCTTTCTTTTCCCAAAGGCACTGCCGACCACAACGGCAAAATGGACATCGCGTTGCGCATGCTTCCCATGCCCGGAAAGAAGGCCGGCAAAACCCAACCCGAAACCGTGCTGAAGATCTTCGGCGGCCAGGGAACCATCAACGTGAACTCCTGGGCGCCGGATTCCAGGCGTTTTGCTTTTGTGACCTACGAGGTCTTACAGCCCTAGAAAATCGCCTCCTGCGCAACCTCCAAGCGGGTTGGGGGTTTGATGGGGTTTATGACTCGGTTCGTGGTTGGGGTCATTCTGGCTGCCGGGCTCCGCGCGCAGACCACCGCGGTTCCCTGGAGCGGCTACGGGCACGACCCGCAGCACACCGGCCTTTCCACCATCGGGGCCCAGCGCCTGGAGACCATCAAGTGGAGCATGCCGATTGACCTGGTGTTGGCAGGCACGTCCGGCCCTTTGTACATTCATTACGGCTCGCCCCTGGTGACGGCTGCCAACACCGTGGTGGTTCCCGTGCGCACCAGTTCTTCCAATACGTACCGGGTGGAAGCGCACAGTGGCGCCAATGGGACGCTCCTCTACACCCTCTCCACGGACTATGCGCCGCCGCCTCACAACTGGATTCCCAGCTATGGTGCCGTGCTCAGCCAGGGGTCACGCGTGTATTATCCCGGCGCCGGCGGCACGGTGTATTATCGCGACCAGCCGGATTCGGCCAGCGGTCCTTCCGGCCAGATCGCCTTTTACGGCAATGCGGTGTATACCGCGAACCAGGCAGCCTTCGCGGGAAGCGTCATGATTTCGACGCCCATTACGGCCGACGCCGCCGGCAACATTTACTTTGGATTCGTGGTCACGGGCGCGAATCCAGCGGATTTGACCAGTGGCCTGGCGCGCATCGGCGCGAATGGCTCGGGATCGTGGGTGAGCGCCTCGGCCGCGGCCCAGGGCGATGCCTCGATTGTCGAAGTGGCCATGAATTGCACGCCGGCCCTTAGTAACGACGGCAACACCTTGTATTTCGGCGTCTCCCAGGGCAACTCCACCGGCGGCTACCTGGTGGCGGTCAACAGCACCACCCTGGCGCCCATCGCGCGCGTCCGCCTGAAAGACCCCGAGACGGGCCAGGACGCCATGCTGCTTGACGACAGTTCGGCCTCCCCTACTGTGGGGCCGGATGGCGACGTATATTATGGCGTCTTCGAGTCGTCCTGCTGCTCAAACGACGATCGCGGTTGGCTGTTGCACTTCGACTCCACCCTGACTCAGCCCAAAACCCCCGGCGCCTTCGGCTGGGATACCACGTCCTCGGTGGTGCCGGCCCAGCTGGTGGCGACTTACAGCGGCAGTTCTTCTTACCTGCTGTTTACCAAGTACAACAACTACGAGGGAGTCGGACCGGGCGGCAACGGACAAAACAAAATTGCGGTGCTCGATCCCAACGCCACCGAAACCGATCCGATCACGGGGGCCACAGTGATGGCGGAAGTCCTCACCATTTTGGGTCCTACGCCCTCCGCACAGGGAGGGGTGCGCGAATGGTGCATCAACAGCGGAGCGGTCGATCCGTACGGCGCCTCGGTGATCGCCAATAGCGAGGATGGGGTGGTGTATCGGTGGAGTCTGGCTACCAATACCCTCACCCAACAAGTGACCTTGACCGCGGGAGTGGGAGAGGCTTACACCCCCACAGCCATCGGCGCCGATGGCGCTGCCTACGCCCTGAACGACGCTTACCTGTTCGCAGTGGGGCAGGCGGCGAACCTGACCATTACTTCGACCGCGTCCGGCAATTTCACCCCGGGCCAGGGCGGTGCGGCCTACAACCTGACCGTCACCAACAGCGGAACGGGCCCGACCAATGGAACGGTGGTGGTTACCGATACGCTGCAGCCCAGCCTGACCGCCACGTCGATCGGCGGCCAGGGATGGAGCTGTACCGAACCGGGCGGACCTTGCACCCGCAGCGACACTCTGGCGGCAGGCGCCAGTTACCCTCCCATTACCCTGACGGTGAGCGTGGCCTCCAACGCCCCAGCCACGGTGACCAACACGGCCACCGTATCGAGTGACGGCGCGGTCAACTCGGTGAACTCCATCGCCACGGCGGTGACCACCATAGGACCGCCGAGTGTCGTCAGTTCGCTCCCGTCCACCGGGGCCGCCTTCGCTGCGGGCGTGGGATCGGCAGCCACTACGCCGGCCAACGTGACGGCCAGCCTGAGCCTCAGCGCGCCGCCGATGAACGCCGGTTCGATCCCCTTCACCGCGACGGCGGTCCAGTCGAATGGTCCGGCGGGCTGGCTGTGGATCAATGGAGGGACGGCCGCAGTTCCCGGCGATCTGCCCGCTACCGGCTCCGTTTCGCTCACCATCAGCGTCAATCCGGCAACCCTGACGGCAGTCACGGCGGCAACCGTCTGGAATGGCTCGGTCCAGATCGCTACCTCCAGCAGTGCGACCGCGAATCCGACCCTCGCGATTCCGGTCACCGTGACCAGTACCCTCCAAACCACCCTCTTCTCGCCCCCGGGTCCCTTCACAGCAGCCTTCACGGCCGGCCAGGCGAACGCACAGCCGACGTCGTTCCCGACTCAACTGCTACAGGCCGGCAGCCCCACTTCCGTGACCTTCACCTCCACCTGCACGGTTTCCGGAAGTCCGGCGACGCCCTGCCCGTTCCTTACGATGAGCCCGGCTACCACATCGAGCGCTGTGCAGCCTCTGACGATCGGGGTCAATGCGGCCAACCTTCCCACCACGCCGGGGCCGGTGAGCGCCACCATCACGGCCACTGCTCAGGCGGCGACGGTCGCCACCGCCAGGGTGATTATCGCCGTGGCAGCGCCGCCAACCATAACCCTGACTACGCTGACCTGCACGACCAATCCGGCTTCCGCCGGCACTCCTGGCGCAAGCTGCACCGCCAACGCGGCGCTCTCCGCGGCGCCGGCCAATCCAGCCACCCTCACCGCCACGGCGACAGCCGCAGTTACCTCCGGCAGTTGCACGGTAGCGCCCGCTTCCATTCCTATCACCGCGCTGGGCGCCACTTCCTCGGCGCTCACGTTCAACGTGAGTCCCTCGACGGGCCCGTCGTTGGCGCCTGGAAGCTGCGGAATCACGGTGAACGTCACCACCACGGGCGGCATCTCGCCGCCGGTCTCCAATTCCACCAGCGCCACCCTCGCCGTCAACGGCAGCTTGACCGCAACCACCCCGAACGGCACTTCCTTCGGCACTTACACGATTGGCGGCTCAGTGCCGGCGCCTCTGCCGGTGAACATATCGAGCAGCCCTTCGGGGGTCCCGGTGACCATCTCCAGCAGCGCAGGCTGGCTGGTGGTGAGCGCCGGCACGGCGACCACGCCGGCGACTATTACCGCCTCGATTCCGGTGATCGACCCTCCCATCGCCGGCACTCCCAGCGGTACAACCCTGAGTGCGACCATCACCATCACCGCCTCTCAGCAGACCCTGAACTGCGCACCTCCCGCCGGCGCCGGCGCGCTGTGCAGCATTACGGTGGGTCCCTTCACCGTAACCATCGCCGGCCAGCCGACGCTTTCGGCCAGCCCGGCGTCGCTTACGTTCAATCTGCCAACTCTGGCCGCTCCCTCCAAGCAACTTGTGGCGTTGAGCGCGGGCAACGGCTCCACGCCCGCGGTTGCGCCGTTCACGGCCATTCCGGCGGTGGCCACTCCGGCCGGAGGCAACTGGTTGGGAGCCACGGGCGGCACGACCACCATTTCCGGTCCGGTGGCCACTTCCACGGTGACTGCCACGAGCAGCGGCCTGCCCCAGGGCAGTTACACCGGCAGCGTGACTTTTGCCTCTGCCAGCGCGCAAGGCACTCCCAGTGTGGGGGTGACGCTGAATGTCGGTGCGCTGGCGGTCTCGGGAGGCCCGATCGTCTTCCAGTACATTCCGGGCGTCGCCACGCCGGCCACTGCAACGTTGACCGTGAGCTCCGGCCCGGCGGTTATCAACTGGGTGAGTGCCGCTTCGGTCGCGTCGCAGGGGACGAGCAATTGCAATTGGCTGGTCCAGAGCGCCACCAGCGGCGCCACCCTCGGGTCGCTCAACGCTTCCAGCACGGTGACGATCGGCTACAATCTGTCGGCACTGCCGAATCAGGATCCGGCCGTCTACATGTGTACCATCAACTACTCGGCCGCTCCCAGTTATGGATCGACCGCCCCGCCCGTTTCGGTGCCCATCACTTTATTTGCCAATTACCCCAGCTTCACAGTGGGACCGGGCGGGACCCAGACCGTATTCGCCGCGCCGGGTTCCACCGCGCCGGTTTCCGCCACGTTTGAAATCACTTCCTCAGACCAGGCCACCACCCCGCCCAACACGGTTGCGATTTCGGT
>JASHSS010000729.1 GCA_030038565.1 Bryobacteraceae bacterium
TCCCTGGATTCCCATTGTTCCCCTTGCCGGGTCCTTGCTTCCCTTCGCCGCCCGGTGTATGCTCCGGGCATGCCCAATCGCCCTGTCTCCCGACGCTCGTTCATGGCCACCACCAGCGTGGCGCCCGCCGTAGCGGCCAGCCGCCAGCCCGTGGTCGTCCCCAATGTTCTTTTCAGCAACACCAAGGCCGGCGAAGACACCCTGCGCATCGTCACCATGTACCAGTTCGAGCCGGCCGAAGCGCAGAAGATCAAGGCTGCATCCACCAAAGCCAAGGTCGAGCTGACCATCTGCAAATCCCGCCCGGAGTTCAACGAGAAAGCCAAGGATGCCGAGGTGATCTACGGCGATGTGCGCGCGGACACCCTTGAAGTGGCCACGAAATTAAAGTGGGTGCAATCGGGCGAAGCCGGCATGGAGAATATGGATCCGGCCATGCGCCAGAGCCCCGTGGTGCTCACCAACTACCAGCGCGTCTTCGCGCCGGGAATTTCGGAGACCGCCATGGGGATGTTGCTTTCGCTTACCCGCGGCATCGCCAAATACTACATGCCGCAATTCTATAAGCAGCGCACCATGCAGCACGTGGGCACACCCAAATCGACCCATCACACCGAACTGGTGGGGCGCACCATGGGCATCGTGGGGATGGGCGGAATCGGCACCGAGCTCGCGCGCCGCGCCTATTACGGCTTCGATATGCGCATCGTGGCCACCGATGCCAAGCCCCTTCCCAAGCCCGATTTCGTGGCCGAATTGCATGACCCGGGTTGGTTCATGGAGATGGTCCCGCAGGTGGACGTGCTGGTGGGCGCCGCCCCGCTCACCCCCCTCACCGAGCGCATGTTCAATGAAAAGGTCTTCCGCAGCATGAAGAAGACCGCCCATTTCCTGGCCATGTCGCGCGGCAAGCTGTATGACGACATGGCCCTGGTCCGGGCCCTCAAGGAAGGCTGGATCGCCGGCGCGGGCCTGGACGTTTTTCCCGTCGAGCCGCCGCCCTCCGATCACCCGATCTTCGATTGCCCTAACGTGGTGATGACCGCGCACACCTCCGGCTGGAGTCCCGACCGGCAGGTGCGGCTGATCGATCTGTTCGCCGAAAACGTGCGCCGCTACACCGAGGGAGTCCCGCTCCTCAACGTGGTGGACAAACAGCGCGGCTATTGATCCCCGCCGGACGGGCGGCCGGGTCGCCGCGCCGCGCGTGCTAGCCTGGATTCGTGAGGCCATGGAACTCGATCGCCGGGCGTTTCTGAGCGCCGTGGCGGGGTTGGGCGCGTTGCCCAGGCCGGGCCGGGATCAGGAAACCGCCGCCGACATCACCCTGACCATCGCTGAAACCGAGATCGAAATCGCCCCCAAAAGACGCATCAAAACCACCGTGTACAACGGAGCCTTTCCGGGGCCTTTGCTGCGCCTTCCGGAAGGTAGGCCGGTCACCATAGACGTAGTCAACCAAACCTCCATCCCCGAGTTGGCCCATTGGCACGGCCTGTTCATTCCACCCGAAGTGGATGGCTCCATGGAGGAAGGCACCCCCATGGTGCCGCCCCACGGCCGCAGCCGCTACCGGTTTGTTCCCCGCCCCGCCGGATTGCGCTGGTACCATTCGCATATCTTCGCGGGACGCGATCTGCACCGCGGCACCTACACCGGCCAATCCGGCTTTTTTCTGATCACCGGAGGACCCGATTTGGGCGCCGCCGACCAGGAGGTTTTCCTGGCGCTGCACGGCTGGGACGCCTACCTCACACCCATGGGCGCGGCCGGCGGCGACAGTTCCCTGGAAGCCGCTTACGATTGGTTCAGTGTGAACGGCCACGCCCTGGGGGCGGGCGATCCCATCCGCGTCAAGCAGGGGCAGCGCGCCCTGTTCCACATCCTCAACACCAACGCCACCTTGATCCATCGCCTGGCGCTGGCCGGCCATCGCTTCCGGGTGGTCGCGCTGGATGGTTTCCCGGTGGCGACGCCCAAGGAGGTATCGATTCTGGAGATTGCCCCGGGGGAGCGCATCGAGGCGCTGGTGGAGATGAACCAGCCGGGCGTCTGGATTCTGGGCGACACCGACGACCGGACTCGCAAAACCGGCATGGGGATCGTGGTGGAATACGCGGGCCGTTCCGGTCCCCCGCAGTGGACGCCGCCCGAGCCGCAGGTTTGGGATTACACCGCCTTCGGCCGCCCGACGTCCGTGCCCGAACCCGACGAACGCATCCCGCTGGTGTTTCGCGCCAAGTGGGCCGGCAACCGCTGGGTGGACCACTGGACCATCAACGGCAAGGAGTTTCCCAAGACCGATCCCATCCTGGTCCGCCACCAGGGCCTCTACCGCCTGGTCTTCGATAACCAGAGCGACGATGCCCATCCGGTTCACTTACACCGTCATGCGTTCGAGTTAGTCAAAGTGGCCGGCCAGCCTAGCTCGGGAGTTACCAAGGACGTGGTGGTGGTGCCCGCGCGCAAGCAGGTGGAAGTACAGCTCCGCGCCGACAATCCCGGCCCCAGCCTGTTCCACTGCCACATGCAGCTACACATGGACCATGGCTTCATGACCCTGATGCAGTATGGGGACCAGACCAGTAATAAGTAACCCTGGCTTGCCCGGACCGTAGGTGACCTTGGTCGCCCCGCCGCCGGCGCACTTACTTCATCGGAACCGTCAGCTCGATCTTCCCCTGCTCCCCGTAATAAATCAGGTGCAGCGGCGCCGATTTGCCCTTAGCCGGCTTGGCGAAGTACAGATAACCGCCGGTATCTTCCGTGATGGCGTGCTCGGGTAGCGAAAAATCGTCCAGTTCCAGTTGAATGCTGGTGCGGTCCATGCCGGAGGACGAAGTTTGAGCGGGCGGCGGCGGATACGGTGGATCGCCGACTCCCACCCCCGTGGTGGTGCCGGTGTAAACCCCGCCCTGGCTGCGCCCGTTCGGCCCCGCCGTCCCGTGCTCGTAGCCGACGGTTTCCGCGGTGTAAACATGCACCTTGCTGGGAACATCCGGATTGGTCGGATTGGCGTCTTTTTTTCCCAGGCGCGCCGCGATGGTCTGCGGGCTCATGGGCCGCTCGATTTCGGATTCGGCGCCGAAGCGCGCCATGAAATCCTTGGCCGCCAGGGTAACCTCATGGTCCTTTTCCGGAAACACCCCCACCTCCACCGCGATGTACCCTTTATTCAGATCCGTGGCGAAGCGTTTCTTCACCTGCTCCGGCGTCAGCACCGCGGCGGCCAAGGTGAAGCCCTTGGCGGTCTCGCGGGCGGGATAATCGTCCGGCGTGGGCCGCGGATGGATCCCGTGCTCGCCCGCCCAAAGAGCGGCCGCCGCCACGATCGCCATAATCGCACCACCGCGTAGAGACATACGCGCCTCCCGATAACCAATTCTACAGGTTTATGGCCGTTTTAACTATTTGCTACGACGCGCCCGCGCCTGCCCGGTTTCAAGTTTCGGGCAGGAATTCTCCACCGCACCAAGGCCCAGTTTCTTGAGCAGTTCCACGGCTTGGCCACGCTCCGCCGTGTTCAGCGCGCCGGCCGCCCGCTCCATGGCTTTCTCGTGATCTGCAAACGCGTTCGCAATCATCCGCCGTCCGGCTTCGGTCAGGTGTACTACCCGGCTGCGGCGGTCCTCCGGATCGTTGCGGCGCTCTACCAGGCCGCGCTCTTCCAGGCGGTCCACCGCCGTGGTGATCGAGCCGCTGGTCAGCCTTACCTGCGCCCCAATCCGGTTGATCGGCGTGGGCCCCTTGTGCAGCAGCAGTTCCAGCACAGCGAAGTCCGAAAGGCAGATCCCCAGCGATTCGAGGTGCTCCTCGGCCTGCCGCCGCAGGGCGTCGTACGCCCGCCAGAGCACCAGCCAGAGATGCACCCCGCTCGTGTCCATGACGCGTTTTGAATCCTCTTTCACAGTTTAGCATCTATTGTCTTGAAGTCAAGATAAATGGCGGCGCCCGGCATTTTGGAGCGCCGCCAGGAGGCAACACGAACAATGACCGACACAACGATTACGCCATCCCGGCCGGTTACGCGGGTTTTCACGGCGCCGCGCGCGAGCGATGGCGATGGCGTCGAACTGCGGCGCGCGTTTCCCGGCAACGCGCTCATGGACCTCGACCCCTTCCTGCTGCTGGACCAGATGGGACCAATGCAAGTGGCGCCCGGAGAGGCGCGTGGATTCCCGCCCCATCCGCACCGCGGGTTCGAGACCGTCACCTACCTGCTGAGCGGCGAGATGCAGCACCGCGATTCCTGGGGCAACCATGGGCTGCTCGGCCCCGGTGATGTACAGTGGATGACCGCCGGCTCCGGCCTGGTGCATTCCGAATTGCCCGGGGATGGCCTGGTCCGCGACGGCGGCAAGCTGCTGGGCTTCCAGTTATGGATCAACCTGCCGCGCAAGGACAAGATGATCGCGCCGCGCTACCAGGATACCGCCGCCGCCCGCATTCCCGTGGCCCGCAACGCCGAAGGAACGGTCAGCGCGAAGGTCATCGCCGGCTCCGCCATGGGTGTCCAGGGAGTGATCGAAACGCGCATCCCGATTCTGTACCTGCACCTGACCTTGCAGCCGGGCGCGGAATTCGATCAGCCCATCCCCGCCACTCACAACGCTTTCGCGTACGTCGTGGAAGGCGAAGCCTCGTTTAGTGGCCGGACCGCGGGCGCCTCGCAGGTAGTGCTGTTCGGACGGGGCGGCGAGTCCGTCTCCATCCGCAACGCCGGCGCCGCGCCCCTGAGCGTGCTGCTGATCGCCGGCGAACCCCTTGGCGAGCCGGTCGCCCGCTATGGGCCCTTCGTCATGAACACCCGCACCGAACTGATGCAGGCGGTGGAGGATTTCCAGGCCGGAAAAATGGGTGTACTGGAGTAAACACTCCCCGTCGGCCGGCCCCGGCTCTCCGGGCGCGCCGGCGTTATGACGATCCTAGCCCATGTTGGGGATGAGGATCGAGGACTCATGGCGCCGGCTCGCCTGGATGCTTATCGCGTTACCGCTCGCGCCCGGCCCACTCCTGGCCGAGCCGGCCGGCGCGACGGTGCCGGAGCAGGGCGGCGGGGAATGATCGGCCTCGACCCGTCCCAGAAGTTCAACGACGCGCTGCCCGCCAGCCTGGGCGCAAGGTTCTCCCGCACCTTCCCCCCTATTCCATCACCATCCTGGAGTTGTACTCCCGTCAGGCCCTCCCGATCCATTCGGCCACCAGTTCCGGCGATTCCATAGGAATGTAGTGATTGCGCCCTTCCAGCAGCAGATCCTCGCCAGCGCGGAAATGCGCAGCCAGGTCGGGCGCGGTGGGCGAGGCGTCCAGGTCGAATATCCCCGGCCGGTAGGCGATCCCCGCGCGCACCACCAGCACCGGCTGAGTCACCGACGGAATACCAGGGTAGAGGTTCGACGCCGCCTCCCTGGAGTGCTCGTAAATCGAGGCCTCCACCGCCGGCGGGCAGGCCAGGACGTAATGACTGTCGCGCGCCAGCACGCCGAACTGGCAATAATCGCGCAGCACCGCGGGATGCCAGCGCGAGAACGGCAGGCGCGCGTGAAATCGCTGCCACATCTCCTCCGTCGAGGCAAATACCGCACGCCGCCGCCGGATGAAGGAAGCGTCGAAAGGCGGGCTGCCGTAGCACTCGAGCGGCCAGATGGTCGGATCGATCAGCACCAGCGAGCGAAATGTGGCCGGGCGCCGGATGGCGGCGGCCACCACGCTGTGGCCCCCCATGGAATGCCCCACCCCGATCGCTTGCCGCACGTCCAGGGCGTCCGCCACCGCCGCCAGGTCGGCGCCGAAAGGCTGCCAGGGATACGGCGGAGCGGGCTTGCTGCTGCGCCCTTGGCCGCGGAATTCGATCGCCAGCCTCCGCCGGCCCGCGAAGCACCGGGCCACCTGGTCCCAACATCGCCCGTGAAACCCGGTGGCGTGGGCGAACACCACCGCCGGAGAGTCGCCGGGCCATTCCCAGACGGCCAGTTCCAGACCCTCCGCAGGCACCATGATCAGACGCGGGGATTCCACGCCTTCCAGTCTTACACGCCGAACTGCCGCAGATGATGATCGGCGTGCAGGTAGCCCCAGCGCAGCCACTGGCGCGCCGTCATGGCCCCGAACATCGGGTGCAGCCGCTCTTCGAAACGCCGGCCCGGCTCGGAGAAGCGCCTGATCGCTTCCACCAGCCGCGCGCGGTCGCGCTCGAATTCAACCGGCGGCGAGCCGCCCGCGCCCTGTTCCATTTCCGGCCGGGTGGGCCGGTTGTGCGGCCACCGCGCCACCAGGTAGAGCGCCCCCCATTTCATCAGGGTTCGCTGGTAGAGGCCAGTAGCCATGCTGGCCGCGCGCTCACCGAGCGGCACGCCGAAGGAATCACCCAGATGGCAGATCATGCCGTGCGCGGTCATCCGCCCCCACTTCGGCAGGTCCCCCTGAGAAAGCGTCGCGATCCGCTCCAGGATACGCTGTTTTTCGACCGGATTGCCCAGGTGCTTCATAGCCGATATTGGACCTATTCTAATCGTTGCAATCGCCCGCACCGCATTCGCGCCCCACGCCGGCGCCGCTCGCACACCCCTGCGCCGCATACCGCGCCCCACGCACGCGTGCCG
Organism: Bryobacteraceae bacterium; assembly: GCA_030038565.1. Taxonomy (GTDB): domain Bacteria; phylum Acidobacteriota; class Terriglobia; order Bryobacterales; family Bryobacteraceae; genus JOPF133. Next base: position 6,603 of record JASHSS010000729.1, read on the forward strand.
CCCCGAACGGGGCGAAGGGCGCCGTGGGGCGCATCGAAGCGCCGGGGCGGGTCTTCAGCCCGCGCCGGCTTGCCCGCTCCGCTCAGTGGCGGAAGTGGCGAACGCCCGTAAACACCATGGCCGCGCCCAACCGGTCGGCGGCGGCGATCACGTCGGCGTCCCGCACCGAGCCGCCGGGCTGGATAAACGCGGTGGCCCCGTGTTTCACGGCTTCTTCGACGCCATCAGGGAAAGGGAAGAAGGCGTCCGAGGCCACCACCGAACCGGCCAGGGGCAGGAGGGCTTTCATGGCCGCCAGGCGCACCGAATCCACACGGCTCATCTGCCCCGCCCCCACTCCCACCACCTGGCCCGCGCGGGCGTATACGATGGCGTTGGATTTCACGTGCTTGGCCACTTTCCAGCCGAAGTCCAGGCCCCGCCATTCGTCCTCGGTAGGGGCGCGCTGCGTTTTTACCTGGGCGGTGGCGCGGTCAAGCGCGGCAGTGTCGGGGGTCTGCGCCAGAAAGCCGCCGGAAACGGATTTCACGACCAGGCGATCTTCGGATGGCGCCACGCGCAGCAGGCGCAGGTTCTTGCGCGGCGCCAGTACCGCCAGGGCTTCGGCCGAATAATCCGGCGCCGCCACGGCCTCGATGAAGGTCTTGGCAATTTCGCGGGCGGTAGCCTCGTCGAGCGTGCGGTTCACTCCCACCACGCCGCCGTAAGCCGAGACGGGATCGCATTCGAGCGCCTTGCGCCAGGCTTCCGCGAGATCCCCCTGCTCCGCGCAGCCGCAAGGATTGGTGTGCTTGATAATCGCCACCGCCGGCGCGCCAAACTCCAGGGCCAACTGCCAGGCGGCGTCCAAATCCACCAGGTTGTTGTACGACAGCTCCTTGCCTTGCAGTTGCCGTCCGCCGGCGATGCCTCTGCCCGCCCGTCCGTACAGCGCCGCCGACTGGTGCGGATTCTCGCCGTACCGCAGGCCCATCAGCTTGGGCGCGTGGATTTCCAGCGCGTCGGGTAACGCGCCGGCGGGCGCATCCACCTGGGCCAGGCGCGCGCTGATGGCGGCATCGTAGACCGCGGTGGTGCGGAAGGCCCGCTGCGCCAGGCGCCAGAGGGTAGCCCGCGAGAGCCCACCGCGGTTCTGCATCTCCTGGAGTACCGGCGCGTAGTCGTCCGGCGAAACCACCACCGCCACATCCTGGTAATTCTTGGCTGCCGCCCGGATCATGCTGGGGCCGCCGATATCGATGTTTTCGATCAGCTCTTCGAGCGGCGCATCCGCGCGGGCCGCCACGCTGGCGAAATCGTACAGGTTCACCACCACCATGTCGATGGGGGCGATCGAGTGCTGCGCCAGCGCCTGCATGTGCTCGGGCCGTTCGCGAAGGGCCAGGATGCCGCCGGCAATCGCGGGGTGCAGCGTTTTCACCCGGCCATCCAGCATCTCCGGAAAGCCGGTGACCTCCGCGACGTCGCGCACTGCCACGCCCGAATCGCGCAGCAGCCGGGCGGTGCCGCCGGTGGAGATCAGCTCCACGCCCAGAGCGGCGAGGGCGCGGGCGAAATCCACAATGCCAGTCTTATCGGTGACGCTCAGGAGGACGCGTTGGATGCGGTTCATCTATTCCGCACGATAGCAGAAAGCCGGTGACCCGCGCTTTCCCTTGGGCGCGCGCTTCGGGCGGCGCACTCGCCGCGGGCTATGGTGAGGCCTTCAGCCTGCGCAGGACAGGCTGAAAGCCTGTCCCTGGAGATTGGCCGTTTGCGCCATAAAGTTGGCCCCAGGTTTTTCGCTGGACTTTTTCTCTGCGACGGTCTACTCTAGTTTGGACGGCTTCCGAAGTCGTCAGCCGCCATAGATAAAGAGCAGCTCTTGGAGAAGACAATTTCGTTCTGCGGGCGTGTGATCACCGCCAGCGAACTGAATCTGGTGCGTCAGATCCTTGCCGATTTTCCACGCCTCAGTCAGGCCGAACTGGCCCATACGATTTGTGAGCTGCTGGGATGGCACCGGCTGAATGGCAAGCTGAAGAGTCCGGAGTGTGTGGAGTGGCTACGGAAACTGCAAGGCTCTCAGGAACTGCCCAACCTGCCGCCATTGCGAGTCACCAAACCACGAGGTCCCCAAAAGGTTCCCACCGATGGTCGGAGTGATGCGCAGCCGCCGTTACGAGGTTCACTGGCCGACTACCGGCCCTTGCGATTGCAGTTGGTGAAGGACCTCGCCAATCGCCGCCTGTTTCAGCAGTATATTGAGCGCTATCATCCGCTGGGCTATCGGTTTCCCTACGGCGCTCAACTGCGCTACTTGGTGAGGGGCCGCCCTCCCGCGCCGGATGTGCTGGCCTGTTTGCTATTTACCAGTGCCGCCTGGAAAATGTCACCGCGCGACCAGTGGATCGGATGGAGCGATGGGGCACGCCGCGCCAACCTTTCTCTGCTGGTGAACAACGCCCGCTTTCTGATTCTTCCCTGGATCGAAGTGCCGCACCTGGCGAGCCACGTGCTCTCCTTGGCGGCACGCCACCTGCCCGGCGATTGGCTGGCCGCTTACGGGGTGCGGCCCCTTCTGCTGGAGACTCTGGTGGACCGGCCCTACCATGGGACCTGTTATCGCGCCGCCAACTGGATCTGTGTGGGCCAAACCCAAGGCCGCGGCCGTATGGATCGTGCCCATCAGGCCCAGGGCACCCGCAAGGACATTCTGCTCTATCCACTGGAGACACGTTGGCGCGAAGCATTATGCCAGCTTCCGGCGCCTCCACCCTGCCATGCTTCTATTGGAGAAATTCCATGAACTGTGGCAGCCCTGGCGTTCCGCCTTTGCGCAACAGCGCACCTGGCAACGTGCGCAACGTTTGGCTTATGGCCTGTTGCTGTGTCTGCGCACCCATCTGACCAGCAATGCCATCTGCGCCACCGGCCGGCAGTTTCTCGACTGGAGTGCCGACTATCGCCTGTTCTCGCGCAGCCGGTGGAACCCTCACTCGTTATTCGATCCCATCTTCGACCATCTGGCGGAGTTGCTGCCTGGAGCCCAGGCGCCGGTGGTGGCCGCCCTGGACGATGCCCTTTGTAAGAAGACCGGCCGTCATGTCCCCGGCGCCACCTTCGCCCGCGATCCCCTGTCGCCCGCCTTTCATGTGAACCTGTGCCACGGGCTGCGTTTTGTGCAAGCCAGTGTGTTGGTGCGCGCCACCCAGTTTTTGGGACCGGCGCGCGCGTTGCCGGTACGCTTTGAACCGGCGCCTCCGGCCGTCAAACCGCAGAGCGTCAAGCGCGCCTCCAAGCACTCCCGGAACAACCAGAGAAACCAAAAGAAGAATCCAAAAAAGGAAAGCAAGGGCCGCCCAAAGCCGGTTCCCCTCACGGCAGAGGAGAAGGAGTATCGAGTTCAGAAGAAACTACGCGCTCTGACACAGGT
>JASHSS010000065.1 GCA_030038565.1 Bryobacteraceae bacterium
TCATCTTGGCACGCTGAACCTGAAAATACGGCAACGTATATTTCCCTGCACGCCGACGCAATTCGGCTTCCTCGACGGATGAGAGGGTAATCGTAAATGGGCTTGATCTCGGCATGGTCGCGCACCTCATCACCACGATGCCACGGTCGACGACCCGAATTCAAGGGCAAATATACGTTAGCGTATTTATGAATTGCTGTACTTAGCGCGCCAGCCACAGCAGCGGCGCGAGTCCGGCCGCCGCCAGTGCAGTCAGAAGGCTGAGGCTCCATACGCCGGTTTTGCGGTCGCTCAGGGAGTAAGAGTAAATCCCTTTGACCAGGTTATTGCTGGAGGCGGCGATCAGAATTGCGGCCGCCCCCACCGCCAGTGGCGCAGTCTGGCCGGCGGACTGCGTCATTCCCATGATGAACGGATCCACGTCCGTAACACCCATCAGGCCGGCCAGCGAATACACCCCCGCGTTTCCCAGGTAAGTGACCACCAGGCGCGTGGCGATCATGATGGCGACAAAGAGCGCCGCGAATCCCAGCGCCGCGCGCATTTCCAGCGGGTTCTTGGGCTCGAATTCGCGTTGTATGTCTCCCGCCTGGACATCCGGAACCCGGCTCAACAACCATCCGCCCGCGATACCGGCGGCCGCGAGGGCCAGAAACGGCGCCCACAGGATCGAAGCCAGGCTGCGGTTAAAGATGGTCACCAGCCCGGCCAGCCGCAGGTACATTACGCCGGAGGCCACCAGCGTGGCTCCGGAAAACAGGTGCGGCCGATTCTCCCGCTTGGCGCGCTTGCCCAGCACCACCGTCGTCACCGTGGAAGAATAGGCGCCGCCCAACAGTGCCGCCAGCATCACGCCGCCCTGTCCCTTGGTGACCTTCTGGATCACGTAGCTGCCGTAGGAGACCGTGCTCACCGCCACCACCACCAGCCAGGTTTTGCCCGGGTTGATGCTGAACGGGCCAAATTCGCGGTTGGGAAGCACCGGCAGGATCACCGCCGTGAGCAGCAGGAACTTGGTGAAGGTGAGGATCTCGTCCGGAGCGATGCGCCTGGTGAGGCCTTCCAGGCCAGCCTTCAGTTCCAGCAGCAGCATACTGGCCACGGTGAGAGTGGTGGCGATCCAGAACTGGTCGCGATACACCAGTGCGGCGGCCACGTAGGTGGTTAGCGCGGACATCTCGGTAGTCACGCCCGCCGTTCCGGCGCATTGAAGCTTGTTGTAGTACGACAGCATCAGGAAACCGGCTACCACCGCAAAGCCTATCGTCACGGGCAGAATCGCTCCCCCTGCTAAAAAGGAAATGCCATAGGCGATCAGGCCGATGAGAGGATACGTGCGCACCCCGCCGAAGGATAGTTGCCCGTTACCGACGCGCTCCTCACGCTCCAGCCCGGTCAAGAAGGCGAGAAACAGGACCAGCAGGATTTTGACGCCTTCCGGCGGCAGCAGTCGATAGAAGTCTGCAAGCACGAATCAGTACAAGCATATCTGAAATTCACGCCACTGGAAAAATGCGTCACGAAAGTTTCACCACCGTAGCGCTCTTCAGGAAATCCGGGTCGAACTCCAGGCCCATCCCCGGACCGGTCGGGACCGGAATGACTCCGTCCTGGATGTCGAAGTTCGGCGCATACCACGATTCCTTTTTCGGCGGTTGCCGGGACACGTACTCCATCCACGGCCCGATATTCTGAGTCGTCGCGGCAAATTGCAGGATGTTGACCGAAGCGGCGCCCGTCTGGGTATTGTGGGGGCAGATCCACCGGTTCGCTTTGCGCGCCATCCGCGCCACGCGAGCCGCGCGGATAAAGCCGCCGTTGTAGTTCAAATCGGGCTGCACCACGTCCATCACCCGGTTGTCGATCATCCACTGGAACAGCCACAGGCTGGAATCCTGCTCGCCGAAGGCCACTTTCATCTCCAAAGCGTCGGCCACCTTCTTGGTCTCGCTGAGTTCTTCCCACGGGCAGGGTTCCTCAAACCAAAGGTACTTCATGGCCTGCAGCCTTTTGCCGATTTCGATGGCGTTCCTCGAATCGTAGGAACCGTTGGCGTCGGCCATCAACGTCACCTTGCCCGCCAGCCGTTGCTGCGCCAACTCCAGCAGCTTGTTGGTGCGCTCGGGATAGGCGTCTCGATTGTCGCTCATCCGCCCGCCGATCTTGAACTTCACCGCCTTGGCACCGGTTCTTTCCACCTCGCGCACATAGATCTCGACCTCTTCCCCGGCGGTGGTGTCGCGCCCGGAGCCGGACAGGTAAACGGGAATCGTCTTGCGCCGCAGGCCTCCCATCAGCTCGCCCGCGGGCTTGTGGAGCGTCTTGCCCATCAAATCGAACAGGCTCTGCTCGATGTACGCCACCGGGCACCAGAACTCCTGTCCCGCCAGCTTGTAGTTCGAGTTCGTCGCGTAAACCTCGTCCACCAGGTGTTCCAGGTCGCGGGCATCCTTGCCGAGGAAGTGCGGCCGGACGCGGTGCGCCAGGATCTGGATGTAGTCTTCGATATCTTTGGTCTGAACGATGCCCTCCACCCCGTCGGCCGACCGGGTGCGGAGAAAGTACCGGCCGTGGGCCAGCAGCAATTCGATGGATGCGATCTTGACCGGAGCGTTGAAAAAACCGTGCAGGTTGAAAACCGGCTTCTTGTAGTCCAGTATCTCGGAATCCGTGACGGCAATAGTCTGTGCGCGAATCGCCTGCCGTGCCAGCATCGCGCCGCCGGCCGCCGCCTTGAGGAAATCACGCCGAATCATGACCTAAATTGTAGCGTGCGAGTCCCGATGTTCGACCGGCGGGCTGCGCATGGAGCCGGTTTACCGGTTCGCACGCAACCAGTCGGTGATCACCGTCGAGAGATCTATGAAAGTCAGCCTGTCAGTTTCGAGCTCGGCTTCTCTACAGATTGCCGGCAGGTCGGCTTGGAACCGACGGTAGTGCCCGATAATTTCGCCACCGCCTGCAAGTCCTTGTCGCTTCGAGGTCGCCTGCAACCAGTCCCGGACAGCGCGAATCGCCCGCTCAGGATCTCCTCCGTGCGCCCGGATATCCTGGCCGGAGATGTCAGAGATGAACTGCCTGTAGCGGTACTGCTCGCTGTCCAGGACCAGGGTGCGCTTGTTGCTCTGGTTCTTCGCCCCGAATCGCTTGCAGCCGAGGAAAAGGCCGAGTTCCAATGGCATGTTGAAGCGCGGCAGCCCAGTGGCGGTATCCAGCGTCACCCTGGAGAGATCGTTGATGCCGTAGCGGCACTCCTCGATGATCCGCTGGATTTTCGTGAGACGAAGTTCGCCGGCATCGTCGTCTTCCAAGGAGCAGCGGGCCACGAAGCCGAGATCATAAACGGCAAAGACAATGGCGCGGAAGATCCGCTGGTAGCCGGTGTCAAACGGACAGTTGATGAAAACGTGTGTGCTCTTGACCCGAATACTCACTGGGAGGAATCGGACTGCACCCGCTCGAGCGCAACCTTCCCGACAGCCCGGCCGATCCGCTTCGCCGCGGGGCTCCTCCTGGGCGGATCCTGAATGGGAGTCATCCCGTATGTGTCGCGCTCGCGGATTTGCCCTTTCTTCCCATGGATTACAAGCTGGCCGATTGACTTTTTGCGAATGGCCTGTTGTGCGGCTGCGATGGCATCCCGCTGAGTGGGATAGGTGCGGCCCTTCGCGCCTTCCCTTTTGACTTCCCACGCTCCATCGGAGGAAAAGACATGGACGGTTTTCGATGCCATACGCCTGTCTCTATCTTACTCAACCACTGGCGTCCAAGCCCGGCGGCGTCGGCCCGTCGGCAAAATCCGGCCGTTCGCCCCTCACTGCCCTCTGTCCGGCGCCCGACCACGGCCCGATTCGGTCTCCCGCCCGCGCCGCCGCAAAGCCTTATCCCAGGCTGTCGCGCAGGTTCAGCAGGCGGATCAAGCGGCGCAGGGAATTGGGGTGAATCTTCAAACGCGCCGCGGCGAGGTTGTGGTCGCCGCCGCTTTCCCGCCAGGCAGTCAGGATGAGTTCGCGCTTGGTCTGGCTCACGGAAGCCTGCAGCGCGCCGGACGCCGATGCCGAGGCCGCGGCGGTGGCCGCAGGCTCGACAATCGCCTCCGGCAAATCTTCCGCGAGCAGCTCGTCGGATTGTCCCAGGACCACCGCGCGCTCGACGGCGTTTTCCAGTTCCCGCACATTTCCCGGCCAGCCGTACGCCATCAGGCGCCGCTCGGCTTCCGCGGAAATCCCCGAGACGATGCGCCCGCAGCGCGTGCCGGCCCGTTCCAGAAAGTAGCGCGCCAGCGGCAAAACATCTTCCATGCGTTCGCGCAGGGGCGGCACGCGCAGCGCCACCACGTTCAGCCGGTGGTAGAGGTCTTCGCGAAAGGCTCCGCGGCGCGCTTCGGAGGCCAGGTCGCGATTGGTGGCCGCCACCACCCGCACATCCAGCTTCAAGGTTCGGGTGCCTCCCACGCGCTCGAACTCCCTCTGCTGCAGGACGCGCAACAATTTGGCCTGGAGCGAAACGGCCAGCTCGCCGATCTCATCCAGGAACACCGTCCCGCCCTCCGCCATCTCCAGCTTGCCCTTCTTCAGCGCCAGCGCTCCCGTGAAGGCGCCTTTTTCATGGCCGAACAATTCGCTTTCGAGCAGGCTCTCCGAGAGCGCCGCGCAATTGATGGCGATGAAGGGCTTGGCAGCGCGCGGGCTCCACCGGTGGAGCGCGCGGGCCACCAGTTCCTTGCCCGTGCCGCTTTCGCCCAGCACCAGCACGGAAGTGTCTCGGGGGGCCACCCGCGCCACCATCTGGAGCAGCTTGCGGGTGCCCGCGCTCCCGCCGATGATGCCGGTGTCGATGTCCTCGATGCGGTCGCGCAGGAGCGCGTTTTCGGTGCGCAGCCCCTCCACGTCGCGGATGTTATCGAGCGCCGCCCCCGCCAGCGTGGCTACCGCGCTCAGCACTTCCCGATGGCGCGCCATGCGATCGCGTTCTTCGGGTCCGAACCACACCGCCAGGAGACCGCCGCGCTCACCGCGCACATAGAGCGGAAGCGCCACGCAATCCTCGGGGACCTCCTCGTCTCCGCCGCCCAGCACCACCGCGCCCCCGCTCGACGGCACCAGGTCGCCGATGAGCCGCACGATCTGCTCCTCCCAGATAATCCGCTGCGCCTCGTCCCGCGTGCGCGCCAGGGCCCGAAACAGGAACAGCAGCGCGCACGCCTGCAACAGGGTGGTTTCGGGCGGCGGCATGGAGGGTTCCAGCGGCATGGCAGTGACAGTTTAGCAGTTCGCGGGCCCGATAAACCGGCCGGTTCGCGGGGCTGAACCGCGCGGTTCAGCCACGGCCCGCGGAAATTGTCGAATTGCTCTTCTTACAATAACTTACGAATTGGCGCGAGGCATGCATCACCAGGCCCCATAAGTCGGGAGCCTGAAGGGCCGCCCGCAGGAGGGTAAGACGATGAAGAACTTGACGATGCATTCGCTATTCGTGGTGGCTGCCCTGGCGGCGGCTGCTGTAAGCGCTTCGGCACAGACCTACAAAGCCG
>JASHSS010000730.1 GCA_030038565.1 Bryobacteraceae bacterium
GGTAGCCCGTCAGCGCGGTATTGAAGACCACTTCACCGCTCCGTTCGGCGGGCGCACCAAAACTGCCGCCCTCGAAGACCGTACCGTCTTCCAGGGCGAGGATTGCGGAGTTCAATGTAGGCTGTTCCTCCCAGGCGTGGATCAACCTCATTTTAGCAGGAGTTTCCACGCCGGATTTCCCGGTTCCTGGTGACAAAGTTCGTCTCCCCCGAGTCCTTTTCTCTCCATCTACTTACCGGCGCCTCCCGGCTCGCCGGCCCGCCCGCCATGCTAAACCTCGGATGAGAACCGCGCGTGCCGACCACAAACGCCGAGACCCATCCTTTCGATCGCTGCATGCAAAATTACCAAACGAACCCATTTTTCAAGCTCAACCATCGTCGAATCAATAGGTTGGGTCTTCTCCAAACGAACCCATTTTTCCTCCACCCCAGGGCTTCCTCCGGCCTCGGATTTTTCCTCGTCCCGCCCCTAAAGTTCCCCCGTCAACCTGCCGATCCCTTATCCGACGGCATGATGATGCGAACTCCAATCTTTCCTCACACGGCCTGGCGGGCGAATCCACCCCAATTGGGCTGCGGCCTCTGGCCGTATCTCCTGGCCCCGGTTTTCTGTATGCTGCCGGCCACGGCCGCTGAACCTGCCGCGGCCAAGGTTCCCCTTTTCTTCGTGGAGAACGCTGGACAGGCTTCGCCGCAGGTGCATTTTGTGGCCCAGGGATCCGGAGGCAGCGCCTGGTTCTCGACTGGCGAAGTGGCGTTTCAAGCCGGCCAAGTCCTCGTGCGGATCTTTGCCGCCGGTTCCGATCCCGCCGCGCCCGTCGAGGGTGTCGGGCGTCTGTCCGCGACGGCCAATTTCCTGATCGGCCCCGAAGAAGAATGGCGCCTGGGCGTTCCACTCTATCGCTCCATCGCCTACCGCGGTCTCTATCCCGGGATCGACATGATCTATGGCGGCGATGGCGGCAACCTGGAATCTCAATATGTAATCCAACCCGGCGCCGAGCCATCTCTTATCCGCCTGGCGTACCTGGGCGCCGGCCGGCCAACCCTGGATGAGTCGGGGGCCCTGCTTGTTCCTATCGGCGGCGATCTTTTACGCGAGGCGCCGCCCTTTCTCTACCAGATCCGCGCGGGCCGGCGCGAATCGGTGCCGGGCCGCTTTGACGTGGCCGCGGATGGACTGGTTCGGTTTATCGTCGGCCCTTACGACCACTCTCTGCCTCTGGTGATTGACCCAACCATGGTTTACTCCACGCTCCTGGCTGGTTCCGGCGCCAATGCCGCTACCGCCGTGACCGTTGATTCCGCCGGAGATGCGTACGTGGCCGGGTTCACGGCCTCCCAGAATTTTCCTACCGCCAGCCCCGAACAGAATTTCAACGCCGGCAGTAACGATGCCTTCATCGCCAAGTTCAACCCCAATGGCAACGGCTTGCTGTACTGCACCTATCTGGGCGGTTCGGCCGACGACCGCGCCTATGCCATTGCCGTGGATTCGAGCGGCGACGCATTCGTGGCCGGCTATACCAACTCTTCCAACTTCCCCCTGCGGACTCCCATTCAATCCAGCCTGAAAGGCGCTCGCAACGCCTTCGTCTCGAAACTCAGCCCGGCGGGCAACACGCTGCTCTTCAGCACGTATCTCGGCGGCAGCGGCTCCGATACCGCCTACGGGCTCGCCCTCGACCCGTCCGGTAACGCTTACGTGACCGGCGACACCACCTCCCAGAACTTTCCCGCCACCGGCTTTCAGAAGACCAACCATGGATCGCAGAACGCTTTCGTCGCTAAAATCGCGTCCACCGGGTCGGCGCTGATCTACAGCACGTATCTGGGCGGTAACTCGGTCGATCATGGCGCGGCCATCGCCGTCGACGCCTCTGGCTCGGCCTATCTCGCCGGCTCCACCTACTCGACCACTTTTCCGGTCTCCTCAGCCGCTTACCAGGCGACTCTCGCCGGGGGCCAGGATGCGTTCGTCGCCAAACTCAGCGCCGACGGCAATTCCCTGGTCTACAGCACGTTTTTCGGCGGTAGTGGCGGCAGCGCCGGATATCCCGAGAGCGGACAGGGCATCGCCGTAGATGCACAGGGCAACGCCTATGTCGCCGGATCGACCAGTTCCACCAACTTCCCGGTGCTCGGTGCCATCCAGACTTCCCTGGACGGCTGGCTCGACGCCTTCGCCGCCAAATTCGGCCCCACCGGCAGCCTTGTATATAGCACCTATCTGGGTGGATCGGGCATGGATGCCGCCAACGCAATTGCTGTCGATTCGAGCGGCGGCGCCTATCTTGCCGGCTATACGATGTCGAGCGATCTGCCGGTCACCAGCAACGCTTTGCAGTCCAGCTATGGCGGCGATTACGACGCCTTTGTCGCCCGGTTGAATCCCGCCGGCAATTCCCTCCTCTATCTCAGTTACCTGGGGGGCAGCGCCTCCGATACCGCCAGCGGTATCGCCCTCGATGGCGCCGGCAACGCCTATGTGGCCGGCTGGACGCTCTCCCCGAATTTCCCGGTCTACGACGCCTACCAGTCCATTAGCACCAGCAACTACGCGGCGTTCCTCGCCAAATTCTCGTTCGGCACTCCGCCCGCCAACATCGGGGTCACGCCCTCTTCCGGCAGCGGAGTGACCCAGGCCTTCGCCTTTCAGTTTTCCGATGTCTACGGCGCCAACTATCTATCCACCGTTTCGGTGCTCTTCAATGCCGCCCTTTCCACCACCGCCGCCTGCTCCATCACTTACAATCAGGCGGCTAACTCTCTCAGCCTGCTCACCGACTCCGGGTCGGCGCCAGCCGGTTCTATCGCGCCCGGCAGCGGCAGCCAGCAGAACTCACAGTGCGTTTTGACTGGCGCCGGGTCGAGCGTATCGCTCTCCGGAAATGTCCTCACTCTCAATCTGGCCATCACGTTTCAAACTGCCTTCAGCGGCTCCCGGAACGTCTATTTGCAGGCCACTGATCCCTTGGCCGCCAATTCGTGGCAGCAGATGGGAACCTGGACCGTGCCGGCGGCGCTGATCCAGGCCACCGGCGTTACGCCGTCGTCAGGCGCCGGAACCAGCCAGACTTTCACGTTCAGCTATACCGACACCAAGGGCTACGCCGCCATTCTCTCTTCCATGATCATTGTCAACACTCCCCTTTCGGAAGCCAATGCCTGTTTTGTGTTCTTCAGCCCGTCCGCCAATTCCCTGTATCTCAATAACGACGCGGGCACGGCATGGCAGGGACCGGTTTCTATCGGGCAAAGTTCCACGCTCTCGAACAGCCAGTGCACAGTAAGCGCGTCGGGATCGTCGTCGAGCGGCAGTGGCGACAATCTCACCCTGAATCTGGCGCTCACCTTCCTGCCGGCCTTCGCCGGCGCCAAAGGTGTCTACGCCGAGGTCTATGACGGTGTGCTGGACAGCGGTTGGGGCCAACTCGGCACATTCACCGTGACCGCCGCTCAACTTGCGGCTCTCCCGGTATCCCCCGGTTCCGGCGCCGGAACGAGCCAGACCTTTACCTTCACTTACACGGACAGCAAAGGCTACGCCGCCATTCTGTCCTCCATGATAATCGTCAACAGCTCCCTTTCGGAAGCCGGCGGCTGCTTCGTATTCTTCAGCCAGTCCTCCAATTCCCTGTATCTTAATAACGACGCAGGCACGGGATGGCAGGGACCTATCGCTATCGGGCAAAGCTCCACGCTGTCGAACAGCCAGTGTACCGTGAGTGCCGCGGGTTCCTCATCGGGCGGCAGCGGCAACAGCCTCACCTTGAACCTGGCGCTCACCTTCCTGCCGGCCTTCGCCGGCGCTAAAGGTGTCTACGCCGAGGTTTATGATGGCGCTCTCGACACGGGTTGGGTTCAACTCGGCACCTACACCGTCACCGGCGCGCAACTGGAGCCCGTCTCGGTGACCCCTGGCTCCGGCAGCGGTATGAGCCAGACCTTCAAGTTCACTTACTCGGACACCAAGGGTTACAACGCCATCCTGTCCTCCATGATCATCTTCAACAACCCCATTTCGGTGGCGAACGGTTGCTTTATCTTCTTCAACCCAGCCGGCAATTTGCTGTACCTCAACAATAACGCCGGCACCTCATGGCAGGGGCCCATCACCATCGGTCAGAGCACCACCCTCCAAAACAGCCAATGCATGCTGAGTGCGGCCGGATCGTCGGCTAGCGGTTCCGGCAATACCCTGACTTTGAATGCAGCGATCACATTCCAGCCGGCGTTCGCGGGGACGCAATACGTGTACGTGGAAGTCTACGACGGCGCCTTGGACAGCGGCTGGCTGCAAATGGGATCCTGGACCGTGCCCTGAGGCGTGGCCGTGCGGCCTGCTTCCGCCGCTTCCGCGGAGATACCGTCCACCCGGGCGGCGGTGCCGGCGGCCTCCCGCGCTGGCTGCGGCCGGCCCAGCCGGCCCACCGGCCCATGGTTGCCCCGCGCCACTTGCGCTAAGCTGAGAGCAATGAGAATTCTGGTGGTCGAGGATGAAAAGCGGATTGCCGACTTTCTATGCCGCGGCCTGGAGGGCGCCGGCTATGCCGTGGATGCCGCTTCTAATGGCGGCACGGCGATTGATCGGATCCACTCCTGCGATTACGACCTGGTCATTCTGGACCTGATGCTGCCGGATATGGATGGCCTTCAGGTCCTGGAGCGCATCCGTAACCGCAAAGTGGGACCGCCCGTTCTCATCCTGAGCGCTCGCGGAGCCTTGGACGACCGCGTCCGGGGCCTCGAACAGGGCGCAGACGATTATCTGGTGAAGCCTTTCGCCTTCGTCGAACTGCTGGCTCGTGTGCGGGCCCTGCTGCGGCGCGGCCAACCGACACCCGAGCGGCTCCAGGTAGCCGACCTGACCCTGGATTGCATTCGCCGCAAAGTTACCCGCGGCCCCGAAACCATCGAATTGGCGCCCAAGGAGTTCGGCATCCTCGAATACATGATGCGCAACAAGGGCCGACCGCTCAGCCGCACCATGATCGTGGAACACGTCTGGGATATGGATTACGACGGACTAACCAATATCGTAGACGTCTACATCCGCCATTTGCGCAGCAAGATCGACGACCGCTTCGTGCAGAAGTTGATCCAGACCGTGCGCGGCATCGGCTACATGATCGAAGGTCCCGAGCGGCAGCCGGCGCCCTCCGGGACGCCTTCTGGGGCGCCCCCCGGCCCCTCCGCCGATGCCGTTCCTGACCGGCAGGGGTAAGTCATGCCTCGCAAGCGAGATCTCCGCCGGCTTTCACGCGGTCTGCGCTTTCGCCTCACCGCCAGCTATGCCCTGTTCTTCACGCTGCTCCTCATCGGCGTAGCCCTGCTTTTCCGCGAGCGGTTGGACAGCACCTTGCGGACCGTGGAGACCGACGCGCTGAACGACCAATGGGCTGCCATGAAGGGCTATCTCCGTATCGAGAAGAAGCACGAGATCGACCCGGATGAGCGGGCCATGTGGTATTACGATAAGGAAGATCAAGACGAGACCCAGTCCGTTTACGACATCAAGAGCATCTACCTGGTGGCCAACGCCGCCGGCAAAGTGATCCTCGACAACGACGACCAGCCCGCCGTCTCCCAAGGCTATAAGGAAAACGTTGGGATCGATCCGCCAGCACGCATTCAGCAGCATGTGAACGAGGTGCTGGCCTGCAAGTGCTCCCGAACCTGGTGGTCCACCACGTGGAACTCCGACGGCGAGCGGTTCCTCACCCGTGCCGGTATCGTCTGGGACGAGAACCACCAACTGGCGGAAGCTGCGGGCCTGCCCTACTACGTGGCGCTGGGGATTCCCCTCTCTCCGTACGGAAAGATTTTGCGGGGCTTCTCCTGGATTTTTATCCTGGTCATTCCCGGTTCGCTGATCCTGGGCACCGCGTTCGGCTGGTTCATGTCGGGGCGTGCGCTTACTCCCGTGCGCGACGTGGCTGAGGCTGCCCAGCGCATCTCGGGGTCCAATTTGAGCCTGCGCATTCCCACCCGCCAGGCGGGTGATGAGCTCGATTACCTGATCCTCACTTTCAACCGCATGATCGAGCGGCTGGAGGCCAGTTTCCAGCAGATGAAGCAATTCTCCACCGACGTTTCACATGAGCTGCGCACGCCCATCACCGCCATTCGCGGGCAGCTCGAGGTGGCCCTGTTCACGGCCCAATCGACCGAGCAGTACCGCGAGGCCATGTTCAACGCCCTCCAGGACATCGACCGGCTGTCGCAGATCGTGCGCGCTCTGTTGCTGCTCTCCCAGGCCGAATCCGGCCAACTGGTCTTGCAAAAATCGCGGCTCGACCTGTGCGACGTCGCCCGCGACCTGGTGGATCAATTTCAAATTCCGGCCGAGGAGGCCGGCCTGCGCCTGCGCGCGGATCTGCCCGCCGAGTGTCCCGCCGAGGTGGACCGCGTGCAGATCGAACGCATGATCACCAACCTGTTCTCCAACGCCATCAAGTTCACTCCCCGCGGAGGCGAGGTACGCATGTCGATCGAGCGCGGAGCGGAGCGGATCGATCTGGTGGTGGAGGACACCGGTTCCGGCATCGCCACAGAGCACTTACCCCACATCTTCGATCGCTTTTATCGGGTTCCGGGTTCGGGCTCCGCGCCGGCGCCCGAGCAGGGTCTGGGCCTGGGTTTGAGCTTTGTCGCCTGGATCGCGAAGGCCCACGGGGCCACCATCGACGTCCAAAGCACCCCTGGAAAAGGCACCCGTTTCACTATCAGCCTGCCCACTCCGGGATCGGAATCCGCCCGCATGGAATTGTCCGGGCAGCCGGTTGCACGTGCGTAGCGGCGTGGGCCCGGCCAGGATTCGCGTAGCTGCCTCGGTGCGGCTCCTGGGCCCTCTGGCGATCGCGCTGACGGTTCAGGCCACCACCGTGACGCTGGACGCGCCGCGCGATTACCAAGTATTCCAGCGATCCTCCGTGGACGCGGGGTCCCTGGCCGTGCGCGGGAGCGCCGATGTCCGTTGCGATGCCGCCGAGGTGCGCATCGAAGGTCACCCGTGGCAGGCCATCCCGGTTGTGCCGCCTTGCGCGTTCGAGGGCCGGATTGCCGCGCCGGTGGGCGGTTGGTACGGCGTCGAAGTCCGCGTGCTGCGCGGCGGCGAGCGGCTCGGCGGGGCCGGCGTGGAACACGTGGGCGTGGGCGAAGTCTTCATCGTCTCCGGGCAATCCAACTCCACCAATTATGGCGAAGAGGCGCAGCGCACGCGCACCGGAATGGTCGCCACGTTCAGCGGCGCCGGCTGGCGGCTGGCCAACGATCCTCAGCCGGGCGTGCAGGACAACAGCCGGGGCGGCAGCTTTATCCCGGCTTTCGGCGACGCCATGGCCGGACACTACAAGGTGCCCATCGGAATCGCCAGCGTCGGTTCGGGAGGGACCAGTGTGCGGCAGTGGCTGCCCAAGGGGGACCGCTTCGGTTCGCCGCCCACCAGCTCCAAGTTCGTGGTGCCGGCCGGCGACGGGGAGTGGGAATCGACGGGCCAGCTTTTTGACGGCATGCTGGATCGCATTCGCCAATTGGGGCGCGGTGGCTTCCGGGCGGTCCTCTGGCACCAGGGCGAATCCGACGCGCACCAGGGACCAGGCCATGAAATCGATCCGACCGACTACCGGCGGATGATGGAACGCCTGATCCGGGAAATGCAGGCGCGAGCCGGTTGGGATTTTCCGTGGTTTGTGGCGCGCGCGAGCTATCACAGCCCGGCCGACCAGAGCGCCCCCGAGATACGAGCGGCGCAGCAGGCCTTGTGGACCGAAGGAACCGCTCTGGAAGGTCCCGATACCGATACCCTGACCGGCGATTACCGGCAGAATAACGGCGCTGGAATCCACATGAGCGCCAAGGGTCTGGTTGCGCACGGGAGTATGTGGGCCGAATCCGTGGAGGCTTGGCTGGACCGCGTGCTTTAGGGCGCCGGCATCGATTTCGCCGGCTTCACGACCCTCAATGCCGCGCCCGGGCCAAGTATCGATCACGCGCCGCCTGGGCCTTCTACGCGGTTTGCGGGCCATGTGCCTGGCCCGTGGCGTAATCGGCGGCCGGCTGCCGGACCGGCGCTGCCTGGGCCGCGCCTCCCGCATGCACGCCCATGCTGCGTTCTCACCGCCATTCCGCGCCGTAACATATAATCGCCATGAGGAGTCGCCTTCACCGGCACACCATGAAACCAGAGACCACGCGTCGCAGTTTTTTATCCGCCGGGGCGGCTGCCGCCGGCGCATTCACCATCGTGGCCCCACGATCGGTGCGCGGTTCGCAAGCTAATTCGCAGGTCGCTGTCGGGCTGATCGGCTGCGGCGGCCGCGG
>JASHSS010000731.1 GCA_030038565.1 Bryobacteraceae bacterium
GGACTCCAGATTCCGTTCCTGGTGGCGGGAGGCGGAGGCCACTCCCCGCTCGAAACCATGCGCACAGCCTATCGCACCCCCTATCAGATTGACAGTACCCTCACGCTCGAAAGCTACGACGACACCGATTACGGCTACCTGCGCGTGGTGGTGAATGCCACCACCATGCAGATTGAGTATCATCCGGAGAGCGACGGGGGCGCCACTAAGACCCCCGATGACGTTGTGACAGTTACTCTCGCCAGCCATACCGCCGCGTAGTCTTCCCGATCCCTCGATTGGCGCGAGTTAGCCGATACTCGAAAATCCGACCCAGTTCCCTGGCCGCCAGGTGCGCCCGCTCGCTCGAAAACGCCCGCCCCCACTACGCCACGGGCCCCCGCCGAACCGCCCGCCAGCGCGAAAGCGCCCGCTCCTCGCCGTTTGGATCACCAATGGACCGAGCGCGACGCCGCGAGATCACCGATGACGACGGCCCGCGCTAGTATCGGCAGTCCGGGGAGTCCGGGGCGCCAACCAGACCCCCACCCCCGCCGCGTTGTATATTGTTCTTAAGCCCGTATCGAAACGAGGCAGGGTGTGACCCGGCACCGTTTGGTTCTGCTTGCAGGCCGTTTTCGACGACACGGGGTTGGCGCTCTTCTGGTGGGACTGGCGGTCGCGCCCGCATTCCTCCCGAAACCTCTGGCGGCGCAAAGCGGGGGATCTCCAGCGGCGATCATCGTGGATTACCCTGTGGAAGGCTCCGTCTTTCCCCCCGATATTACCGCCCCCACATTCCTCTGGCGCGACGGCGCGGATCGGGCCGATGGCTCCGAACCTGCCGCGGCGTGGGAAATCACCGTCACCTTCGGCGATGGTTCCCCAGGCCTTCACCTCCGTTCGCGCGGCGAGCGCCTGCGCCTGGGCCCGCTGGACCCGCGCTGCATCGCCGACTCGAATCAACCTCCCCGTCTCACCCCGGAACAGGCCGCCGCCCGCACATGGGCGCCGGATGCCGAAACCTGGGCGGCCATCCGCAAACACGCCGTGGAACGCCCCGCCACCATCGCCATCGCCGGCTTGCGCCCTGGCATTCCGTTGCCCGTTTCGCGGGGAAGCGTCTCCCTCCAGGTCTCCCGCGACCCCGTCGGCGCGCCCATCTTCTATCGCGACGTTCCCTTGATGCCCACTGAATTGGAGCGGGGCGTCATCAAGCCCCTGGCCCCCACGGCGGTACCGCTGGTCTCCTGGCGCTTGCGGAATATCGGGGAACCCGCCAGCCGCCTGGTCATGGAAGGCCTGCCCACCTGCGCCAACTGCCATTCCTTCTCCCGCGACGGCAAGATCCTGGGCATGGACGTGGACGGCCCCGAAAGCGACAAAGGCACCTACGCCCTGGCCGCGGTTTCCCCCACCGTCACCATTCGCCCGGCCGACATCATCACCTGGAATTCCTTTCCCGGCAAAATCAAGGGCCTCAACACCCTCGGTTTCCTGGCCCAGGTTTCGCCGGACGGCCAATACGCCGTCACCACGGTCAACGAACAGGTGTACGTGGCCAATTTCAAGAACTACGGTTTTCTGCAGGTCTTCTATCCCACTCGCGGAGTGCTGGGCTGGTACAGCCGCGCCACCGGCAAAATGGCGGCCTTGCCCGGCGCCGATAACCCGCGCTACGTCCAGACCAACGCCGTGTGGAGCCCCGACGGCAGCTACCTGGTCTTCGCGCGCGCCAAAGCCAGGGAAGCCTACCCAGCCGGCCGCCCCATGGCCCTCTACGCCAACGATCCCAACGAAACCCCCATTCAATACGACCTGTACCGAATCCCCTTCAACGGCGGCCATGGCGGCCGCGCGGAGCCCATCGCCGGAGCGTCCCGGAACGGCATGAGTAACGCGTTCCCGAAAGTCTCGCCCGATGGCCGCTGGATCGTCTTCGTGGAAGCCCGCAACGGCATGCTGATGCGCCCCGATGGGCGGCTTTTCATCGTCCCATCCAGCGGCGGAACCGCCCGCCCGCTACGCGCCAACACCGCGCGGATGAACTCATGGCACAGTTTTTCGCCCAACGGCCGCTGGCTGGTGTTCTCTTCCAAGAGCCTCTCGCCCTACACCCAGATGTTTCTCACCCACCTCGACGAGGAGGGCCGTGACACCCCGCCCATCCTCATCGAAAACGCCACCGCCTCGAACCGCGCGGTGAATATTCCCGAATTTGTGAACATCGCCCCCGAAACAGCCCTGAAAATCGAAGTGCCGGCGGCCGACCTCTACCGCCAGTTCGACGCGGCCCTCCAACTGGGCGAGCAGGGACAATGGGACGCCGCCATCGCCGCCTGGCGAAAGGTCCTGGAGATCGACCCGATAACCCCAAGAGCCATTGCAATCTGGGCGTGGCGCTGGCTCGGCGCGGCGCGGTCGACGAAGCCATTGCCCACTTCCGCAAGGCCATCCAGTTGAACCCCGATTTCGATCGCCCCCATTTCAACCTGGCCATCGCCCTCTATCAGAAACGCGACCTGGAGCCGGCCATCGCCGAATTCCGGAAAGCGGTGGCCATCAACCCCGATCTGGCCGAGGGGTTCCGCCTGATGGGCAACGCCCTGGCCCTGGAAGGAAAATTCCGCGAAGCCATCGACGCCTGCCGACAGGCGCTGAAAATCGACCCCCGGTTTCCCGCCGCTCACAACGATCTCGGCCTGGCGCTGGCTGCGCAGCGAAAGTTCCCGGAAGCCATCCAGCATTTCCGCGAGGCCATCGCCCTCAACCCCGGCATGGCGCAGGCGCATTACAACCTGGGGCGCGTGCTGGCGCAAACCGGGGCGCCCGCTGAAGCCGCCGCCGAGTGGCGCAAGGCCCTGGAGATCGATCCCCGCTACGCCGAGGCGGCCGAGGCTCTGCGCGGCGGCCGCCCTTAATTAGCTGGCCTTCACTGGTACAACCCCTGGAATTCCGCGCTGCCGATGAATCCCTGGTTGGGCGTCCCCGGCCCCAGAATCTGGATCCGCGTGGGGTACGCCTCGGGACCCTGAAAATCGATCCCCGCGCCTCCGCTGTTCGCCACCCCCACCCAGAACTGGTACCCCGAGGTGTCTAGGTCGCGGCCCAGAATCGTGTAGTACAACATCGTGATGTAAAGCCCGTTGGTGTGGTCCCCGGCGCACGGAATGGTATAGGATTGGACGCACGAATGGTTCGCAAACGTCCCGGTGCTCTGGAACTCGTTGTTGGGGCTGCTCACCGGCGAGACGTTCGACGGCACCGGAAACCCGATCAGCGTCAGGAAGCACGGCGCCAGCCCCGTCGCGATGCAGGCATTGTCGCCCGGTCCCGGCGCGCGGCCCAGCAGGTTCTGGTACAGCGTGCTGGCCGAGTAGCCGGAATTGCCGGGCGATCAGCGAGCTGAACAACTGGGAGAGGCTGGTCTGCGCCTGGGTCTCGGTAGCCGCGCGGACCACCGCCACCGCCGTGCTGAAGTTGGCGTAGCCGGGGACTGCCCCGGTGGCCGCCTCGTATGCCGCCACCACCGCGAAGTCGCTGGTGTAGGCTTCCGGACTGGTCAGGAAGTCGTCGGCCATCTGCCCCAGCCCGGCCCCGCCCACCCCGGTCCAGAAGGTGAAGCCGGAGGGATCCGGGTCGCGGCCCAGTATGGATTGATAGAGCGCCCGAACCTGCCGCGTGGTGAGCGGCTCGCTATCGCCCGCTTCGCTCACCGTGAGCGTCTGGCTGCCTCCGTTGGTATTGGCAATCGTGAGAGTGGCCGAGCGCTGTGACGGGTGCGCGTTCGACATCGCGATATAAGCGAAACTGCTCCCGCTGACCGTGACCGTCAGCCAGGATGCCGAAGAGGTCGCCGTATAGCTACCGCTGCAACCGGCGCCGGTGGCCGGCGTAATCCCCACCGTCACCGGAACCTCCGGCAGCACGCCGCCCGTGGATGTCCCCGCGCTGGTCAGCGAGGCCGTGTTGCCGCTGTTCAACTCGAACTGGCAGCCGGAAGGCGTGCCCGGGATGAAAAACCACGTGGCGGAAGGAGTCGAGCCGGAAGAGTTCACGGCGTATACCTGCCAGTAATAGATGGTCCCAGCGGTCAGCGCCGCCGGCGGAGAATAGTTCAGCAGGACGGTGTTGACGCCGGTCGTCGGCGGCGGGTTGGTAGTGCCGAAGTACACCGTATAGGAAGTAGCGTTGGCTACCGGCGACCAGTTTAAAGTCACGGACGTAGCCAGGCCGGTGGCTCCATTGGCCGGCGATACCAGCGTCGGGGCGGTGGGCGGCGGCAGGTTCACCAGCGTACCGGGGGATTGCGCCGCCGACGTCTGGCCGCCGAAGGCCAGCGTGGCCGCGGTCGAGAGGATGGTGCCCGCGGCCTCGCTCAAAGGCACGCTGGCGTTCAATGAGAAGCCGATCCCGCTATCGCTGGCCACTGCCGCAGTATTGGTGCAGACAATCGCAACGCCCGCCGGCCCGCAGTTCCAGGTGGGATC
>JASHSS010000732.1 GCA_030038565.1 Bryobacteraceae bacterium
GCGGCGTCGGTAGCGGCGCCGCCGGGCGTCGCAGGCGGGCCGTTGGCAGGCGCCGCGCCCGGCGGTGCGGCGGGCGGCGCCTGACCCAGTTTCGTGAAATCCGGTGGCGGGGTCCCTGGCTCGCCAGAGCCGAACTTGTGGCCCTCCGCGTCTCCTATCGCCTTATACTGCTGGCGCAGTTTGTCGGCTACTGTCCCACCCGGCGCTAACGGAACGCCCGTGGCGTCAGCCGGCGCTCCCGCCGAACCAGCCACCGGGGCGGGAGGCGGCGACGCGATGTAAACCGGCTGATTGACCGGTGGCGTGTCGGGAATATCCTGGTGCACGCCAGCCACAATAATCAGCACGTCCTCCAGCCCGCGCTGCAATCCGCTCGGTTCCACCAGGATCTGCTGAAAGGGCTGCCCCGGCGCTACCACCCGCGCCTGGCCCACCGGGAAGCCGCGCGGAAACACCCGATCGTCCCCCGAAGTGTAGAACCATTCGCCCTCGGCCACCTTCTCCTCCCCGGGCACATAGTCCACCTTGCCCAGCGGGGTTCCCTGTCCTTTGAAGGTGCCGCGCGCCCCGCTCTTCTGCGAGATCACTCCGGCGGCGAAATCCGGATCGGTCACCAGCAGCACCTCCGAAGAGGGCGGGTAGGCCGCGATCACCTTGCCCACAATCCCATCCGGCGTGACCACCGCCATGCCCCGCATCACGCCGTCCTGCGCTCCCCGATCCACATACACCACTTTGGAATTCGATCCGGCCCCGGTGGCGATCACTGTAGCCGCCAGCATCTTCGAAGGCGTGTGCTCCTGGAACAGTTGCAGCGCCTTGGCGCGCTCGGCGGAGTTCAGCTCATTTCGCAGAAAAATGTTGTCCACCTTCAGCCGGTCTACTTCGGCCTGCAGGCGCCGGTTTTCGGCGTCCGCATCGTGCAGCATGATGTAGTTGCGGATGAAGCCGATGCTGCCGCCGCGGAATCCCTCCAGGATGCGGGCCATGGGGGTAACGGCGGTTACCGTCCAGACGCGGATCAGGTACACGTCCTGGTCGTTCTTCACCTGCACCGCCAGCAGCACAATCTGCGCGAAAATCACCAGCAGCAGTACGGTGATGTTGCGGTAACGGTTGAGAAACGACTCCATGGAGCAGGGCCGCCTTCTCTCCCTAGTCTATCGAAATCTTGCGCAGCAGCCGGAAATCGCTGAGCATGCGCCCGGTCCCCAGCACCACCGAGGCCAGCGGATCGTCGGCGATGGAAACCGGCAGCCCGGTCTCCTCGCGGATGCGTTTGTCGAGGTTCTTCAGCAGCGCGCCGCCGCCGGTCAGCACGATTCCCCGGTCGCTGATATCGGCGCTCAGTTCGGGCGGGGTGCGCTCCAGCGCCACGCGGATGGCGTTGATAATGGTGGCCACGCACTCGGCCAGGGATTCGCGGATTTCGGTATCGTCTACGGAAATCGTGCGGGGCACCCCTTCAATCAGGTTGCGCCCCTTGATTTCGATGCTCAGCGGCTTGTCCAGGGGATATGCCGAGCCGACCTCCATCTTGATGGTTTCCGCCGTGCGCTCACCGATCAGCAGGTTGTACTTGCGCTTGAGAAACTGCATCACGGCGTCGTCCATTTCGTTGCCCGCTACCCGCACCGAGCGCGAGTAGACGATGCCCGAGAGCGAGATCACGGCCACGTCCGTAGTGCCGCCGCCAATATCCACCACCATGTTTCCGGAGGGTTCCGTGATGGGCAGGCCCGCGCCGATGGCCGCCACCATGGCC
This sequence comes from Bryobacteraceae bacterium, assembly GCA_030038565.1. Taxonomy (GTDB): domain Bacteria; phylum Acidobacteriota; class Terriglobia; order Bryobacterales; family Bryobacteraceae; genus JOPF133. The sequence goes on from JASHSS010000732.1 coordinate 1,766, forward strand.
TGTTCCACCAGGTGTACTTCGCTGGCCTTGGCGCGGTAAGCCGAATCCATCACCGCGCGCTTTTCCACCTGCGTGATTTCGCTAGGCACCCCGATGACGATGCGCGGATGCACCAGCATTTTGCGCCCGTGCGCCTTCTGAATGAAATAATTCAGCATGCGCTCGGTGACTTTGAAATCGGCGATGACACCGTCCTTCATGGGCTTGATGGCCACGATGTTGCCGGGCGTGCGGCCAAGCATTTCCTTGGCTTCTTTGCCCACCGCTTCCACCTCGCCGGTGTTTTTGTTGATTGCCACGATCGAGGGCTCGTTGACCACGATGCCCTTGCCCTTGGCATAGACCAGCGTATTGGCCGTGCCCAGATCGATGGCAAGGTCCGAGGAAAAAAGGCTAAACAGAGAACGTAAACTCATGAATTCAGAAGGTGCGCTTCCGGGAAAGGCGGCTATCCGCAGCCAAAGGCGGATTCCTACTGAATGTTAACACACGGCAGTTCGCCTCGCGCCCGCCCGGAGCCTTCCGATCTTGTTCGGAACATTACCTTTTGGAAAGGCGTAAGCGGCATCACCAGGGGGCCGGTTGGCCAGGGCCGTTCTGCCCCCGGGTCCGGCCGGATTCCACTCACCCGCTCCTCGCAAGCCGCAGCCGCGCCCCTTCAAGCAGAGCCAGCGCCCCGCGCAGTCGGGGCCCGGCCGGTGGCTCAACCCACGCGGGCATCACGGAGCACGTCCCGCGATCAGACGTTGCTGTGCCTGGGATGAGTCGCCACCGGCGCTTCCGCGGCATCCAGTTCCTTAGGCTTCCGCGGCGCCCGCGGCGCCCGGAAAGTCTGCCACCAGATGTAAAGAAAGAGAAGGTTGGTGAACATGTTCAGGCAACTGCCTGCCATTTCGGTGGCCGGCGACATGCCGCGCAGGGATTCCGCGATGGCTTCTCCGGCAAACTCCACCCCCAGCCCGCCGATGAGCAGGAGCAGGCTGCGGTCGCGCCTGCGCGAACCGAGCAGCCTGACCCAGACCGCCATATCGAGGATGGCCGAGCTGAAATTCAGATCGCGCGCCCAGCGGGTCATCCGGAGGCCAACTTTTATGTGCGGGCCGGGGGCGAAGTGAACCAGGAATGAGACCCCCGCGAACAGAATTCCGAAACCGATCAGGAGAGCGCGCAGGGCGCGGCGCGACGGCGCCCCTGCGGTTGCCTCCCAGACCAGGCTCCCGACCACCGCAAAAACCAGAATTTGCAGGACCGTTTCGTCTCGCCAGTACCAAAGTTCCAGGCTGCTCCGGATCCACGGGTTTTTCGCGTCCGGCGACCACGGCGCGTAACTCGCCCAAAACAGCGGAGCTTCGATCACGCTGGTGAGGAAATAAGCCACGGCATACGCGAAAACCAGCGGAAAGCGCCGCCAGCCGCCACGCAGCATGGCCCCGATGACCAGGAGCTCCAGGGGAAAGCCCAGGAGGTACCCGGAGCAGTCGAATGCAAATCGCAGCACGGAACCTCAATACCTCGTCACAATCTTACATATCGGCCGCTACGGCGCGCTACCACACTTTTTTCCGGCCCGGAGCCACGTCAGCGGCGGACCCCGGCCCTCCAGCCGCTCCGGCTCAAATGCGCGGGAATTGTGCCGCACCGCGCCACACCGCCGCGCACCCGCCCGCGGCAATGTCGCACCCGTGGCCTCCGCAGCGGC
>JASHSS010000733.1 GCA_030038565.1 Bryobacteraceae bacterium
ACACGCCACGACAGCCACGCGGAACTGGTTTGCCGCGCGCTCAAAGCCGGCAAGCACGTCTTCGTCGAAAAACCATTGGCCCTTACGGTGGAACAACTCGATCGGATCGAAGCCACCTGGCGCGGATTGCCAGAGCCGGTTCTGCTAACGGTCGGGTTCAACCGCCGTTTTGCGCCTCAGGTAGTCCGCATCCGTGAATTGCTCGCCGGCGTGACGGAACCCAGGGCCTTCATCTACACGGTCAACGCGGGTCCCATCCCCCGCAGCCACTGGACGCAAGACCCGGAGTCGGGCGGCGGCCGAATCCTCGGTGAAGCCTGCCATTTTGTCGACCTGCTGCGTTTCCTGGCCGGCTGTGAAGCGATGGACATGCAGCGGTCTCGCCAATCGTCGGACACCGTTACCTTGACAATGACCTATAAAGACGGCTCTGTAGGGACGGTTCACTACTTCGCCAACGGTCACAAATCGTTTCCCAAGGAGCGCCTGGAGGTATTCGCGGGGGGACGGATCCTGGTGTTGGATAATTTTCGCAGGCTCAGGGGCTACGGCTGGCCGCGGTTCCGAAGCATGAACCTGTGGCGGCAGAACAAGGGATCGGCTGAGCTGGCGGCAGCCTTTGTGGAAGCGGTCCGGACCGGGCGCCCCTCTCCGATCCCGTTTGACGAATTGCTGGAAGTCTCCCGGTTCACCTTAAAGGCTGCCTCGCTGTGAGGCGCCACTCCATGCTGGTTCGCGTTCTCCACACAATTCGCTACCTCAAGCCCGTGCAGGTTTACAGCCGGGTATATCGTCCGAGGCTCCGTCCGCCAGCCTCCGAACCGCCGTCACCGGTCCGGGTGCTGGCGGGCCAGTGGGCGCCGGCGATCGAGCGCCCGGAGTGTGAAATCGGTCCCGGCCGATTCCGGCTTCTGAACCAGGAACGGCAAATCGAAACCTGGAATGACGCCGGGATCCCAAAGCTCTGGTTGTACAACCTGCATTATTTCGCGAGGCCCACGTGCGAGATGATTCAGAAATGGATTGCGGAGAATCCCGCCGGGGAAGGGGCCGGCTGGGAGCCTTATCCGCTCTCCCTGCGCATCTGCAATTGGATCAAGTGGTCGCTGGCGGGGAATGCGCTACCACCCACGGCTCTCGAAAGCCTCGCGACGCAGGCGCGCTTCCTGAGCCGGCGCCTGGAATACCATCTGCTGGGCAATCACCTGCTGGCGAACGCCAAGGCGCTGGTGTTCGCCGGTATGTTCTTCGACGGCAGCGCCGCCCGGGAGTGGCTCTCAGCGGGCCTGCGGATCCTCAACGTCCAGATCCCCGAACAGATTCTCGCCGACGGGGGACACTTCGAACGTAGCCCGATGTACCACGCCACGATCCTTGAAGACCTCCTGGACCTGATCAACCTGGGCCGCCTGCGGCCCGGCACGGTTCCCGACTGGCGCGGCACGGCGCGGCGCATGCTGGGCTGGCTACAGCAGATGACCCACCCGGACGGCCGGATCGCCTTCTTTAACGATGCGGCGTTTGGCGTCGCTCCAGAGCCCGCCGCTCTAGTCCGGTACGCCGAGCGACTGGGTATCCGGGCGGCTCGCGTCGCGCTTGGACCGAGTGGCTATATCCGCCTGGAGAACCGTCGGACGGCGGTGTTGTTTGACGCGGCTCCCATCGGTCCCGACTACCAGCCCGGCCACGCCCATGCCGATACGCTGTCCTTCGAGCTCTCGGTGGATGGAAGGCGCGAGATTGTGAATTCGGGCGTCTCGACCTACGACCGGAATGCCGATCGACAGGCGCAACGCAGCACGCCGGCGCACAACACAGCCACCATCGATGGCGCCAATTCCAGCGAGGTGTGGGCCTCCTTCCGGGTCGCCCGGCGAGCTCGTCCGCTCCAGGTGCGCACCGATCATGCCACCTTCGCCGAGGCGGCGCACGACGGCTATGGGCATCTCAAAGATCCGGTGATCCACAGGCGGCGGTTAGATCTCGACCAGGCCGGGTTGCGGGTCACCGATTGGATCGAAGCGAAGCGCGAGCATCGGGTGGAGCTGTATTTTCACCTGCATCCGGAATCGATGGTCGCGATTGTCCTCGACCCGAAGCTGATGCGCTCGGAGGGCGCTAGCTTCTGGCACCCCGAGTTCAACCGGAGCGAAGCCAATCGAACCGTGGTGGGGCGATGGAAGGGCCCATGCCCGGTGCAACTGGTTACACGAATTCCTTTTTGAAGCGGCGCGCCGGCCGGGCGCGATTATGAAGATTCTCTTTTTCGCGGACAACTTTCCACCGGAGCGAAACGCCCAGGCGTCCCGAGTATATGAACGCGCCTGCTACTGGGTGCGGTGGGGCCACTCCGTCACGGTTCTCACCTGCGTCCCTAATTTCCCGGAAGGCAAGGTCTTCCCGGGATACCAGAACCGCTGGCGCCAGGTCGAGGAGATGTCCGGCATCCGGGTGGTCCGGGTGAAAACCTACATTGCTCCCAACGCGGGACGTTACCGCCGTATCCTGGACTTCCTTTCCTACATGGGGGCCGCTTTCGTCGCCGCCCTGTTCGAAAGGCGGCCGGACCTAGTGGCGGCCACTTCCCCGCAGTTCTTCGGAGCTCTCGGCGCCTGCCTTCTGGCGGCGTTGCGCCGGACGCCTTTTGTGCTGGAACTGTCGGATCTGTGGCCGGAATCGATCGTCGCGGTGGGGGCCATGAAGCCGAATCTGGGCCTGAACCTGATCATGCAGGCGGAACGTTGGATGTATCGAAGAGCCGTACGGATCGTCGCGTTGACCAAGGCCTTCAAGGCCCATCTCGTAGACCGTGGTGTCGCCGCCGGCAAGATCGGAGTGGTGCTGAACGGCGTGGAGCTTAGCCGGTTCCGGCCCTGTGCCCGCGATGCCAATCTGGCCTCCAGGCTGGGCCTCGAGGACGCGCATTTTGTGGTTGGCTATATTGGCACCCTCGGCATGGCGCACGCTCTGGAGTGTGTCCTCCAGACCGCGGCGCTCGACCGGACGGGCGAGGTTCGTTTTCTGTTCGTGGGGCCGGGCGCCGAGCGGGAGAGGCTGATTGCTCAGAGCGCGCAGATGGGATTGCATCATGTGATTTTTGTGCCTGCCCAGCCCAAAGAGATGATGCCCGCCTATTGGAGTCTCTGCGACGCGGCCCTGGTGCATTTGAAAGACACACCGCTCTTTGCGACGGTCATTCCCTCCAAGATCTTCGAAGCGATGGGAATGGGCCGACCGATCATCCTGGCGTCCCCCAGAGGGGAAGCTAGTGAAGTTCTCGACGAGAGCGGCGCGGGGATCTGGGTATCGCCGGAGCGGCCCGCCGAACTGATGGACGCCATTCGGCTGCTAAGAACCAACCCTACCTTGTACCAGCGCAAGGCAGCCCGCAGTTTGGAGGCGGCCCCGCGCTACAGCCGGGAGCGCCAGGCGCGGGAGATGCTGGCGATTCTACACCAGGCGATCCATGGGGCCGGAGAGGCTCGGTTGACTGCGATCATCCCGGCAAGCCGAAGGTGAACCAATTCCCGCCCATCCTCGCCGGCGCCGCCGTTTGCCGGTACGCTTCGGTCGTGCGGGTCCCCCGGCCACGGGATCGAACCCGGTCTGAGGGCCAACCATGAAGTTCCTGCTGGTTGCGGGCGCACGCCCCAACTTCATGAAAATCGCTCCGATCTACGCGGCTTTCTCCGCGAGGCGAAGCCGCCCACCGGCCGCCGATCTGCTCCTTGTCCACACCGGGCAACACTACAGCCGGAACATGTCGGAGGATTTCTTCCGGGATCTCGAAATACCGGACCCCGACGTCAACCTGGCGGTGGGATCGGGATCTCATGCCGAGCAGACCGCGCGCACCATGCTCGCGTTTGAACCGGTCTGCCTCGGACACAAGCCGGATTGGGTGCTAGTTGTCGGAGACGTAAACTCGACGCTCGCCTGCGCCCTGACCGCCAAGAAACTCGGCTTGCGGGTGGCCCACGTCGAAGCCGGTTTACGGTCGCGGGACATGTCGATGCCGGAGGAGGTCAACCGCCTCTCGACGGATGCGATATCGGATCTGCTCTTCACCACCGATGCCCAGGCGGGCCGGAATCTGCGGAATGAGGGAGTGTCCCCCGAAAAAATCTGCTTCGTTGGCAACACCATGATCGACACCCTGCGCCGGCAGATTGGCCGCGCCACTCAAGTACCGCTGCCTGAGGGACTCTCCCCGGGCCGGTTTGCCGTCCTGACTTTACATCGGCCGCACAACGTAGACTCGCCTGCCCGTCTGGCTCGCATTTTCGAAGCGATCCATGCCATCGCGGACCGCATTCCGGTGATCTTCCCCGTCCATCCCCGTACGGCATCCCGGTTGAATGGAATCGCATTGCATCCCGGCATCCGAACCGTGGAACCTATGAGCTACGTTCCGTTTCTCGGCCTGGTGGCGCGTTCCCGTATGGTCCTTACCGACAGCGGGGGGATCCAGGAGGAGACCACTGTTCTGAACATCCCCTGTCTCACCATGCGCGCCAACACGGAGCGGCCAATTACCTGCGAGATCGGAACGAATGTGCTGGTCGGAACGGATCCACGGCGAATCCT
>JASHSS010000734.1 GCA_030038565.1 Bryobacteraceae bacterium
GGCTCGCCGCAGACCAGCAATCCGAGGGCATCGAGTTTGTTCCAAAGCGAGATTGGGACCGGGCGCAGCAGGAAATTGACCGGCTAGGAAAAGAGAACGAGCGGCTGAAGGAAGAAACCGAGCGACTGCGCCGCGCGTTGGAAGCTGCATTGCGTGCCAGCAAGCGTCAGGCCGCGCCTCATTCGCGAGGCAACCCAGGTCCTCGCAAGCGTGCTGCGCACCTGCTGGCAGCAGGGCAAGGACGCCTTCACTCGCTGCGTGAAGCGTGATTGGGAAAACCGCTACGGAGGTCATCCTTTAATGCTGGAGACCCTGGTGGATGCCAACCGTTTTCGCGGGACTTGCTACCGGGCTGCCAACTGGATTCACCTCGGGCAAACCACCGGGCGCGGTCGCATGGACCGGGAGCACCAAGCCCACGGTCAAGCAGTCAAAGACATCTACATTTATCCCCTCGTGCACAACGCGCAGCAACAGCTATGCGGTGATCGCGCACGGTAAACAAGTACCGACAATCTAGCTCCGCTGGCCAAGGCCGGCATTCCGATCCTGCATGATTGCGGCAGTCTCGATCCATGGCTCAATGATCAGACTCGTGTGGTCGAGAAGAGATATAAGGAACTCGGGGGCCAGATCACAGTGATCGTCAGAGAAGGCGAAGGACATTTTCCGCTGGCGCCCAAGGACCCGAAACCAGTCGTCGATTTCATTTTGAGCCACCTGCGATAACAGCGACAGACTCGCCTATCGACACATCGCGGCTCGGGCGTTTGGAGATCGAGAGCAAGGAGGATGCCGGCAGCGCCGCCAGTCCTCACTCGATCGGGCCGAGGCGTGCGTGCTGGCGTTCACGCGGATCTTGCCTCGGAATCAGAATGTCGCCTACGATGCGCAGGCCCGGATGAGCCCAATCTGAAAAGACTCGCGAAGAACCGATGGCTTGAGTGGAGGCGTAGGATTAAGGGGCTTGGGCCACCATGCTCATCGCAGGGAAGGGTTGCATGGTCTGGACGCCTTGCGCCGAGCGCAGGGTGGTGCCGCGATACTGACTTCCACCGAAGCAGAGAGGGGATCGGTTCTTTCGGGGTGGTTCACCACCTGGCACGCCGGTTGGCGGAACTCGGCCGGAGGATTGGAAGCGCCCGCCGGCGATCCACGGCTCAGGCGGTCAACCGGCGGGAGGATGGATGAGTGCCTTTTCAGCGAGACGCGTGAACTGCCGGAATATATCCTCGCGCTCGGCAAGGGGAAATCGAAGGTGACGCCAGCCTCCAGCGACGAAAGGATGAAGTTCGAAATCGAGGGGAACGAACGAAGTTGTGGCCCAAAGGCCGATGTGGGGTTACCGCGTGGAGGAGTGGTTTGCGGCTGATATGTCAATGCGGCACCGATGAGTGACGTCGTGGCGCCGATCAGCGGCTATTTGGAATCGCGGATAGCCGACCAGACGGGCTCAAACTGGAGAAAGGTAAAGGGCCGGTGGAAGTGCTGGTCATCGACCACCTCACGAAGCCTTCGGAGAATTGACTTATGCAGGCCATCGCTCAAATCGAATGTCATTGATCGTCAGAAGCGCTCGGGGCGGTTGATTGGGAATGGCAAGTGTTAGCGCTGCATCGGAATACCAACCTGTACCGTCTCTACGCGCGCGCGAAGGAAACACGGCCGCGGCGGTTCGTTGGTTGCTCGCTCGGTTGCGGCCGGCGTAGGGGCCATTAGCGACGGCCGCTGCGCGCACGCCGAGTAACGTGCCGCCGACCGTCCGGCCCGGCCCAGCACTGCCACCGCGCCACACCGACCCGAACCAGATCCGCATCCTCGGAGTTGAAAGAAAGTGGGCGAACCAGCATTTGGTCGAAATCGTGATCGTCCCAGCGCGCTTTCATGAGTCCCGAATTCGAGTGCCGGCTGATGCCTTCCAGCACGTGTCCGAGTTCGTGCGCCATCACGTGCCCGAGCAACACTCCCGCGAGTTTCTGTGAGCCGGCGCTAAGCACGCGGTCCAGTAATATGTGGATGGAGGTTCCGGTTTTGCCATAGGGCATCGCATAGCCCATAGCGCCGGGATACAGCCCTGCCGCCACGCCGGTATCGAATTGTATCCAGATCTCCGTTGCCGCCTGGCTACGCCACCGGAGCTTTACGCCGACGCCCGCGTAAATCCTCGCGGCGGTCGCTTGGGCCTGCGCCAGGAGCGCGAACGGGACTGCCTGCGAGTTGTCCAGCCCCACCGCGATCTCCCGTTCCTGTCCCTGTGCCACGGCGGCCATCCCCAGCGCCAGACATCCAATCCTCGCCAGCCGTTCGATTCTCATTGGCGCTTGCCTCCACCGCCCTAAGCGGAATGGCAAGGCAGGAATCCGCACGCACGCCTGCTATTTTTGAAGGTTCCCTGGTTGTGGGTTTCCACTACGCACGGCCGACCCAACGTGCGGCGACGCCGCGGCGAGACGTTCGGGGCCTGCCCGTCTATCGAGACCCTGGAAGATCAGATCTACGTCTTCCTGGGTGAATCGCAGTCGGTTTCCCTCTATGCAGGCTAGGTCGAGCCAGTCCCAGTGGGCTTTCATCACGCCATCGGCAGAGTGACGATCGATTCCTTGAATCACGTGGGTGATCTCGTGAGCCAGCACGTACCCGAGCAGATGCGGCTGGAGATCCCGGCTGTTTCTCTCGATCCGGTTCAGGAAAACCTCAATCTGTTTTCGTTCGAGCGACGAGTAAGCCATGGCGCCGGGAAAGAGAGTGTCCGGAGCACTGCGGGTTAGGGAGATACGGATGGCATCTTCCGGGCAGGAGCCTGGCTCGGCCCAGCGGAGCCTGACGCCGGTATCGCGAAACAATCGGGAAGCGGTCATCACGGCCGCGACCAGATCAGGGACGTTTGTATCGTGGTGCATGCAAACCGCAACAGTCTGCATGGGCGCGGGTCTCGCTGCCGCGCCGTAATGGCAGATCCCGGCCAGCGCCGCCATCGTGAGCAATACTCTGACTTTCATAGCCTTGCCTCCACGGCACGAAGCGGAACGGCAAGGCGGAAATCCGCACCCGTAACTCCTGTTACTTGGCGTGGCTCGGTGCTATACTTCCGGCTGGAATGAGTCCGGCGGATTCAGCCTCCGTCACCCGGCTATTGCGGGCCTGGAGCGGGGGCGATGGAGACGCGCTTGGCCGCCTCGTTCCGCTGGTGTACGAGGAACTTCGCCGGCGCGCCCGCCACTACATGGCCCGCGAGCGTCCCGGCATCACGTTGCAGCCCACCGCGCTGGTCAACGAGGTCTACCTGCGTCTGGTGGATGCGGCCGATGTCCGCTGGCAGGATCGCGCGCATTTCTTCGCCATTGCCGCCCAGATGATGCGCCGCATCCTGGTGGATGCCGCCCGCGCCCGCGGCTCCGACAAGCGTGGAGGCTGCGGCCACAAGATCACATTCGATGAGCGTTTCGTCGCCGCCCCAGCCACCGATCGCGAGCTGCTTGCGCTGGATGACGCTCTCGAAACCCTGTCTCGCAAAGACCCGCGCAAGGCCAAGGTCGTGGAGCTGCGCTTTTTCGGCGGATTGAGTCTTCGCGAAACGGCGGAAGCGCTCAAGGTCTCCGAGGACACCGTGGGCCGCGACTGGAACTTCGCCAAGGCCTGGCTGGCGCACGAAATCCAATGAGCGAATCGGCACAACGCTGGCGCACTCTCGAAGATCTCTACCAGGCCGCTCTCGACCGCCCGCCCTCCGCTCGCGCGGCCTTCCTCAGCCAGGCGTGCCCCGATGAATCGATCCGCCGCGAAGTGGAATCGCTGCTCGATGCCCGCGGCGCCGGCGACGAACTGCTCGAACGTCCGGCCATTCGCTATGCCGCGCAACCGCTCCAACCCGGCGCCATGATCGGGCAGTACCGCATCGTGCAGCGCATCGGCGCCGGAGGGATGGGCGAAGTCTACCAGGCGTATGATACAAAGCTGCACCGGCAGGCGGGGCTGAAGCTCCTGCCCCGAGAGCAGCTCGCCGATCCCGAAAGCAAACAGAGGCTGCTGCGGGAGGCTCGGGCAGCCGCCGCGCTGAATCATCCGAACATCGTCACAGTGTACGAAATCGGCTCGGAAGGCGGCGCGGAATTCATCGCCATGGAGCTGGTTGAGGGGAAGAATCTGCAGGAGGTGATTCCATCGCCGGGCCTGCCGCTGGCGGCCACGCTGGATTACGCGGTGCAGATTGCTACCGGATTGGAGAAGGCTCACACCGCCGGGATCATCCACCGCGATCTCAAGCCCGGCAACATCATGGTGACTCCCGACGGCCTTGTGAAGCTGCTGGATTTCGGTCTGGCGCGGCGGAAGCAGGTAGGGGAGTCGGAAACCACCCTCACCGCGACCGGCCAGATAGCCGGCACGCCGGCCTACATGTCACCTGAGCAAGCCGAAGGTAAGCCGGTCGATGAGCGGTCGGATGTCTTTTCGTTCGGCGCGGTGCTATACCAGATGCTCACCGGACGCCAGGCTTTTTCGGGTGATACGGCCGCGTCTATCCTGGCGGCCGTGCTGCGAGGCGAACCGCCCCCGTTGGGGACCGGCATTCCCCACGACGTGGAGAAACTGGTTGCCCGCTGTCTGCAGAAGGACCCCGCGCGGCGCTTTCAACACATGGAGGATTTGAGGATTGAACTCGAAGAGCTGGCAGCCGCACGGCTGCGTCTCAAGCACGGATTTCTCCGGACGGTTTTCGCGGCGGGTGCCGTCATGGTGCTGGTTACGGCCGGGACTTTGGTGTGGCAGCGGTTGCACGCCGCGCCGCTCACCGACAAGGACATGGTGGTGCTCGGCGATTTCACCAACGCCACCGGCGACAGCGTTTTCGACGACACACTCAAGCAAGGGATCTCGGTGCAGCTTGAGCAATCGCCCTTTCTCAGCCTGGTTTCCGACCGCAACGTGAATGAGACCTTGAAGCTGATGGGGCGATCCGCCGGAGACCGGCTCACGCCGGAAGTGGCGCGCGAGGTCTGCCAGCGCACGGGCAGCAAGGCCATGCTGAACGGATCGATTGCGCCATTGGGCAGTCAGTACGTCCTTGGAGTGAAGGCCGTGGACTGCAACTCGGGCGACGTGCTGGCCGAAGCGCAGGAGCAGGCGGCGGCCAAGGAGGCGGTGCTCAAGGCGCTGGACGCCGCGGCCGTCCGGTTACGGAGCAAGCTGGGTGAATCGATCCGCACGGTGCAGAAATACGCGACGCCGCTTGAGGAGGCGACCACATCCTCCCTGGAGGCACTAAAAGCTTACAGCCTGGGCGTGAAGACCGAACATGCGAAAGGAGACACAGCTTCGCTTCCGTTCTTCAAACGGGCGGTCGAAGTGGATCCAAATTTTGCTGCGGCCTATGGGTGGATGGCGATAGCTTACTTCAACCTCAACGAAATCGGGCAGGCGACCGAAAATGCACGAAAGGCTTACGCGCTGCGGGAGAAGGTGAGCGAACGGGAAAGGTTCAGCATCGAGTCAACCTATTACGTGTGGGCGACAGGAGAGCTGGAGAAGGGTGCACAGACCTACGAGCTGTGGCAGCAGAGCTATCCAAGAGACGCCCAGGCTCTCAGCAACGTGGGATTCGCTTCCGCCGCCTTGGGAAACTGGGAAAAGGCATTGGAGGAGTGGCGGGAGGCGCTGCGCCTGGACCCGAGCGACGGGGTCTCTTATTACCTCCTCGGTCTGGCCTATATGAGCTTCAACCGGCTGGATGAAGCCGAGTTGGCGTACCAGCAGTCGGAGGACCGCAAGTTGACGGGAGAGGCTCTGCTGGAGGGCCGTTACTGGCTGGCTTTTCTGAAGGGCGATGCGGCGCGGATGGCGCAGATTGTCTCAGCAGCCATGGGAACGCCGGGATCGGAAGACTTGTTGCTTGCCCTACAAGCGGACACGGAGGGTTGGCACGGCAAGCTGAAGAACGCGCGCGAGCAGACTGCGCGGGCGATGGAATCCGCCCGGCATAACAATGCCAAGGAGACAACCGCGGGATATCAGGCAGCCGCAGCGCTACGGGAGGTGGAATCGGGGAACCGGGAACTGGCCCGCGCCGATGCCCGTGCGGCAGTGAAGCTGGCCCCCAACCGCGATGTGCGGGCTATCGCGGCACTGGCCCTGGCGCGGGCGGGCGACGCGGCAGGGGCGGAGAATCTGGCGGCCGCGCTCGATAAGACGTACCCGCTAGATACGCTGGCCCAGAGGTATTGGCTACCCACGATCCGGGCGGCAATCTCCCTGGAACGCCAGGACCCGAAGAGCGCAATCGAGCTGTTGAAGGTGGCGAGCACGATCGATCTCAGCTCAATTACGTCCAACCTGTCCATATTCCTATGCCCGGTTTATGTGCGTGGAGAAGCGTATCTCATGTTGGGGGACGGCCCGCGGGCGGCAGCCGAGTTCCAGAAGTTCATAGACTACCGGGGAGTTGTAATGAACTTCCCGTGGGGCGCGCTGGCGCGGCTGGGGCTGGCGCGAGCACATGCCTTGCAAGGCGACACGGCGAAGGCTCAAGTCGCGTATCAGGACTTCCTCGGTATTTGGAAAGATGCCGATCCCGACCTGCCTGTCCTGCTGGAAGCCAGACACGAGTCCGAGAAATTCAAAATGCCATGACTGCCGAACGTTGGGCGCGAATCCGAGTGATTTCCCAGGACGCTGGCATGGCCGACCTTCACCTGGCTGGCACGGGAAATGCGATGAGCGAATCGGCACAACGTTGGCGCACTCTCGAAGATCTCTACCAGTCCGCTCTCGACCGCCCGCCCTCCGCTCGCGCGGCCTTCCTCAGCCGGGCGTGCCCCCGATGAATCGATCCGCCGCGAAGTGGAATCGCTGCTCGATGCCCGCGGCGCCGGCGACGAACTGCTCGAACGTCCGGCCATTCGCTATGCCGCGCAGACGCTCCAACCCGGCGCCATGATCGGGCAGTACCGCATCGTGCAGCGCATCGGCGCCGGAGGGATAGGCGAAGTCTACCGCGCCACCGATACGCGCCTGCGCCGCGTCGTGGCTCTCAAGGTGCTGCCCTCAATTTACGCGCAAGTTCCCGAGTAGCTCTCACGCTTCGAGCGCGAGGTGCGCGTCCTGGCTTCGCTCAATCATCCGCACATCGCTGCTAATTTTGGCGTCGAAGAGCGGGCGCTCGTCATGGAGTTGGTGGAAGGCTGGACGCTCGCAGAGCGGCTGGCGCACGGGGCGATGGCGCTCGGCAGAACTCATAAGCTTCTAGTCCACGTTATGAAACACACTGTATCGTATTCCACCACATAGAATAATCGGATTACAATAGGGTGTCACTGAAAACGTTGCGAATAATGAATTGTCATATACTACGATGTGAAACAGATTGAAACCAGCACACCACAAGACACCCGCGGTTTCCGGGTCCTTCATAAGACCCTGCCGGTCAGACGCTTCCAATCGATGAGCGCAGAACCAGGGGTTGTCTTCGGGCGTTCAATTCATTCCGCCGCGCAGTGTTCGCGCTTCCTCCGGATTGAAGCCAAGGCGGCCCACCGCGGCCTGGAGGATCTCGGCCGCTTCGAGGTTCGGCTTCATGACTCCGGAGCGGCTGTGATGCAAACCCATTAAATGACCAATCTCGTGAGCCAGAACGCACCCAAGAATCACTGCGACGGATTGGCGGGTTCGTTCCGCAAGCACCCTCGCCGGGTCTGCAAAGGCCCAAGCCACCTCGCCCCGCTCATGTTTCATCGAGAGCGCCATTCCCATCGACTCACCGCTGGCTTCGAGACGCGAGCCCTTGGGAATTACCGTCACTCTCATATATGTTCCCGGCGGAGGCAACGGACAGTGGTCGTCCAATACCGGGCACACTCGCCAGTCGCTCTCAACTCTCGCCAGAAAGAAGATCCGGCGCGCCACAGTCGTCGCTTCCTGGAGCGTGGACCTGGGCGTCCGCACTGTATCGAACACTACTACCGTTATGGGTGAGCCGGTGCATTCCAGGTTCGCGTTCGGGGCATGACAACCGGACCACGTCGTGTTTCCGCCGGCATCGCGGACGACATCACGGATCGGGCCTGCCTGGCCCTCCCACATACCTTTCGAAGGCTCACCGTTGTTGTAATTCGTCGCCGAGAGGGGATCCTGCGCTGCCAGGCAGGTGCTCGCGCTCATCAGAATCGCCATGATCTTCCAGGCTTGGCTCCGCATTTCGCTGCTCCGGGCCAAAACGCGCGAGGAGAGTGAGAAAGCCGCCACACTGTAGATCTGAAGTTTTACAATTGTTACTAATGGGTGAGTCGTACGGGGAAGTGTCGCTGCTGCTGGCGGAGATGCGATCCGGCAGCAAAGATGCGATCTCGCGGTTACTGCCCCTGGTTTACAACGAGCTGCGCCGTCTGGCGGCCCGCTATATGCGCGACGAGCGGACCGGCCACACCCTCCAGCCCACCGCCCTCGTTCACGAGGCCTATTTCCGCCTGGCCGGCCAGGACCGCGCCAACTGGCAGAACCGCGCCCAGTTCATGGGCATCGCCGGGCAACTCATGCGCCGCCTGCTGGTGGACTATGCCCGGAAACACTACGCCGCCAAGCGGGGCGGTTCGCTGGTCACACTAAACGAGGGCCTCGGCAAATGCTCTGTTGCCGCGCAATCGGAAGAAGTCCTGGCGCTGAACGAAGCGCTTGACCGCCTCGCTCAAATGGACCCGCAACAAGCCAAGGTGGTGGAGTTGCGCTATTACGCCGGGCTTTCGTCGGAGGAGACCGCCGAAGCGTTGGGGATTTCCCTGCGCACTGTGGAGCGCGAGTGGACAGCGGCCAAGGCCTGGCTGCGAGCGCAGCTCGCGACCGGGGGGTCCGCATGAGCCCGGAACGCTGGGCACGAGTCAAGGAGATTTTCGCGGCCGTGCGCGAGATCGACCCAAAGGATCGAGCGGCTCGCCTCGACCAGGCCTGCGTCGAGGATCGCGAAGTGCGCGCCGAAGTCGAGCGCATGCTTGCCCATGACGACGACGACAGCCTGCGCAGTCCGGCGGCGGCATTGCTGGGCGCAGCGCGGCGATTCGCGCCCGGCGACATGGTGGGGCCCTACCGCGCGGAGGCGGAACTGGGACAGGGCGGCATGGGCCTGGTCTACCGCGCTTTCGACACGCGCCTGCGCCGCAGCGTCGCCTTCAAGGTGTTGCCTCCCGAGGACCTGGCCGATCCCGAGCGCAAGCAGCGGCTGCTACGCGAAGCGCGCGCCGCATCGGCGCTGAACCACCCCAACATCGTCACGATTCACGAGGTGAGATCCGAAGAAGACGTGGATTTCATCGCCATGGAATTCATCGACGGGAAGACTCTCGACACCGTGATCCCGCCGAAGGGCCTGCCGGTGCAGAAGGCGCTGGAGTACGCGATCCAGATCGCCGGCGGACTGGCCAAGGCGCATGCGGTGGGCGTGGTGCACCGCGATCTCAAGCCCGGCAACATCATGGTGACCCGCGAAGGTCACGTGAAGCTGGTGGATTTCGGGCTGGCGCGGCAGGTGACTCTGGGGCCGCAGGAGGAGTCAACCCTGACGGTGGAGGGGGCGATCCTGGGGACGCCCGCGTATATGTCGCCGGAACAGGCCCACGGCAAACCGGCGGATACACGGTCGGACGTGTTCTCGTTCGGGGTGGTGTTGTACGAAATGCTCACCGGGCGGCGGGTGTTTTCGGGCGACTCGGCGGCGGCGGTCCTGGCGGCGGTTCTCCACGAGGAGCCGGCGCCGCTGGAAGGCAAAGTTCCCGGTGAGCTGGCGAAGATCGTGCGGCGCTGTTTGCGGAAAGATCCGGATCGTCGCTTTCAGTCGATGGCGGATTTACGAGTGGCGCTGCAGGATATCGTCGAGGAGGGCCCGGCGCAGCTCGCGGGCGGTTCGCCGGCCGCTCAGCGCTCGCGGCGTTGGCTTTGGGTTGCGATCGGGGCACTTGCGGTTGCCGTATCGGCAGGTTGTGGTTGCGGAAGTACTTGGAACCCGAGTTGCCGGAGCCAAGGCTGGTGCGGCTCACCTCCTATTCCGGGGGCGTAATCGGCGGCGTGTGCTGCCCCTCTCTCTCCCCGGACGGGAAGCAGGTGGCCTTTGCGTGGGCGGGTGAGAATGGGGACCATTTCGACATTTACGTGAAGATCGTCGGGGAGGCGAACGCGGTGCGGCTGACAAACGGGCCGGCTCCGGCAACTAACCCGGCGTGGAGTCCCGACGGGAAGCGGATCGCTTTCCGGCGCGGTGCGCCGGGCAACGGCATCTGGACCATGTCTCCCCTTGGCGGGGCGGAGCAGAAACTGGCCGACCTCAACTCTACCGGGCAGATGTCATGGTCGCCGGATGGCAAGTGGCTCGCTGTCGCGCTGTATATCAACAACGAGTATCCCGGCGAAGAAAGCGGACTTTTTCTCGTACCGGTCGACGGCAGCGAACCACGCCGCATTGCGAGTCCCAAACCGCCAGCCTACCATTCCAATCCGAGCTTCTCTCCTGACGGGCGATTTCTGGCCTACGGCGCTTGCTCCAACAGTTATACCTGCGACCTGTTCGTTCAAGAGCTTGATTCGAGCGACTCTCCTAGAGGAAGCCCTCGGCGTATCACACATCAAGGGTTTTACATTGCCGGCATCGCCTGGGACCGGGACGGCCTGTCGTTGATCTATGGGGCTGGGGAGACCTGGGCCGGGCACTCTCGCTTGTGGCGCGTGGACGGGCATGGAAAGCGGGAACCCAAGCGCTATGACCTGGCCGGCCTTTTCGTGAACCAGCCATCCATCGCTGCGGTGGGCGACCGGCTGGCATTTACCGAGCGTTTCCCCGATGTGCAAATCTGGAGCTACCAGGCCGGCGAAAGCCCGAAGCCTTTCCTGGGCTCGTCGGCAAGCGACAATCATGCCCCGCAATTCTCGCCTGACGGGCGCAAGGTTGCATTCAGCTCCGCACGCACTGGCGACCGGACCGAGATCTGGGTGGCCAACGCCGATGGTAGTCAGCCGGTCCAGCTCACCTCAGGGCTCGGACGTGCGCAAGATGATCCACGCTGGTCTCCAGACGGGCGCCTCATAGCCTTCGATTCCCAGGATGAGAACGGCCACAACAGTCCCTACGTGATTGATGCCGGCGGAGGTCGGCCCAGACGAATCAGTACGGGCGGCGATGCCGGAGTAGCCACTTGGTCTCACGATGGAAAGTGGATCTACTTCATGTCCAGGCGCACCGGCCGGGCAGAGATCTGGCGGATTCCCAACGAAGGAGGGCAGGCGCAGCAGATCACCCACAACGGCGGGTATCAGGCCATCGAGTCCAGGGATGGCAAGACCCTATACATCCCCTATCAAAACACCGTGTTTGCCAGGCAACTGGCCGACGGTTCCGAACAGCGGCTTCTGGATTCGGCGATTGAGAAGCTCGTGTGCCCGGTGGAGAACGGAATTTACTACATCGGTTCGACGGGGCCGGATGCCGGACGCCGCCCCCTGAAATTCTACGACTTTGCCACTCGCTCCAGCCGTCTTCTGACGTATCTGGAAGGCACATTTCAGTCATGGGGGCTGACCGTGAGCCCGGACCACAAAACCATCCTGTACAGCGGCGTAGTGCACCTGGTCAACGACCTGATGATGATCGAGAACTTCCGGTAGGAGTCGCTTTGGGAGAGGTGACTGGCGCAGTCGGGTCCGGTCGGGTAGGTCTTAACATCAGCCGACAGGGCGTGGGTTGGCGGCCTGCGGCCAGTCACGCCAGCACTCCGTACATCTTCTGACGCCGAACAAGCCAGTGACTTCACGGCGCAGGGGCCGCCTAACGGGTTCTCAGCAATGGTCGGCTACTCGGCGATTGGGCGACTCCAATCCCGCCCTGGCCGCCGGACCGCCTGCCGCGTCCACGCCCACGCCGGCCGGGCCCCCGCGGCCGAGCGGTGGGGAACGCGTCCCGTCCGACTCTTCCTGAACGTTAGTCTTCGTGGGCCACCGCGCTGACGCCCCAGGTCGGGCCTGATCCCCGCGGCCGGCGCCGCGATTTCCCGCGCCGGTTGATCTTCGCCGGTCGAGCGCTATCGATTTACCCCGTCGGCTCCCGACGAACAGCGCATGCCGCGGCCCTCGCGCCCTGCCTGCGGCGGTGGCGCAGCGTCGCAATACTTCGCGTGCGTGTCGCTCCCGCCTCGCTGCCGGTCACGCCGGCGGGGCCGCGTGCCAGGGTCACCCCAAGGTGCCGATTCGGAAGCACCGTTTCTCGTGATATACTCCCCAATCGACCCGGCCCGGGCCGTTGTTCACAAAAGGTCTCTATGCGAATCCTAATTCGTCTCTCAGCCATCCCGATTGCAGTACTCGCGTTTTTCTCGATGCCGCTCGTTTCCTCTGCGGCCGATAACCCCTCCTACCAACAGTTCTTGAGTCCGGCGTCGCCGCAGGAGGTCACCGCCGCGCGAAAGGTCGACCGGCTGGCCTGGGTGGACTACGCCGAAGGCAAGCGGAACGCCTACACCGCTGTGGCGCCCCTGTTCGTGCCCGTGCGGCTGACCAATTTCCTGAAGGACGACGGCATCATGATGTCGGGAATTCGCATCTCCGACGACGGCAGCACCGTGGTGTTCCTGCGCGGCGAAGCGCCCAACCGCGAGGGCTGGTCACCCGACCCCTCTGCCGATCCAAACGGGCCGGAACACGCGATCTGGGCGGCGCGGACCAGCGGTATCGGCGGCGCGTGGCGGGTCGTGGATGCCACGAACCCCGAATTGTCGCCCGATGGCAGCTCCATTCTGTTCGTCAAGGGAGGACAGATTTTTCGCGCCAAAATTACGCCCCTCAAGCCGGCCAGCGAGGTCGATCGGGGAGAGAAGGCGTTCATCAGGGAGTGGGGGGTGCAGAGCGATCCGCAGTGGTCGCCGGACGGCCGCAAGATCGCATTCGTGAGCACCCGCACCGACCACAGCTTCATCGTCGTCTACGACGTCGCAACGCAGTCGGTAAAGTACATGTCTCCCAGCGTGGATTTCGACACCACGCCGATGTGGACGTCCGATAGCAAACACCTGGTTTTTATGCGCCGGCCCGGGCTGCCGTTCGGCCAACAGACGCTAACGCTCGGTGCGGCCAGCGGCGCGGCCTACGCGGCGCCCGAGGCGCCAGCAACGGCCCCACCGAATGGCCGCGGTGGTGGTCGGGGCGGCCGCGCTCAGGCTGCCGCGGCGCCGGCCAACCCGGTTATCAATAACTCGCCAGGAATGATGCGGGCGACGTTTAAAGGCGGGTACACGGTCGCTTTTTATAAAGCCGATGTAAACACCGGAGAAGCGCAGGAGGTCTGGCACAACCAACCCGACGATCCCATCGTCCTCAACCCTACAAACATCCGCCTGGCCGGCGATCTGCTGATTTTCCAGTATGTCGCCCCTGGATCGGGGCGTGGCGGAAGGGGTGGACGTGGCGGCCCCGGAGGACCTGGAGGTCGAGGCGGGAACGCGGCCCCGGCAGTTCCATTGACCCCCGAACAGGAGGCGCGCGCTAAGGATGAATGGGAGCGGTATTACACGCTCAACATAATGGATTCGTCGGCCCGCCCGGTGTTGCTGACCAGCACCGACGGGCTCATTGAAAATCAGACCTCTATCGCGATCTCGGCGGATGGCAAGACGTTTTACTACTGCACGAATGCCAAGGATATCGAGCGGCGGCATATCTGGGCCGTGCCGGTCAGCGGCGGTACTCCGGCACAGATCACGACGGGTGAGGGCGTCGAGACATCTCCAACTCCGCTCGCCTCAGGAAAGTACCTGGCGACGCTGAGCGCGGATTGGAACATGCCGCAATCGCTGGGTGTGTGGAAGATCGGACCAGGGGGACCCGTCAGCGCGTCGGCGCCGCAGAAGATCGTCTTCCCAACTTCCATGCCGGGCTTTCCGAAGGACCAGCATGTGAAGCCGGAGATTGTGCTCACCAAAGCCGACGACGGACTCGAAATCCACAATCAGTTGTTCCTGCCGAAAGACTTGAAACCCGGCGAGCGGCGGCCGGCCATAGTATTCGTACATGGCGGGCCCATGCGGCAGATGATGCCGGCGTATCACTACATGCAGTTCTATCACTGGGCATACGGCATCAATCAGTGGCTGGCCAGCCAGGGCTACATTGTGATGTCGATCAACTATCGCCTGGGTATCGGCTACGGCCGGTCGTTCCGCCAGGCGGCCAAGGCCGGCGTACAGGGCAATAGCGAGTATAAGGACGTAGTCGCCGGAGGCAAGTACCTGCAAACCAGGGCCGACGTCGATCCGAACCGCATCGGGATCTGGGGACTCTCGTATGGCGGCCTCCTTACGTCGGAGGCTCTGGCGCGCGATTCCGATATTTTCAAAGCCGGCGTTGACCTGGCGGGCGTCCACCTGGAGGGCAACTCGCTCGATCCCGAATCCGTCTCGTATCAGTCTTCGGCAATCAGTGCCATCGACAAATGGAAGTCGCCGGTGCTGCTTGTACAGGGGGACGACGACCGCAACGTCGCATTTTTGCAGACCGTCGGGCTGGTGCAATTGCTGCGCCAGCGCGACGTGTACTATGAGCTCATCGTCTTTCCGGATGATGTGCACGAGTCTCTGCTGCACTCACGTTGGATCTACACGCTCGGCCGGATGGAGACTTTCCTCCACAAATTCTTGCCAGTGACCTCGACAGTGAGCGCAAATCAATAGCCCTGATGGACCGCACTCGATGGCGGCAGGGGTCGGGTGTGCTCGTCCGAAATGGCAATCCGGCAGCGGTCTTGTGCCACCTGCTTTGCTTGGCAGCGCCGATTCTGGCCGCCGGCCACTGCGACGCGCCCGGCCGCGCTCTCGCGGCTGGCGGGTACTTCGCCAGCCCCGACCCTCTCCCGCGGACTGAGCCGCCGTCTGCGATTGGTCTCCTGGAGTCAGCGCCGCGCAGCGCTTCACGCGCCGCCCGAAGCGCCCGCGCGGGCCGCGCGCGCACCCAGAGAGGAGGCCGGTCGTAGCATGTCGGATGGTGACTCGACCTGCGCGGGGCGGTTACTCTTCGCGGAGGGCGTCCATGGGTTGCAGGCGGGAGGCGCGCGAGGCGGGGGCGTAACTCGCGGCGAGCGCGACTAAGGCAAGCAGGGCGACGGCGGCGCCCAGGGTCAGGGGGTCGCCGGGCTTCATGCCGTAGACGAGGGAGGCCGCGGTTCGGCCGGCCCAAACGGCGCAACCGGCGCCGATGGTGAGGCCGATGGCCAGAAGCATCGCCGCTTCGCGGAGAACCAGGCCGACGACACGGGTGCGGGTGGCGCCGAGCGCGATGCGGACGCCGATTTCGTTGCGGCGGCGCGCCACCATGTACGCAATCACGCCGTACAATCCGAGGACCGCGAGCACACCCGCCAACAGGCCAAAGGCTCCGGCCAGAGCCGCCATCAGGCGATCGCGCATCAGGGAGTTCTGGATCTGGGCGGTGAGCACGGTGAAATCGACACCGATTTCGGGATGAATTTCGGCCGCCGCCGCCGTGGCGTTGTGGTAGAACTGGCCGAGCGGGGAATTGGTGCGGAGTACAAACGTGGCTCCGGTGCCGGGTTGCTCGTTCTGCGCCTCGGGAACATAGGCGATGGGTTGGAAATCTTCGCGGAGCTCGAAATATTTGGTGTTGCGGACCAGTCCAACCACAAGGAACTGGGAATCGGGCGTGTCGCCGAACTCCTCCCGGCGGAAGGTGCGGCCGACGGGATTCTTGCCTTGGAAGATTTTGCGCGCGAACTGCTCGTTGACAATGGCCACTTTGGGCGCGGTCAGATCGTCGTGCGGATCGAAATCGCGGCCGGCGACAAAAGAGATGCCCATAGTGCGGAAATAGCCGGGGCCGGTACGGTTGAAAAGGACGTCGAGCTTCGGGCCGCCATAGCCCGGCTCCCAGGCATTCTGGTCCCAACCACCCCCGCCAACCGGCGTCATGTCAACCTCCGCGGCGGCGATGGCGCCGGTGCGCTGCCAGAGTTTTTCGAGCGTGCGGCGACGGACATCGATCATGCGGTCCTTGGGGATGTGGGCGGCTCGATAGTCGATCCGGACGGCGACGATTCCCTCGGGCCGGAATCCGGGATCGATGGCGAGGAGGTTGCGCAGGCTGCGAACGAACAGGAGCGCGCCCACGAGGAGGACCAGGGACATGGCGACCTGCGCGACCACCAGGAGGCGCCGCAGGCTGAATTTCTCACGGCCGGCGGTGAGGCCGCGTCCGGCGGACCGGATGACGGCGGCCGGCGCGACGCGCGTGGCGCCGAGCGCGGGGGCCAGGCCGAACAGAATGCAGGTGAGAATGGCGCTGCCGGCGGTGAAACCGAGAACGCGCCAATCCAGCCCGAGGCCCACGAACATACGGTTGCGCTCGGTGGTGAGGAAGGCGACCAAACTGCGGCTGAGCAGAGCGGCGAGGCCCATCCCCATGGCGGCGCCGAGAAGCGCAAGGAGCATGCTTTCGGAAAGGAGCTGCCAAACGATGCGCGAGCGGGAAGCGCCCATGGCTTGGCGCACGGCGATTTCGCGCTCGCGGGCGCTGGCGCGGGCTAACAGCAGATTGGCGAGGTTCGCGCAAGCGATCAGCAACACCAGGCCGGTGGTGGCGAGCAGGATCCAAAGGGGGTCCTGATACTGGCGGCGCAATTGGGAGACGCCCGTTCCGCCCTCGGTGACGGTGAGCTTATTGGCCAGGAAGCCTTTGGCCATGTCCGAGCGGTACTCATCCGGCAGGCTCTCACGCATGATGGCGGGGGAGACGGCCTGGATCTGGGTATTGGCGCGGGCCACGGTCCACCCGGGTTTGAGTCGGCCCATCATGGAGAGCCACCAGGCGGTCCGCGAGGGGATGCGGTTTTTGCCGGGCTGCCAGAACATCGGGTCGGAGCAGATGGGGATGGCGACCTCATAGCGGTGGCCGATTTCGACGCCGAAGAATTCGGGCGCGGTAACCCCGATGATTGGGAAGACATGGCCGTCGAGGCGCACGGTTCGACTGGTAATCGCGGGGTCCTGGGCGAACTCGGATTGCCAGAAGGAATAACCGATGACGGCGGCGGGCGAGCCGCAGCCGGGGCGATCGTCGTCGGCGGTGAAGACACGACCCACGGCGGCGCGCGCGCCGAGGACGCGGAAGAAGTCCGCGCTGACAAAGAGGCCTTCGGCGTATCGCGCCTTGCCTTCGGCGACGAGGTTAAACGAATAGGCGCTCCAGGCGATGACGTCGGAAAACGCCTCCTGGTGCTGGCGGATACTGTCCCAATTGGCTGAGGTGAAGGTGGCGCTGCGGGTGGACCACCAGCCACCACGGCGTGAATGTGGGGCGTAGTCGAGATAGCCCAGCTCCTGGGGATTCGCGACGGGCAAGGAACGGAGCCGGATGGCATTGATGAGCTGGAAGATGGCCGTATTAGCCCCGATGCCGAGCGCGAGAGACAGTACCGCAACCGCGGTGAACATGGGGTTGAGGCGAAGCTGGCGGAGGCCGTAGCGGAGGTCGGCGGAATAGCGATCCATGAGGCCCTCAAGAGTTATACTCCGCGGGAGGCGAATGGTTACGTCGAGTCGGCGAAATAATAGCTCATGAGGATGAGTCGGTGAACCGTTTACCTCGGTTCGCCGGAATCGCTCGGCCGGCGGCGCCGGAGCGCGTCGGGCGCGCGGGAGATCGCCAGAGATCGCGGTTTCGCGCTACAACGGTCACGAATCGGAACGGCGGTCCGCCGCACCGGCCGAACGCGCCGCCAGCCACTCCAGACGCCGGGGCGTGAATCCCAACTGCCGCTTCGCCTTGGCATTTGAAGCGCCACGCAACCGGGTCGCGTAGTAGACGAAGTCGGCGCCGAATTTTTCGAGGGCTTCGGTTTCGGTCAGGCGCGGCGGCTCGGGGGCTCCGATGGCGCCGCTAAAGGCCTGGAGCCACGTCAACATTTCGGATGGATCATCGTCAACGACGTTGTATACGCCTGGATCGCATTCGAGCGCCGCAACCGTGGCAGCCGCGGCATCCGCGATGTGGACCCAGGACCAGACCCCCGTTCCGGAGCCAGCCAACGGATACTGGCGTGCCCGAACCTGGCCGGCAATGTCGCCATCCGCGGTGAACCAGGTCCCCGGTCCGTAGAAGAAGCCGTAGCGGAGAGCGACAGATTCCAGGCCCGCTATGCCAAGGAGCCGGTCCTCGATCTCCAGGTACGTGCGGACGTTGGAGGCAATGCCGGGAGTCGCATCCGAGGCGAGTGCGTCGGTTTCGACGGCGAGTCCTTCGCCCGGCGCGTAGAAGAATCCGGTGGACTGCACCAGGTAGCGCTCGGTCCCGGCGGCGCGGGCGGCATTCAGGACGTTGCGGCCGCCTTCCAGCCTCACGCGATGATCGCGTTCCACCGCGATGCGCATTTCCTCCGGAGTGTAGCGCCGGGGCAGGGAGGTCAGCTCGTCGATGACCGCATCGGGTTTTATGTTTCGGAGCGCGGCATCCACGGCTTGGGCATCCAAGGCGTCTGCCACCACGCCGTCCGCGCCATATTCCCTGAGGGTGCGCAGCCCGCGCTCCGTGCTGGTCATTCCAATTGGTTCGTGGCCGCCGGCCACCAGAGCCGATGCCAAAGGACGCCCGATGGCGCCGGTTGCTCCCGCGACGAATACTCTCATAGGGGATCCCTCCAGAAAGGCCGGCT
The DNA here is from genome assembly GCA_030038565.1 of Bryobacteraceae bacterium. Classification (GTDB taxonomy): domain Bacteria; phylum Acidobacteriota; class Terriglobia; order Bryobacterales; family Bryobacteraceae; genus JOPF133. The sequence continues at coordinate 18,677 of JASHSS010000734.1, forward strand.
GGCTCACTCCGTGCACTGAAGAATATAGCGCATCGGCGTGCCGCTCACCTTCCGCCATGGTGTGGGATGACACATGGCAAGGCGTGGTCTGTTCTGCGGCGTCAATCGTCGGCCGCGCCCCGCACGTTCTGACGACCGGCGCAGCCGGCCAGGTTCGGGCGCGGGCGAAACGCGGCACAGTGAGGGGCGACCGCCAATTCGGGCCGCAAAGCTGGTCGCTGGCGTTGACTGGACTATCAAATAGCGCTGCACGACGCCAACCGGCCCGGTGGCCGCGAAC
>JASHSS010000066.1 GCA_030038565.1 Bryobacteraceae bacterium
GCCGAACGCGGCGAACGCGCCGATGGCGAATTGGGCCAGGCTGGTGGTGACGGTGGCCAGCGCCGCCGCCGGAAGCACCACCAGCGCAGTGAAGAAGAACTGCCGGGCCGCCAGCGCGCGCAGATATTCGAGCGGCCCAAGGCCGTTCACAGCCAGCGCCACGGCCTGGATGGCCAAAAGCGGAAGATTCAGAAACACGACCGCAAACAGGGCCTTGGCCAGGACCAGGCTGCCGCGGGAATAGGGCCGGGTCAACCAGTATTGCCGGTCGCCGGGCAGTTTCTGTTCGTGAATCGCCAGCACCAGCAGGTACCAGGCCCCCGGCAGCAGCAGCCACTGGCAAACCTGCGCCGCCACCGCAAATTCCGGCCGCCGCGGCGTGGCCGCCTCCGCCCAGCCCAGCAGGCCCAGGAGCGCCAGGAAGGCGGCCAGCGGCAGCCGGAAATGGCGTACGTCTTTGCGCAAAAGCAGCAGAGATTCACGCAGCATGGCGGGCGGCACTCAGACGCCCTTCCGCCCGGATTTCACCAGCGCCACGAAAATCGCTCGCAGCGGCATCGGGTTGGCGCTGACTTCGCCCGCCTGCGGAAACAGGCTGCGGATTCGGGCGGCGGTGGCCTCCGCATCGTAGCGGCTTTCGATGAAGCGGATGGCGTGGCCGCCGGTTTCGGGCAGCAGCCAATCCTCCGGCCACTCGTGGGGCAGCGGCGGCGGCGCGGCGAAGCTCACGGCCACCTCGCGAAACCGCGCGCTCACCGACTCCATCTCTTCGGAGAAGTGCAGCCGGCCGCGGTCCAGGTAGCCGATGTGCGTCACGAAGCTCTCGATTTCCGTTAGATCGTGGGAGGAAATCAGGATGGTGGCGCCGCTGGCGCGGGTGAGGATGCCTTCGATCAGCTCGTCGCGCACCACCGCATCCAGGCCCGTGAACGGCTCATCGAGGACCATCAGCCGCGGGGCATAGGCCAGCGCAGAGGCCAGCGCGGCTTTCATCCGCATGCCGTGCGACAGGTCGCGCAGCCGGCGGCCCAAGGGCAGCTCGAAGCGGCCCAGCAGCGCGGAGGCGCGGGCGCCGTCCCAGGTGGGATAAAAGCGGCTGAGGTGCTGCATGAAGTGCCCCACCGTCATCCAGTCGGGCATTTCCTGGTTTTCCGAAACGTAGCCGATTTGGGCGAAGTGGCGGGCCGAGAGGCGCCGCGAATCCGCGCCCATCACCTCGCAACGCCCGGAGGTGGGCGCCAGCAGATTCATGAGCACCTTGATGGTGGTGGTTTTGCCCGCTCCGTTAGCGCCCACCAGGCCATAGATGCTGCCTGGCGGCACTTCCAGATTGACCGCGTCCAGCACCGGCGTGCGGCGGAAGCGTTTGGAGAGATCGTACGTGCGGATGGCACAGTCCATCGGGTTACCCCATGATAGCGAAGCGAAGGGCAGGGAATTGGACGGCACAGAGGAGCGGTTTGTTCCGCGGCCCGGTGGCGCCGGTGCTCTGTTATCATCGTTGCCGTGGGCGGCAGCGACTCAGTTCGAATTGGATACACACCGGGCCAGGACGTGACCCTGGATCACTTGCAGGACCAGATTGAGTGGTACGACGGAAAGAGTGGAAGGAATCAGAAGGCTTTCAAATTCCTGAAAATCTGCACAATTTCGGCGGCGGCGCTCATTCCCGTTTTCGCTAAGATCGAACAGATGTCCTGGATCACGGTCGGACTGGGGGTCTTGATCGTAATCCTGGAGGGCCTGCAGCAGCTGAACCAATATCATTCCAACTGGATTTCTTATCGTTCAACCTGCGAGGCCTTGAAGCACGAGAAGTTTCTGTACCTGGGTAAGGCGGGGATGTACGCAGCCGCCGCCGATCCGCATGCCCTGCTGGCTGAGCGGATCGAGTCCCTGGTCTCCCAGGAGCATGCCAAATGGGCGTCCGGCCAGGAACAAGGCCAGAAAGCAAGCCCTCCCAGCAGTCCCAAGGATTAGAAAGATTCTGGTGTTTCCGGCCAGGTTCCCTACAAGCGCGGTACGCCGGGCTGCACGGCGTTTACCCGCCAAGCCTGCTTGCCGGCTTGATCATGCGTGGGCCCCCCGGGCGGACCCGTTCTGAAGACTTAGCCAATCGGCCTTCATTTGCCTGGCGTTGGGACCGGTTGTTCTTACCATATCAGCGGCTGCGAGTACTCTCTCGAAGTGCTGTTTGAAAGATCCATGGAGCGTTCTAACATGGGCGCCCTCGACAATCAGGCCCGGCGCGAGGTTCCCTAATATCCTCAACGGCAGGTCCTTCCCTCTGGGGGCGACTAGATACCATCCTAACTGGAGCAGGGCGTCGTCGATCATTAACAGCGCGATGCTTGGCTGGTGATTATAATGCCACAGACCCACGGTCGGACCGTGTGAGTGGTATTTGAGCTCCTTCTCCATAGCCTCGATCTGGTCGTTAACCCTCGCAACGTCCTTTGCGTGGCTTTCGCCCAGGGAAAATCCAGCCGCGTACTCGGGATGGTTGAGCAGAATCCGCACCATGACGTCGGAACTTTCCCTTAAACGTCCAAAGAACTTATCGCCGAGCGCTATCAGGCTGGTCTGCAGGACATCGATGCTCCGCGGATGATGGTCTTCGATGTACTTGCAAATGAAGTCGGTTTGGATATCTCGCTTGAGGCTGGGAGTGATCTTAGCAGGCGGATCGAAGAGTCCGTCCCGCGTCATCTGCGCCACCCGCTGCCTGATCTTTTCCACTGCCGGCGCCCGATCCTTCAAATCATAAGTAATGTACTGTATGGTTTTTAGATCGAACGGGACGTCCTTCGCGTTGCTGGCTATGCGGATAATCGGGCGCCCCAGCCCCTCGCGGATTCCACACTCATAGAGTACGTTTGGACTCGACCCGCTTAAGTCGGCCACGCACAGTTCAGCCTCCTGCAGGTACCTGTTAATCCCGGCCACGATGTTGTCGTCGTTGCCATGTGGATCGAGAAAGTGCTCGGTTTTGAAATCCGGCGGCAAGGCGGGTTCGATGATTTCCCGGAGCACCTGGGTAGATTTGTCAGCTCGGGATTTGCCGGCGCGGGACTTCTCTGTCATGGGGCAGATGAAGAAACAGGTTCGCTGGGGCAAAGGTCTTGTCCTCCACTGACTCCGCACAGTGTAGCATACGGTTCCCGGCGACACGGATCTTAACGCCGGAATGCGGAGGGCGGATACGCGGCGTGCGGCGGCTTGTTCCGCGGACCGGCGGCACTGCAGTGGCCGACGGCGAGAGGATGCCGAATCGCTCAAGGCGCTGTCCGCGGCGCGAGTGCCCGCGCGCAGCGTACGCCGGGAGAGTGGCCGCCGCCTGGTTGCGAGTTGGCGGTGTTACCCGGAGCGGACGGTGTGTCCTCGCACGTGAGTCGCCGGAAATCGGAGAGATGGGCTAAAAGAAACTTGACCCGTACGACAAAAGCCAGGCGTATAATCGATGCTGACCAAGAACTAAATCCTGGAGGAACCTATATGTTCCACATGATCGGACACGCGATCTTCGGACTGGTCATTGGTGTGTTGGCTCGCCTGGCGATGCCGGGCCGGATGCATGGAGGCCTGATCCTGACGATGATTCTCGGCCTGGTGGGCGCGTGGCTGGGAGGCCTCATCGGCCGGATGCTCGGCATCTATAAGGAGGGCCACCCCGCGGGCTACTTTATGGCGTTCGTGGGAGCGCTGATCGTCTTGTTGGTTTACTCGCATGTGGTGGTCTGATGCGCGGCTCGAGGTGAGCCGGGATGGCAGGCGCCGGGATGCCGGCAGCCGGGGTAATACCGTGGGTGACTATGAAAGGAGGGTAGCTTATGCCTTTGAGCAAGAGAGCGGCCGCGGAGTTCATCGGAACCTTTTGGCTGGTATTCGGGGGCTGTGGTAGCGCGGTTCTGGCTGCCGCATTTCCAAGTCTTGGTATTGGTTTCCTGGGCGTGGCTCTGGCGTTCGGTTTAACGCTTTTAACAATGGCGTTTGCCATCGGTCACATTTCCGGATGCCATATTAATCCGGCAGTTACTGTCGGCCTGGTGATCGGGAAGCGCTTTCCCGCTTCGGAGCTCTGGGCCTATGTGGTGGCGCAGGTGGCGGGCGGAATTGTGGCCTCTTCGGTTCTCTACGTAATCGCCACCGGCAAGCCTGGTTTCGAGCTGGGGGGATTTGCCTGCAACGGGTACGCCGAGCATTCGCCCGGCGGATACTCGATGGTGTCCTGTCTGGTTGCCGAAGTGGTCCTGACGTTCATGTTTCTCATGATCATCCAGGGCGCCACCGACCGGCGGGCGCCGGCGGGCTTCGCGCCGATCCCGATCGGGCTGGGTCTCACGCTGATTCACTTGATCGGCATCCCGGTCACGAACCTGTCGGTGAATCCGGCGCGCAGCACCGGCCCGGCGGTGTTTGTGGGGGGCTGGGCCCTGGGGCAACTGTGGCTGTTCTGGCTGGCGCCGATTGTAGGCGCCGCCATCGCGGGAATTGTTTACCCCGCCGTACTCGGGGAACCGGAGGCCGAGCGGAAAGCGGCCGCGGCGCGCTGAAACCTGACACGTTGGGCGGCGGCGGCGCTCGCAATCTCCTTCAGCCGCGGGATTTGTAGAATTCCCGGGCGGCCCGCATGATGCGCTTGATCTTGCGCTTGTGCTCCCCGGCGGCCAGGCGGTCGGTTAGAATCTCGTGGCGGTGCGCTTCGCCGCGCAGCTTGTGGTAGCTCTCCCAGCGCTCGCGCGGAAGTTCTCCCGATTCGAGCGTCTCGCGAACCGCGCAGCCGGGCTCGCTCGCGTGCGTGCAATCCCGGTAGCGGCAGCGTTCCGCCAGCCCGGCGATGTCCGCGAAAGCCCGGTCGACGCTCTCCGGGCCGGCCCAAAGCTGGAGTTCGCGCAAGCCCGGGGTATCGATCAGGGCGCCGCCGGCTGGGAGCGGCACGAGTTCCCGGTGCGTGGTGGTGTGCCTGCCGCGGCTATCGCCGGGGCGTACTTCGGCGGTGGTCATGCGCTCCTCGCCCAGCAGGCGGTTGAGGAGGGTCGATTTGCCGACGCCCGAAGATCCCAGCAATGCGACCGTCCGGCCGGGGCCCAGGAAGGCTGCCAGCGCGTCCATGCCGGCCCCTTCCCGCGCGCTGGCCATCACGATGGGCGCTTGCCCGGCTACCGCGGCCGCCTCCGCCCGTCGCGCCACGGCCTCGGTCTCGGCGCATAAATCGCGCTTGTTGAGCACCACCACCGGGCGAGCGCCGCTTTCAGCAGCCAGGGTCAAATAGCGCTCCAGCCGCCGCAGGTTGAAATCGGCATCCAGGCCGCACACGAGGAACACCGTGTCGATATTGGCGGCCACCGGCTGCTGTTCCTCGCGGGCGCCGGGCGCGCGGCGCGAAAAGCAGGTGCGCCGCGGCAGGACGGCTTCCACAATCGCCTCGCCCGGCCCCACCTTGCGCGCCGCCACCCAATCGCCGGTCACGGGCATGGCGGCGGCGTCCTCGGCGCGATACCACAGCCGCCCGGAAGGCTCGGCGGACAGTTCGCCCGATTCGATGAAAAGATGGTAGCGGTCGCGTTGGGAAAGCGCCACGCGGGCCAGCAGCAGGCCTTCCGCGGCGTACCTCCGGAATGCACCGAAGACCTCGCCATCGGCGCCGATAGACTCTAAGAACATGACTATTCGCTCCAGGGACTCTGTGGTCTCAGGTTGCGGAATCCGGGCGGATTCGGCGGCCGGAAACCGGGGAAAACGTCCAGCGCCGCGTTCGCCACACCTCACCCGCGCAAATGGCTACGCCACCGTGCGGGGCCGCGCGGCGAATTGGACTAGCGGACAGTCATAGGCAGTCAGGCAGTAGGTTAGCATAGTCTTTTAGCGTTCGAAAGGAGTTTTCATGCGGGTCAACCAAACACGCGAGCGGCTGTCGCGCGGCGAAACGGTTTTCGGATCGGGACTGCAAGTCTACCGGTCCACTGAGATTCCGCGGGCTTTCGCGGCCGCCGGCTTCGATTATGTGTTCATCGATATGGAGCACGGCAGCTACGACCTGGAGACCGTGCACGACATGATCGCGGCCTCCCACCAAGCCGGCATCACGCCCATCGTGCGGGTGGCCGAACTGCTCTATTCGCTGGTGGCGCGGCTGCTTGATTCGGGGGCGCAGGGGATCATTCTGCCGCGCGTGGAAGATCCCGTTTTGCTCGCCGAGGCCCTGAGTTGGATGCGTTTTCCGCCGGTGGGCAAGCGCGGCTACGGCGTAAGCCCCACCATGGTGGGGTACGAAGCGCGTAGCTTCAAGGAAATCATCGAGCACATGAATCGCAACACCCTGGCCGTGGTGCAGTTCGAAACCACCACTGCCATGGAGCGCGCCGACGAACTGCTTTCCATCCCCGGCATGGACATCGCCATGGTGGGACCGGCGGATCTTTCCATCGCGCTGGGCGTACCCGGCCAGTTCGACGATCCGCTGCTGGTTTCGACCGTGGAGCGGCTGATCGAAAAGTGCGTGGCGCACGGCGTGGTGCCCGGAATTCAGACCCGCGGCCTGGCCATGTCCAAATTCTGGGCCGAGCGCGGCATGCGTTTCGTGGGCACCGGATCGGAGCATCTGATGCTGCTCGAAAAGGCCAGGGAAACGGTGGCGCAGCTTCGCACGGTGCGCGCCGCGACCCACGCTTAATGAACCCGAAGGAGGCACCGCCGTGGATCATTTCCCCATCGGACTCAACACCTACTGCCTGCGCGCCATGCGCTGGGACGATCGCAAACTGCTGGATTACACCGCCGGCCTCAAGCTGGACGCGGTGTTTCTACAGGATTCCATCGACCCCGGCACCAACGATCCGGCGCACTGGCGCGAGGTGAAGGAACAGGCGGCCTCGCTCGGCCTGCATCTGGAAACCGGGACCGGCGCGTCGCTGCCGCGGACGCCGGATAGCCTGGCGGCGTCCCAGAAAATCCTGCGCGATGCCGTGCGCCGCGCCACCGCCATGGGGTCGCCGATCGTGCGCACTCTGGTGGCCAGCGACCGCCAGCACCTGCCGCCCGGTCCGCCGGCCCAGCACATCGAAACCATGGTTAAGCTGTTGCGCAGCGTGCGCTCCGAAGCCATGGATGCGGGCGTGAAATTCGCTATCGAGAACCACAAGGACCTGCTTTGCTGGGAAACCCGCCAACTCATCGAAACGGCGGGCAAGGAGTTCGTCGGTTCTTACCTGGATACGGGCAACCCGGTTTTCGTGCTGGAGGACCCGTTCTACACCGTGGAGACGCTGGGGCCCGTGGCCGTGACCCTCCACCTGCGCGATTCGGTAGTTTACGAAACCCGCGGCGGCGTGGCCGTCCAGTGGGTGCCGCTGGGCGAAGGGGTGGTGGATTTCCACGCCATCGTGGCCCGCGCCCGGGAACTCTGCCCGCAGGTTTACATTTACATCAAGCCCATCACCGGCCGCCCGCCGCAGATCTTTCCCTTGTGGGAGACGGATTTCTGGAAGCAATTTCCGGATTCCCGGGCCGCCAGCCTGGCGCGCTTCCTGGCGCTGGCCAAGAACGGCCACCCTTACGAGAAAGAAATGGTGATTGAAGACGTGGCCGGCCGTTCCGGCATCGAACCGTACGCCGCCGCCCTGGCCTATCAGCAGCGGGACCACATGGAGCGAAGCGTGGCCTACGCCAAGAAAACCCTGGATCTCGGGGTGAAGTGGCGCGCCTGATATTTATCTCGCCGGCTGGCAACATTCGGATTTTCAAGCCCACAACTAATACGGCGGCGCAAACAAAACGCCGGTCCACGGGGCGTTTTCCTGGGGCTGGCCGGACGCCGCCGAGCAGAACAGCCACGCGGCGTATGCGAATATGCCGAATCGCATTGCAGACACGGTAGCATACGGCGTGACTGGCGGCTGGCCCACCCGGACACTGGCCCCTGGCAGCGAATGGCTAACCACCACTAACCCCGGAAAGACCCCGATGCCGGCGCCCGGAGGCGGCGTGCTCTAATAAATCCGCGATGATGAATTACATCGGATGCGCTCTTTTCGGGTTGATGTTCCTGGTGATGACTGCCCAGACAACCGGCAGTCTACAGGCACGCATGACACAGACTCTGACCTGGATTCAGGGATGGGCCCCTTTCTCGTATCTCATAATTCTGATCATGCTGGTCTCGGCCGTAGTCTCAATCAAGACGATGGCTACCTGGCCGGAAATCGTGGAGCCGGAAGATCCGATGGCAAAATATCGCCGCCAGGCCGCGGGTCTGGAAGACCTGCCGGAAGATTAGCCAACCCTCGCGCGGGCGCCTGCCGGGGTGCGCTTCGGAAACCGCAGCCGCAGGCTTGCATCCTGTTTGCGCCGGAAGACCGCCTGCCTGCGCGGCCCCAAACCGCCGCGAAATTCGCGGTCCCGTGGAGGATTACGGTCCAGGGGCCGGCCTTGGATTGCCGTGACTGATGTCACTGGCGCGGCTGTCAGCGTGTCGTAAACTTTGGTTGTGGAAGCATTTACGGTTGCCGGGAAGGAATGCCCGCAATCCGGAACTGCCGAAAGCAACCAGCCCATGTCCAGTTTCCCGGTTCATCCAAAGCACCCCGAGCGGATTTGCTGGGGGTGCCAAAAGTGTTGCCCAGCCGACGATCTCGCCTGCGGAAATGGAACCATCCGGACGGCGCATCCCGTGGAGTTGTTCGGCGACGATTGGTTCGAGTGGCTGACGGATAAGGAACATCCCGCCGAATCGATGGGGACGCGGAAAGAGCCGGTTTTCGGCGCTGCGACGGGCCCGGGTTGAAGGGCGTGACTGGGCCGGATGGCGGGTGTGTGCCTGATCCGGCCGGGCTGGATTCGCCTGGCGCCGGTCCCCTCCAGCCTCGTTGTATCGGCCGTTAACCCCAGTTGCCAAAGACCGTCTCCTCTTTGTAGACTGGTAGTTTCCCGACAATCTGATCTCGCTTTGGTGAGGTGGAATGCGGGTCTGCGGACGGGTGGCCGAGCGGCTAATGGCAACAGACTGTAAATCTGTCGCTCCTTGCGAGCTACGGAGGTTCGAATCCTCCCCCGTCCACCA
>JASHSS010000735.1 GCA_030038565.1 Bryobacteraceae bacterium
GCCGCGCGCGATCTCGAGGAGCGCCTGGCGTCCGATCCCGGCGCGCTCGATTTGCGGTTGGAACTGGCCTCCCTGCTGGCCGCCATGGGCCGCACGGTGGAGGCTCGCAACCAGTACCTGGAGTTGCTGGCGCGCGATCCATCCCACTGCCTGGCCCTGAATAACCTGGGCACGCTGCTGTTCGGCACGGGGTATCGAACCGCCGCCCGCACGGCTTACGCGCAGGCCGTGGCGCGCCATCCGGGCGACCCCCGGAGCCACGTGAACCTGGGCAATGTGCTCCACGATGCCGGCGAATTCACGGCCGCCCGCGAGCACTTTGAAACCGCGCTGCGCGCCGATCCCGATCACCTGGAGGCGCACCAGGGCCTGGCTTATGCGCTGGCCGAACTCGGCGACGAAGAGGGCGCGCGGTGGCACCGCCGGAAGGGATTTGAGAATCGTCCCGTGACCGTGCTGCCCTATCGCGGCGCGGGTCCCCCGGTGCCCCTGCTGTTGCTCATCTCGGCGGTGGGCGGCAACATCCCCACCCGCAACCTGCTGGACGATCGCATCTTCCAGACGTTCGCGGTGGCGCCCGAGTTCTACGACCGCCGCGTCCCTCTGCCGCCGCACCGCGTGGTGTTCAATGCCATCGGCGACGCCGATCTGGACGCGCCCGCGCTGGCGGCCGCCGAGTCCCTCCTGGCGCTCACTCGAGCCAAGGTGGTCAACCGCCCCTCGGCGGTGCGGGCCACCGGCCGCGCGGATCATGCCCGTATCGGCCGCGTGCCGGGCGTGGTCTTGCCGGCCACCGTCACCCTGCCGCGCGAGGTTCTGGCCGCGCCGGATGCCGCCGCCACGCTCACCCGGCGCGGCTTTCGATTCCCCCTGCTGGTGCGAACGCCGGGCTTTCAAACCGGCCGCCATTTTGTGCGCGTGGAAACGGCCGAGGCGCTGCCCGCCGCGGTGGCCGGATTGCCAGGGCGCAAACTCACCGCGATCGAATTCCTGGATGCCCGCTCCGCCGATGGCAAAGTGCGCAAGTACCGCGTGATGATGATCGACGGACGGCTCTTTCCGCTGCACCTGGCGATTTCCAGTCATTGGAAAGTCCACTATTTCACCGCCGACATGGCGGACCGCGCGGATCACCGCGCCGAGGATGCCCGGTTCCTGGAGAATATGCCCGCCGTGCTCGGATCCCGCGCGATGGAGGCGCTGGCCGGAATCCAAGCCCTGCTCGGCCTGGACTACGGCGGCATCGACTTCGGTTTGAACCCTCGGGGCGAGATCCTGTTCTTCGAAGCCAACGCCACCATGGTGGTCAATCCCCCCGATCCCGGCGAACGTTGGGCCTACCGCCGCCCCGCCGTCGAGCGCATCTTCGCCGCCGTGCGCGCCATGCTGACCGCGGGCGCGTAACGCGCGGACGGCTTCGGCTGCCGTCGCTATCGAACGATAACATCGCGGCGCCGCGCTTTTGGCCGAGATGGTAATCATGACCGAGAGGCATTCCGCGCTGGAGGAGCGATCTCCGGCCCCTCCGCCCCGCAACCGTGAAATTTCCCGAGGCATCCCGGAAATTCCGGTAAAGCTGGGCAATCTGCCGCCGCTCAACGCGATTGCCAATCAGGTCCTGACCGCCGTCGGCAGACCCAGTATCAATTACCGGACCCTGGCTTCGATCATGGAGTGCGATCCGGCCTTCGCCGCCGACGCCCTGTTAATCGCCAACTCCGCGTTGTTCGGCTTCACTTCCAGAATTCAGGAGCTGCGCCACGCCCTCGCCGTTCTGGGGCTCGATCGCATCAAGGCGCTGGCGGTCACCGTGGCGCTGCGAAGTTTCATGGGCAAAGGAGGGCCGCAGTTGCGCCAGTGCTGGCGGCACAGCGCCGCCTGCGCCATGGTTGCCCGAATGGTATCCCCGATCTTCGGCATTACCAGTGACACCGCCTACACGCTCGGGCTGCTGCATGACATCGGCCGTCTGGGCCTGTTGAAATCGTACCCGGCGGAGTACTCTCCCGTGCTGGGCGGCCTGTTTGAAGATGTGGAACAGGTGCTCAGCGCCGAACGAGCCCTGCTGCGTGTCGATCATGGTGTCGCCGGCGCCTGGCTGGTGAGCAACTGGTCCTTCCCCTCCACGTTTGCGCAAGCCTGCGAACATCATCATGCGCCCCTCGCTCAGGATGATCCCGAACTTCTCCAAGTCGTGAAGGTCTCGTGTCGAATCGCCGAAGCCGCCGGTTTCGCGGCCGTCCGTTACAGCCCGGAGCCCGCGTATGACGAGGTGATCCGCTCCCTTCCCCCGCACATTTCCGCGGAAGCTTTTCCCCCCGCTCAGGACTTATCCGCCACCGTGGAATCGCAGCTCAAAAGCTTCGGGTAGGAGTGAGGCGCGGCTGCGTTCCCGGCCCGTTCCACGGCAACTCCTCCGCCCGCCAGCTAAGATGGTGATGGAGATCCAATATTTGAAGAAACTGCTTTTCGCGCTCGTGCTGGTGGCTGCGGGCGCACTCACCTGGGGACTCCTGCGCAAAAGCGAACCTCCCAAAATCCGTTGCGCGCGCGCCCGCCGGCAGACGCTGGTGAGCACCCTGCCCACGAACGGCAAAGTAGAGCCTTTCGAGTGGCAGGCCGTGCGGGTGGAAACCGCCGGGGTCGTGAGCCATGTCGCCGTCCAGGATGGCCAAAGCGTGGCCAACGGCGCCGAACTGGTTCGCTTGTCGGATCCGTCGCTCCAAACCGACATCGATACGGCTCAGGCCAAAGTGGCGGAGGCGCGCGCCAACCTGGCGGCGGCCGAGGCCGGCGGGCGCCCCGCCGAGATCGCCGATATCGACAATAGCCTGGCGCGAGCCCACCTGGATCTCGATCAGCAGCAGATCGACTACGACGCGCTGCGGCGCCTGGCCGACAAACAGGCCGCCACCAAGGCCGAGGTGCACGCCGCCGCCGATAAACTGGAACACACCCGTTTGACCATCCAGGGCCTTGAAACGCGGCGCGCCTCGCTGGTGGACAAACCCGATGTGGCCGCCAACCAGGCCCGCCTGCACGACGCCGAAGTGCTGCTGGAGGCGGCCCGGGCGCGGGCCGCGCTAATCGTAGTGCATGCTCCGCTGGCGGGGACGGTTTACGGCCTGGCCGCGCGCCCCGGCGCCTACCTCAACGTCGGCGACCTGGTGGCCAACGTGGGCCGCCTGGATCGTCTCCGCGTGCGCGTCTACGTGGATGAGCCGGAACTCGGGCGGGTGGCCGTGGGCCAGCCGGTCACCATCACCTGGCAGGCTCTTCCGGGGCGTCAATGGCAAGGCACCGTGGAGCGCAAGCCGGTCTCCATCGAACCGCTGGGATCGCGGCAGGTGGGGGAAGTGGTCTGCACCATCGAGAATCCCGGCCGCGAACTGGTGCCGGGCACCAATGTGGATGCCGAAATCCGCACCGCCGCCGTGGACCGCGCGCTGGTGATTCCCCGCGAGGCTCTGCGCCACGATGCGCAAGGCGATTATGTGCTGCGCCTCGCCGGCGACACGCTGGAGCGCCGCCCGGTGAAGACCGGCGCGTCCACCGTTTCACTGGTCGAGGTGACCGAAGGCCTGGCCGATGGCGATGGAGTGGCGCTGCCCTCGGACACCCCGCTCGCGCCCGGCGCCCGTGTCACACCGGTGATGTAACCCGCCTTCGCCCGTGCTGGCTTCCAGGCACGCCCCATCGCGAGCTTGTCCGCCCCGCGCCCGTCCTCACCCCGTGCACGCATCCGTCTTCGCGCGTCCCTCCTCGCCATGGCGGCGACACGCCACGGGCGCCCACTTGCGGCGCCGCCCCATTTCCGAAACAATAACAGCTTCATGCCTGGCAACCAATCTTTCCCGGCGCCGGCCGGCGGCCCGAAATATGCGT
>JASHSS010000736.1 GCA_030038565.1 Bryobacteraceae bacterium
CTGTCCCGATTGAAGGCGGGCCAAGGCCTGATCGAAGTTCTGAATCTCGCGGCGCAGGGCCTGGTATTCCCGATCGGTGTAGACCGAACTGCCCAGGGTTCCCTCGCGAGCGGTCAGCCTGTTCAGGCCGTTCTGGGCCCCGCTCAGCAACTTGCGCCATTCATCGTACATCCCGCTGCCCAGGACGAACTGGCCCATCACGCCGCGACCGGCTTCGATGTCGCTGATCTGGGCGCCCACGGTCTGCAACTGTTGTTTGAACTGTTGCAGGTCGAGCCGCTTCATTACGTCCGGCCTGGGTTTGTACAGGATCTCGGCACTCGGACGGATGGCGGTGCGGCTGGCGCCGCTCGAGACATCCACGAACATGTCGCCGATCATCGTATCGGTGCTCAGTTGGGCGTAGGAATCGGCGGGAATCGTGGCCAGCAGGCTGGTTTCGGTGGTGATGGTTACTTTGACGATACGGTCGGGCGTAATCTCGCCGGAGAGAGCCACCCGATCGACTTTGCCGACATCGATGCCATCGACGCGAACCGGCGAGCCGGTTCCCAGGCCGGTGGAATCGGGGACGTAGAGGTAGAGTTGGGCCTTCGGTTGGAGCAGCGTTCCGCCGGTCAGCAAATAGAAAAGCACTGAGAGAATGATCAGCGCCAGTGTCGACACGGCGGCAACGCGCAACTTGGCCCAATTCACCTGGGCGGACGTCGGCATTCCCTTCGGATTGTACCGCGCCCGGCGGGGGTAACGCGGGTTACAATGAGAGCGTCCTAGGTCCCGGACCGCATGATTCGCTTCCCTGAAGACGCGCCTGTCACACAATGATGCGTGAGGCATTGGTGGGACAGGCCTTCAGCCTGTCCAGGGCAGGCTGAAGGCCTGCCCCACCAAGCGGAAGAACTAAATCACGCGGTCGAAGACCTAGGGATGGAGAGGTAAGCCATGGAAACGATTGGCTGGCCGGAACTTCTGGTAATCGGCCTGGTATTTGTGCTGCTGTTCGGGACGAAGAAGATTCCTGAAATGGGAAAAGGGTTGGGCGAGGGGATCCGCAGTTTCAAGGCGGCGATTAAGGGGCCCACGGCGGAAAAACCGCCTGAGGCGGCGGAGACGGGCGAGGCGGCCGGGGAAGAGCAGCCGGCCCAGAAAGTCTGATACTCTCCGTATACATGGATGCCCGCGTCAGGCGGGGCGGATCGAAGCTGCCGTGAAGATCCGGTCCCGAAAGTTCGAAGGCCGTTGCGCCAAGCACAAGGGCTACAATCCCGGTGTGGATGGCCAGGGCGGTATTCGCGGCGGGTGCGCGCGATGCCAGTTGCTGTTGGAGATCTGGCAGACCTCAATCAAGCTGAACCAACTGATCCGCAAGTACGATCCCAGCCATGACGATCTGAAGCGGCCGCCGGTGGTGAAGTCGCCGGCGGTGGACCCGCGGCAGATGAGTTTCATCGCGGAGTAGTCTAGCAGGCTGCGGAAAAAGGGCTTCGGCAGGCTGAATGCCTGCCCCACCTGGCTCCGCAAGCTGCTGATTCTGCGCTGGGTGGGGCAGGCCTGCCAGCATCCCTCTGCGAGCCTTTTTTCGCAACCTGCTAGCCTAGCCTAGGACCTGACCCGCGGCCTTCCCTCCGGGGCCTCACATTACCAGGGCTCGGACCAGTATCCAGGATTTCTCGAATGCCGAGAGACGGACGCGGCGCGTAAAGACGTCGAAATCGGCCTGCTCGATGCGTTCCAGGAGGCGGGAGTAAATCGTAATCAGAGCCTGTAGCGAGGAGCGGCTGCGCGGATGGACCAGGTCCAGCAAGGGCGCGGCATCCTGATAATACGCGCGCGCGCGGGAGGCTTCGAAGCGCATCATCTCGTGGAAAGCGGCGGTGCGGTGGCCAACCCGCAGATCTTCCTCGGTCACTCCGAAGCGCAGCAGGTCTTCGCGGGGAAGATACACACGGCCGCGCTCGGAGTCTTCGCGAATGTCTCTCAGAATATTAGTGAGCTGAAAAGCCACGCCGCACTTTTCGGCCAGCGGCAGAGCGCTGGGCGTATCGAAGCCGAAGATGTGGATGGCGGTCAGGCCGACCACCGACGCCACCTGGTAGCAATAGTGGTACAACTCGGCGAAGGTTTCAAAACGGCGCGGGTCGAGATCCGACACTACGCCGTCGATCATCTCGCGCAGGTACTGGTGCGGAATACCGAACCGCCGCACGGTGTGGTGAAACGCAGGCCAGACGGGATGGCCGCTGAAGCGGCCGGCCAGCGCGGCTTCCAGTTGGCTGCGCCAGTCTTCCAGGGCGGCGCGGGTGGCGCCGGGTTCGTCGCTCAAATCGTCGGCCTTGCGCATGAAGGCGTAAATGGCGCACATGGCTTTGCGCTGCTGCGCCGAAAGCAGCAGGAAGGAGTAATAGAAGTTCTTGGCCCGCGTGCGCGCGACGCGTTGGCAGTATTGGTAGGATTGATCGACCTCGCGCATCAGGCCGACCGGGCGAATGCGGAGCGGGCCAGGGCGGCCAGCAGCAGGCCCAGGCGCTCGGTTTTGGAGATGGCGGGCCGCGCGGAGAGCACGTCGTAGCCGCGCGCCTCGATTTTCTGGAGCACGCGCAGGCCGCCGCGGCTGAACAGATCGAGGTCGAGGGCCAGGCGGCGGTCCACCATGCCGACCAGCGGGAGACCCTCCAGGAACAGATCGCGGGCCTTCGAGACGCACTCGCGCATGGCGTCGCGAAAGGCCGGGGTGAAGCGGCGCGCGCCCAGATCCTCGACCGGACAGCCGTGCCGCTTCAGCACGGCCAGCGGCATGTAGACGCGGTCTTTGCGCCAGTCCACCGTGACATCCTGCCAGAAGTTGGCCAATTGGAGGGCGGTGCAGGTGGCGTCGGAAAGGCGCTGGCGGGCGGAGTCGGAATAGCCGCACAGGTAGAGCACCAGCCGTCCCACGGGGTTGGCGGAATTACGGCAATAGCCGAACAGATCCTCCCAATCGCGGTAGCGGCCCACGGTCTGGTCCTGAATGAAGGCGTCGATCAGGCGGTCGAACGGCTCGCGCGGAATGGCGTATTGGCGGACGGTGCCGGCCAGGGCCACAAACACGGGATGCGCGGCGCGTCCGGCATACATGGCGTCCAATTCACCACGCCACCAGTCCAGCAGGCGCAGGCTTTCGGCGCGGTCGCCGATTTCGTCGCCCAAATCATCTGCCCAGCGGCAATAGGCATACACGTTGTAGAAATCCTGGTGCAGGCGCTGGGGAAGCAGAAAGCTGACCACGTGAAAATTCTCGTAGTGGTGGGTGGCCAGCCAGCGCGTGTAGAGGCGCGCCTCCTCGCCGGTGTAGGATTTTTCGAGGGCCGCGGGCGATTTCACGAATTCGGCCGGCGGCAGAAACGCGGACTCGCCCGGAACCGGCATTTATGGGACGATGGCCGTTTTCAGGTGGCCGTTATGGCTCATCAGGTGGCGCATCACTTCCAGCAGATTCGCCAGCGGCTCTTCGTTGTTGACGAAGAACGACGCGGTGATGTGCCCCTGGTAGATCAGATCGAGAGCTTTCCGGATATAAGCGGGGGTGTGATGGAAGCTGGCCTTGCAGGTGATTTCGGAGTAGTGCAGGACGGCGGTATCGAGATTGACGGTGCTGTGGTTGGGACAGCCGCCGAAGAAATTGACGGTTCCGCCGCGCCGCACCATGTTGACGGCCCACTCCCAGGTTTGCGGCTGGCCGACGGCCTCGATGGCGACATCCACTCCGAAGCCGTGCGTGAGTTCGCGAACCGTGCGCACGGGGTTGGTTTCCTCGCTGCTGACCACCAGTTCGTCGGCGCCCAGGAGCGCGGCGCGCTCCAACTGCGTCATGCGGCGGCCTACGGCGATGACGCGGCAGCCATACAGCTTGGCCAGTTTCACGAACATCAGGCCGATGGGGCCCAAGCCGATGATGGCGATGGTGTCGCCGGGCCGGGGGCTGGTTTCTTCGAAACCGCGCACCACGCAGGCCAAAGGCTCGACCAGCGCGGCATCCTGGTACCCGACGTGGGGCGGAATAGGATAAGTGTTGCGTTCCACTATCCGCGCGGGTATGCGGATATACTCCGCATAGGCGCCATTATTAAACAACAGGTCTTCGCAGAGATTCTGCAAACCGCGCCGGCAGAAATAGCACTGCTCGCAGGGCGCAGAATTCGCCGCCACCACGCGTTGCCCGACTGAGAATTTGGTTACATCCTCGCCTGCGGCGACAACGTCGCCGGCCAGTTCGTGCCCGAAGACAGCGGGCGGGACGATCATCCGGGCATGATACCCGCGGCGAAATACTTTGACATCGGTTCCGCAGGTCAGCGCCACTTTCACTCGTACGAGAATGTCTCCGCTTTGAATTGTGGGAACGGCCACCGGCTCCACTTGCAAGTGTTCCTTGCCATAAAGCACGGCAGCCATCATGTGGCTATTCACTATGACCACCTCTGTGGCTGAACGATTATTTTCAACGAATTAGGTCCCGGATGCAATGCCAAATCCATTCCTGAACGGATTTTAACCAGCGGCAAACAATGGGAAATCAGTTCGTCCACCGGCAGTTCGCCGCTAAAAACCAGATTTGCGGACTCTTTTTGCAGGTCCACCGAAGCACTATAACACCCAAACAAGGTCCTTTCGCCCGCACAGATTTCGGCTCCCGAGGCCTCGATCCGGTCGGTGGAGGCGGTCTGCGCGAAAAGCAGGATCCGGGCGCCCGGCCGGGAACAAGCGATGGCCTGCTCGACGATGCCCGGCGCGGCAACCGCCACGATTACCAGGTCCGCGCCGCGCCCGCCGGTGAGCGAGCGCATTTCCTGGGGGATGTCGGCGGCGCGCGGGTCCCAGACGAGCGCCGCGCCGCAGCGGGACGAGAGGTCGCGCCGCTCGGGAATGGTATCCGTGGCGGCGACCCGCGCACCGGTGCGATGGACCAGCATGGTGAACATCAGGCCGATGGGTCCCTGGCCCATCACCAGCACGGTATCGCCTGGTTGCGGATCGCACTGGACCACGGCCTTCAGGCAAGTATTCAGCGGTTCCACCAAAGTGGCGCGTTCGTAGGAAATGCCCTCGGGGATGCGTTCGACGCCGCGATCCACAATCCAGTCCATCACCCGCACATACTGGGCAAAACCTCCGCCGGCCGGCTCAAAGCCCGCGGTGATGCCGACGCGCTTATAGACCGGGCACTGGGCGTAGATTTTGCGCCGGCAATAAAAGCATTCCAGGCAGGGAATGTGGTGAAACGCCACTACCCGGTCGCCGGGTTTAAAGCGGTCCACGCCGGCGCCGACGGCGGCCACCACTCCCGCGGTCTCGTGACCATAGACGCGCGGCGGGGCCAGCAGGTTGTATTCGATTTTTTTGAGGTCGGTGTGGCAGATGCCGCAGGCTTCCACGCGAATGAGGATTTCGCCGGGGCCGATGGCGGGGGTGGGAATCTCCTCGACGCTGACGACACTACGGCCCCGGTAAACCGCGGCGTGCATCGTTTCGGGAATAGGCGTCAGGTCACAATCGGCAATTGGCAAAAAACTCCCCCAGTGCGCGTGCCGCCTGGATTGATCGCCTCCGCAAACGAAGCAACTCCGGCAGGCGGACGGCCGGATCACGCAGGGCTCCCAATAGAATACTTATTGTATCGAAATGACCGTCCGGGCGCAGGGCCCGGTTAAAATCATTTGCCAGCGATTCCTCGGCCAAATCCGTAACAGAGCGAATGCAATAGAACGGCACTCCCAATTCCAAAGCTCGAGCGGCCACGCCGGCGGCCTCCATTTCCACGGCGCAGGCGCCGGATTTTCGCAGCCAGAGTTTCTCTTCGGCGGTTTGGACTACCCGATCAATAGATCGTATTGTGCCGCTAAAGGTTTCAAAAGGGCCGGCGGCGGGAGTGACGGAATATCGGCACCTGCCGTCGTCAACTGACGTGGCTACGACCAGGTCGGCGATATCCAGGCTCTCGTCCAGGGCGCCGCAGAACCCGGTGCTGACGATGGCCTCGGGCGCAAATTCGGCGGAGGCGGTCACGGCCGCCGAAGCGCGCCGCGCGCCGACGCCGTTGGCGATGAGCAGCGCATCGTGGTCGCCCAGGCGGGCGCAACGGCCCCAATCGACGCCCAGGGGAACCGGCCCGTGGTCGGACGCGAGGGAGACCATGCCCGAGAACTCCAGGGGGTCGGCAGCCACCAGCAGGATCCTCATGAGCGTCGGCAAGTCCTATGCCATCGGCACGCTGGCGCCGCGCTGGAACCATTCCACCGCACGCGCCAGGGCGGTATCCGCGGGAGCCGGCCGGAAGCCCAGTTCCCGGCGGGCTTTCTCGTGGGTGACCCACATTTTCTTGCGCGCCATGCGGACGGCCTCCAGAGGCACGCGGGGGGGAATGCCGGTGATCCGCGCCCAGGCGGTGCTCGATACACCCGCGCACCAGGCCACCGCGTAGGGCAATCGCAGGGTGGGAGCCGGGCGGCCGGTGATGCGAGCCAGGCGGCGCAGGATTTCCGCCAGGGTGAGGTTTTCCGATCCCAGGATGTAACGCTCGCCGGGATGCCCGTGCCGGCAGGCCAGCCAGTGACCCTCGGCGGTATCGCGCGCATCCACGATGTTCAGGCCGGTATCGATGAACGCCGGCATGGCGCCGGCCAGGAAATCGGCTACGATTTTGCCGGTGGGGGTAGGCTTGACATCGTGGTCGCCGACGGGCGCGGTGGGGTTGACGATGACCACCGGAAATCCGCCGGCGGCAAACTCCAGAGCCACCTGTTCGGCCAGGAACTTGGAGCGTTTATAATCGCCGGCCATGTCCGCGAGACTGACGGGAGTGGCTTCATCGCCGATGCCTCCGGGTGGAATTCCGATGCAGCCGACGGTGCTGGTGTAGACCACCCGCTCGACGCGGGCGGCGCGCGCGGCTTCCAGAAGATTGCGGGTGCCATCGACGTTGGAGCGATAGAGTTCGCGCGGGTCGCGGGCCCACAGACGATAGTCGGCCGCCACGTGAAACACCAGGCCGCAGCCCTGGACGGCGCTCGGGAGCGAGGCGCGGTCGCGCAGGTCGCCGGTGACGGTTTCGACATCGAGTTGAGTGACGCGGCTTCCCGGACGGACCAAGGCGCGGACGGGGAAGCCGCGCTCGATGAGGACGCGCGCGACGTGCCAGCCGAGGAAGCCGGAAGCGCCGGTGACGAGGGCGGGTTTCATAGGAGCTTCCGCGGCGGAAAAAAGCTGGGAAGAGGCTTCGCGGCAGGCGAATCGCCTGTCCCCAGCAACGGGACATTGGTGAGATAAACGGAGGTGCAGGAACACCTGTAGAGGTGGGGCAGGCCATTGGCCTGCCTTTCTCCCTTATGGCTGAATACCAAAGAAGGTTGCCCCATTTTCACCCCGATCAATCGTATCTCTTTCTAACCTGGGGGTTATGGGGATCGTGGCCTCGTCAAGCCGAAGCCGTCTTGTACCCCACTCCCGGCCACGCCTTCGCGGCTCAGGACCGCGCCCTGGCTCGCTGCGCGTCCGGACCCTTGTGGCTGCGAGACCGTCGAATTGGCTACCTGGTGGCCAAGGCCATTCTGCTGGGGGAACATCAGAGACAATTTTACGAACTGTGTGCCTGGGTAGTGATGCCGAACCATGTCCAAATACTGATTCTTCCTCAGGTTGCGGTCCCGATTCTGACCAGATGGCTAAAGGGATCGACCGCCCGAGCGGCGAATCAGATATTGGGCCGCACCGGGCACCCGTTCTGGCAGGATGAATCCTACGACCATTACGTGCGAAACCCAAGCCGGATCGGAAGAACTGTGGCATATATCGAGGAAAACCCCGTTTCGGCCGGCCTGGTTGCTTCGGCAGAACTCTGGCCCTGGTCCAGCGCCGGATGGACAGGCTGAAGGCCTGTCCCACCAACCCTACCGCAGCATCCAGCTCAGCAGCTTGAAGTTGTCGCTGAATTTGGCGTTGATGCCGAGGGCCGCCGAGGGTTCGAAGCCGCAGTGCATCATGCAATGCTCGCAGCGCGGATCGTTGCCGGGGCCGTAGCTTTCCCACGGCGTCTGGGTCATCAGATCTTCGAAGGTCTTGTAATGGCCGTCGGTGATCAGGTAGCAGGGGCCCTTCCAGCCCTTCACGTTGTAAGTGGGGTTGCCCCAGGCGGTACACGGCAGTTCCCGCTCGCCTCGTAAGAATTCCATGTAGACGGGGGTCTGGCGGACGTTGTACTTTTTGGCGAGGCGGTCGAACTCGCGGAATTTCTCGTGCACGTCGTCGCGGGTCATGAAGATCTCGCGGTCGTTCACGGCCGAGTAGCCGTAAGCCGGCGCGATCTGGTGGCCGTCCAGGTTGAACTGGGTGAGGTACTCGAAGAGCTCCTCGATTTCGCGCATGTCGGTCTCTTTGTAGACCGTGGTGTTGGTGCAGACTTTGAAGCCGGCGGCCTTGGCCACGCGGATGCCTTCGATGGCCTCGCGGAAGACGCCCTCTCGCTCCACGGCCAGGTCGTGATTCTTTTCCATGCCGTCCAGGTGGACGTTGAAGTAAAAGCGGGTATCGGGGGTGAACTCGTGGAGCCGCTTCTGGATGAACATGCCGTTGGTGCACAGCAGGATGTGGCGGTTGCGCTCGAGGATTCCGGCCACCAGTGGGCCGATTTGCGGGTACATCATGGGCTCGCCGCCGCAGATGGAGACAATCGGGGCGCCGCATTCCTCGACAACCGAAAGGCATTCTTCGAGCGGGACGCGCTCGGTGATGGTGCTCTCGTACTCGCGGATGCGGCCGCAGCCGGTGCAGGTGAGGTTACAGGCGTGCAGCGGCTCCAGCATCAGCACGAGGGGAAAGCGCTTGTGGATCATGGGATGCGGCTGGCTCTTGACCGCGGTCTTGGACGGCAGGATGCGGAAGGGATTGGAGGCGTCGGGAGCCGCCGCCACCGTTTTCTGCCATTCCGGCCGCGGACGCATCTTGTTTTTGAAAATGTATCCGGCCAGGCCGGCGGTCATGGAAAGGGGAAATTTCATAGTCTAGCCATTCGAGCTGGAACGGGTCTTGACGAAGGAAGCCAGCGCCAGGAGCGGAAAATAATCCTTGTATAAATGATAGTTCAGATAGAATACGCGAGGGAAGCCGGTACCGGTGGCGAGCGTCTCGCTCCAGCTCCCATCGGGGCGCTGGGTTTCCAGGAGATACTCGATGCCGTGTTGCACGCTCAGGCTGTTGGCGTCTCCGCCGGCCATCAGGCCGAGCAGCGCCCAAGCCGTTTGGGACGGCGTGCTGGAAGCGGGAGTGAAGGTGTGGTTCTCATAGCTGGCGCAGCTTTCGCCCCAGCCTCCATCGGCGTTCTGGATGGAGCGAAGCCATTCTCCGGCCCGCAGGACGTGCGCTTCGCGGTCGCTCTCGCCGGAGGCCGCCAGGCCGCGCAGGGCGAAGCAGGTGCCGTAAATATAGGCCACGCCCCAACGCCCGTACCAGCTTCCATCGGGTTCCTGGTGGCGCACCAGCCAGTCCACTCCACGCCGCACGCCGGGATGGCTGCGTTCCACGCCGTGCGCCGCGAGAGCCTCCAGCACCCGGCCGGTGATATCGGCGCAGGTGGGATCGAGCATGGCGTTATGGTCGGCGAAAGGCACGCCGTTTAGAAACTCCCAATTGTTATCGGCGTCGAAGGCGGCCCATCCGCCGTCGCCCGACTGCATGGCGAGCAGCCAGTCCACTCCGCGCTTTTGGCAGGCCATCTGGGCCGCCGGGTTGGATCCGGCCGCCAGGCTGAGCGCCAGCAT
>JASHSS010000737.1 GCA_030038565.1 Bryobacteraceae bacterium
TTGGGGAAGCGCTCGGGAATTCCGTACACCGAAACCGCCGCCGGCACGAGGCCGGTGATGAAGTGGACCAGGTCCACGTAGTGGCAGCCGATATAGGTGAAGGCATCGGAGTTCTCCGTGGTCATCCAGTTCTGGAAATTCGAGCCGCGGTAATACCACTTCTCCAGCAGGCAGGCGGTTCCCAGGCGGAATTCCCCGAAAAGCCCCTGGCGGTATTTGCGGCGCGCCATCAGGCTGCGATCGTCGAAGCGTTTGTGGTATTCCACTCCCACAGCCAGGCCGCGCCGCCACGCCTCCGCGGCAATTTCCACGGCCTGCCGATGTTGCAGCACCAGTGGCTTGACCGCGCAGACGTGCTGGCCGGCGGCCAGCGCCGCCATCACCACGTCGTAGTGAAGCTGGTCCGGAACCGCCGCCACCACGATATTGCCGGGCGGCCTGCGGCCCAGCACTTCGCGAAAAAGCTCCGGCTGCGGACGGTCCGGATCGCCCTCCTCCGGAAATCCGCGGAACGACTGGCCCGGAAACGCCTCGGCCAGGCCGGCGGCCGCCCGCAGCGCCCGCAAACTGCGGCCGTGCTGCGCGCAGATCCAAATCGCGCCGATGCGTCCTCGGCGCTGCATCTGGTAAAGCGAAGGCAGAAGCTGATCGTGCACGATCATTCCCGCCCCCACGATGAGCACTTCCGGCGGCATGGCTAGGCCGCCCGCGCGCGCTGCCGAAGGACCTCGGCGAAGGACTCTTCGAACACCGCCACGCTCTCCCGCAGGGCCTCTTCGGAAATCACCAGCGGCGGGGAGATTTTGACCGTGCCGCCGCCGTAACCGACCGGGCTGAACATCAGCACGCCCTTTTCCGCCGCGCGCGCCACCAGGTCGAAGGCCAGCCCGGCATCCGGCTCGCGGGTTCCCGGGATCACGCAGGCTATCCCCGCCACCAGCCCTTTGCCGTCCACGTGGCCGATCTGCGGAATACGCGAGCCCAGCGCGCTCAACAGGCTGTGCAGCAGGGCGCCCAGGCGCGCGGAATTCCCGGCCAGGTCCTCGGTCAGGATCAGCTCCAGCGACGCCAGGGCGGCCGCGCAGCACACCGGATTGCCGGTGTGGGTCGAGGTCATGCTGCCGGGCGGTTGCAGGTCCATCACGTCCGCGCGCCCGGCCACCGCCGAGATGGGCAGCGAGCTGGACATGCCCTTTCCGAACAGCGCCAGGTCCGGGACGATGCCGTAATGCTCGAATCCCCACAGTTTTCCGGTGCGGCCGAAGCCCGCCTGCACTTCGTCGCACACCAGCAGGGCCTGGTGGCCGCTGCACCATTGCCGCAGGGTGCGCATGTATTCCACCGGGGCGAAGGCGGCGCTGCCGCCCTGGTAGGTTTCGAGGATCACCCCCGCCACGTTGCGCGGCTCGATATTGCGCTCGCGCAGGCCGCTTTCGAAGCCGGCGAAGGAGCTGTCGGTGGTGCGGTACCCGTCCGGGAAGGGAATCTGCACGAAGCCGCGGTCCAGGTTGACGATCCACTCCTTGAGCGCCGGAATGCCGCCCGCCTGCTGCGATCCCAGCGTGCGGCCGTGAAAGCTCTTGTCGTAGGAGACGATCACGTGTTTGTTGCGCCCGCCCACCGCCGCGCCATAACTGCGGCACAGCTTGATGGCGCACTCCACGGTTTCCGACCCCGTGGTGAGCAGGAAGATCTTTTTGAGCGGCTCGGGCAGCAGGCCGGCCAGCCGTTCCACCAGCCGACCCCGGATCTCGCTGGGGAAGCAATAGTTGGTCAGAAGCTGGGAGGCCTGGCTTTGGATGGCGCGGGCGATCTCCGGGCGGCCGTGGCCGGCGTTGGCGATCAGCACGCCGCTCGACCAGTCGATCCAGCGGTTGCCCCAGGCGTCATACACCTGGAAGCCTTCGGCGCGGTGCCACACCACCGGCGGCTGGCCGCGCATGGCCACCGGTTCATACGCCTGCAATTTCTGGAGAATGGGGATCGACTCGGGTACCGGGAATTCGGTTGCGATCCTGCGGAATTTGGTTTCCACCGGCGGGACAGGCCTGGGAACGAGGTCGTATTCTTTTGCCATGTGTTATGTGTTCGTTCGAAGATTCATTATGGACCACCAATGACCCAGGCAGACGGCAATCATTCACTTGCGGTTCCCGGCAGAGTCAATCTCATCGGTGAACATATTGATTATCACTCGCTGGCGGTGCTGCCGATGGCCATGGGCCAGTCGATCCGCATCTCCTTCCAGGTCCGCGGCGACCGCGGCATCCATATTTCCAGCGGCGGATACGGCTACCGGGAGTTCGAATGGACCGCGGACCTCGCGTGCGCGGCTCCCGGGGACTGGGAAAACTACCTGCGGGCGGCGGCCCAGGCGGTCGGCCGCAAATGGGGCCTGGGCAGGGGCATCGACGCCTCCATCGAATCGGACCTGCCGGCGGCGGCGGGCCTGTCTTCGTCGTCCGCGGTGCTGGTGGCGGTGGCCTTGTGCCTGCTGCGAGCCAATGGTCTCACCCCCAGCTTCGAGGAGTTGATGGAGATTCTGCCGGAGGGCGAGCAGTTCGTGGGCACCCGCGGCGGCGGCATGGACCACGCGGCGGTGCTGGCCTCGCGCAGCGATTGCGCCTCCCTGATCGAATTCGCGCCGCTTTCCGTGAGGCCCATTCCGATTCCCGGCGATTGGGCCTTCCTGGTGGCGCACTGCCTGGAGGTTGCCGAAAAATCGGGACCGCGCCGCGAGGAATACAACGCCCGCCGGGCCGCCGGAACCGCCGCCCGCCAGCGGCTGGGATTCGGGTCGTATGGCGAAGTCCTGGAGCGGCTCGCGGGCGAGGACCCCGCCGCCATGGCGCGCCATTTGGTGGATGCCCGCGAGCGCGACAGCTTCCTGCACGTGACCACCGAGGCGCTGCGGGTGAGAGAGGCGGCCCAGGCCATGGAACGCGGAGAGGCCCGGCGGTTCGGACGGTTGCTGAGCGAATCGCACGCGAGCCTGCGCGACCGCCTGCGCGTAAGTTGCGCCGCCCTGGACCGCCTGGTGGAGTCGGCCATGGAGTCCGGGGCCTTGGGCGCGCGTCTGACCGGCGCCGGCTTCGGAGGCTGCGCGGTGGTTTTCTGCCGGCGCGAGGACTTGGCCGCCGTGGAGCGCGGATTGGAGGAGCGCTATTATCGCGGCCGGCCCGGTTTCGAAGCGCGGCGCCACCTGATTCGCGCCGAGCCGGGAACCGGCGCCCTGCGCGGCGCGGCCAGATTCACGTGAACTGCGGCGGAACGCGCCTTTTTCGGCCGGCCGGCGCTCTACCCTGGCGCTTCACGCGTTCGACCCCGGCGCGCCCCCCGGATTCCGAAAAATAGCGCTAAAGTAAGGGAATCATGAGCCACTCGAACAATCCGGCTTCCCGCCGCCGCTGGCTGGGATGGATTTCCGGCGCTTCCCTGGGCGCCGCGGCGCTCTCCGCGGCATCGCCCCCGGATGGCGATTCTTCCGGCACCCGTACCTACAACATCACCGATTTCGGGGCCAAAGGCGATGGCCGGACCCTCGCCACCCAAGCCGTGCAAGCGGCCATCGACGCCTGCCACAAAGACCGCGGCGGAACGGTGCTGGTGCCCGCCGGCGTGTTCGTCATCGGCACCGTGGAAATGAAGAGCAATGTGACCCTGGAAATCGCCGCGCAAGGCAAGTTGCTGGGCAGCGCCGATGGCAGGCAGTACCACGCCGCCGATGGCATTCCGCTCCGTGGGGACTCAACCCTGGGCGACGGCAATGTCGGCCTGATTTTCGCCGTCGAGGCCGAAAACATCGCCATCATCGGGCAGGGAACCATCGATGGCCAGGGCGCACAGTTCCGCAGCCCCAGTCGCGGCGTTCCTCCGCCCTCCGGACGCGGCGGCGCGGACCGGCCGTATCACGTGCTGCTCCACCGCTGCAAAAATGTGCGCATCCGCGATCTGTTCCTGGTTGCCAGCGCGTTTCATTCCGTCCGCATCATCCAGAGCAATTACGTGTGGATCGATGGCATTCACATCCACAACCGCGTCAACGGCAACAACGACGGGTTCCACTTCATCAGCAGCCAGTACGTCCACATCAGCAATTGCGACGTCCAATCGCAGGATGACGCCTGTGCCCTGTTCGGCAGTTGCCGCTTCGTCACCGTAACCAACAGCACTTTCAGCACGCGCTGGGCGGTGTTCCGCTTCGGCGGCGGCAATCCGCAGGACATCAGCATCTCCAATTGCATCATCTACGAGACCTACGGCTGTCCTGTCAAAATGCACTTCGGCCCGGAGTCGCAGGTGCGGAATCTGCTCTTTTCCAACCTGGTGATGCGCGATGTGACCGGGCCGATTTCCATCGACCTGAACAATCGCGGCCGTGGCGACCCGCAGAATCCCCCGGCCCAAAAGGGCTTCCTCAGGAGCATCTCGTTCCAGGGCATCCGCGCCGAGGTGGTCTCCGAAGGCGCGCAGTTTGCCGATATCAATTTCGCTCAGAATTACCGCCCCGGGGAAACCCGGCAGGCGATCGTCCTGAATGCCATCGGCGATTGTTTCCTGGAAGACATCGTGCTGGACGATGTCCGCGTGACTTATGGCGGTGGAGGCACGGCCGAGGAGGCCGAACGCGCGGTTCCGCAGGTGGCCGGAGAGTATTTCGAAATCGGCACCCCCCCGGCATACGGTTTGTATGCGCGCAACGTGCGCGGCCTGGCGCTTCACAACGTGCGCTTCGAAGTGCAGAAGCCCGACCTGCGTCCTGCCGTGGTGCTGGAGCACGTCTCGGACGGTTCCATCAACGGCTTCAGCGCCGAGGGAAACCCGCGGGCGAAATCGGTGCTCCGGTTCGTCGAAACCGAGGATGTGCTGGTCGCCGGTGCCCGTGTGCTGGCGCCGGCCGCGGCATTCCTGGAAGTGGAGGGGGCCGCGACTAAGGGCATCACCATCGATGGCGGCGATCTTACCAAGGCGTCTACCGCCGTGACCTTCGGAGCCGGCGCGGCCAGGGAAGCCGTGAAAGTTCGGGGGTGAACGAGCGCCGGCGGGCCGCTTACCGGCGCCCCCCCGACACGATTCTCCCGCCGGCACCACCAACCCGCAGCCTCATCGGCGGACCGTACCGGCGCCTTACCGTTAGAAAGTACTTTACAGCGCAGAGTATCGGCCGTACGCTGAAGAGCGGAGGACCCGCCGGTGAGCATCTTCGACCTTCTCTTCCTGGCCTGCGCGCTGTCTACCATCGCTGCCTTCCTCGCGGCCCTGGTCTCGGCGGCGATCGGGCAGTGGCGGCGCGCGCTGGCCATTCTGCGCGCCTGGGCCGCGGCGGCAGCCGTGTATTTGGCGGCCGACCTGGTCTCGATCCTGTCGAGGCCGCTCGAAGTGCTGCACCTGCACGAGCCGCAGTGCTCCGACGATTGGTGCCTGGTGGTGGAAGGAGCGGGACGCGACGCTTCGTCTCCGGATCAGTACCGCGTCGACCTTCGCATCTATAGCCGCGCCCTGCGCGTGGAGCAGCGCGAGCGTGGGCTGGCGGCCTACCTCACCGACTCGGCCGGCCGCCGCTACAATCCCGTGCCCCAGTCCGGCGATGTGCCGCTCGACACGCTGCTTGAGCCGGGCCAATCGGCGCTCGCCAGCCGCGCATTCCGGGTTCCGGCCGGGTCGCGCGAGCTGAAGTTGTCGGTTGTACATGAGGGCGGTTTCCCCATCGGCAGGCTGATCATCGGCAGGAGTCCCTTCGACCCTCGTACCGTGGTCCGGCTGGATTGAGGGGCTGCTAGAATGTAAGCAGAACCGAATGCCCAACAAGATCGAAGACGTTTTTGGCGTCGCGGCCGCGATCGCGAAGGGGATGGGCGTCACCTTCAAGGAAATGATGTCGCCCACGGTGACGGAATACTACCCCGACGAGCCGGCCAAGTTCGAGGAGCGTTACCGCGGAGCGCACGTCCTCCAGCGGGATGCCAACGGGATGGAGAAGTGCGTGGCGTGCTTTCTGTGCGCCGCGGCTTGCCCGGCGGATTGCATTTACATCGAAGCCGCCGAGAATACGGAAACCGTGCGCATTTCCGGCGGTGAGCGCTACGCCAGGGTCTATAACATCGATTACAACCGCTGCATCTTTTGCGGGTACTGCGTGGAAGCCTGCCCCACCGACGCCATCACGCACGGCCATGGATTCGAAGTTGCCAGCTTCAATACCTCGACCCTCATCAAGCGGAAAGAGGACATGCTTGCGCCCATTCCGCCGGGCGCGAAGCCTCCGGTCATCGCCCCAGCCGGCGGACCGGCGGCGCACTAACGTGCCGGCGCTCGCGGATCTCGAAATGGACCGCGCGTCTGCTTCCTGCGCAAGCGCGATGCTCCCGCGCCTCGCCGTTCACGGCGCCGGGCAACCCGATCCGGCCCCTGCCCCGCGTCTTTCGTAGGTACGCCACATGTTTCGCGCCATCCGGGAACAACTGGACACCATTTTCCGGGAAGATCCGGCCGCCAAAAGCATCCTCGAGATCGTCCTGTGCTACCCCGGCTTCCATGCCATCCTGGCCCATCGCCTGGCGCACAGGCTATACCGCTGGAGGGTGCCGCTGGCGCCCCGGCTGATTTCGCAGATCAGCCGGTTCTTTACGGGAATCGAAATTCATCCCGGGGCCACCATTGGCCGGCGCTTCTTCATCGACCATGGCTCGGGGGTGGTGATCGGCGAAACCTCCGAGATCGGCGACGACGTGCTGCTCTACCAGGGCGTCACCCTGGGCGGAACCGGCAATGAGCGAGGCAAGCGCCATCCGACCATCGGAAACTCGGTGGTCATCGGCAGTGGCGCCAAGGTGCTGGGCAACATTCGGATCGGCGACAACGTCAAGATCGGCGCCGGTTCGGTAGTGGTGCATGCCGTTCCGGATAACTCTACGGTAGTGGGCGTGCCCGGCCGCGTAGTGCGGGTTCGGCCTGAGGGCGGGCCCCTGGAGCACGGCCGGCTGCCCGACCCGGAAGGCCAGGCCATCGACGACCTGGCACGCCGGGTCGCCGAACTGGAAGGCCTGCTGCGCCAGTTGATCGCCGACCACGAAAGCGAACCGCAGCGCAAAACCTCGGCGCGCTAAAAAGCGGGCCGCCGGAATCCCCCCATTCACGCACACGCCTGGCTCGTGGCGGTCCCCGCCGTTCCCGGTAGCGGCCGCCGGAGCAATGATGATAGGCTGGTGCGCGTCTTCCGATGAGAATGCCAAAGGAGAATTCCGCCCGCGGCAAGGCGGACGGTCTGTTGGCTGGCTCGCAGGCGCCCTCCGGCGAGGGCCCCGTCTGGGCGCAACTGGCGGAACTCTCCGGCCGGCCGCAACTGTTCCCGTGAAGGAGATTTCTCATGAAACGAATCGTTTTCCCGGCACTCGCGGTCTCGCTCGCGGCCGCCGTGTGGGTCGCGGCTCAGCCGGCCCCCGATCCGCTGTCCGACGGCTTCACTACCGTGGAAGTCGCCTCGGTCTCCGACGCCATGGAGCAACTCTACGGGCAGCGCGCTTATATGTCGCATGAAATGCGGCCGCTCGCGCCGGCCAAGTTTGCCGGACCGGCGGTTACCGTTTTGCTGAAGAAGGAGGAGCACAAAGAGGGCGCCGCGGCCTCCCAGGGCATGTTGGACGTGATTGACGCCGGTAAGCCCGGCTCGGTGTATGTGATGGTGCTGGAGGATGGGGCCGACTATGCCGGCATCGGCGGCCTGATGGCTACGGCCATGCGGTACCGCGGTTTCGCCGGCGCCGTGATCGACGGCTCCGTACGCGATACGCCGCAGATCCGTAAACTGCAATTCCCCGTTTTCAGCCGTGGCGTAGTGCCGTCTACGACGATCAATCACTACCGCGTGGCGGGAACCAATGTTCCGGTGACCTGCGCGGGCGTGCGGGTCAATCCCGGCGATATCGTTACCGCCGATGAAGACGGCGTCGCCGTGGTGCCCCGCGCCCGCGCCGCCGAGGTGCTCAAGAAATCGCAGGATTTAGACAACACCGAACACAGCATGATTCCGTTCATCGAGAAATACCGGTCGATCAGGGAAGCCGTCGCCAAGTTCGGAAGGATCTGAACGGGCCGCTGCTCCGCCTCGGCAGCAGAGGTTCGCCCCGGCGTGTTCTATCATCCCGCGGCGGGCGCCCTTCCTCACGCCCGCATCTTTTTCCAATTGTCCAGGCAGCGCTGAGCCGTCTCCATCTCCGAAAACCGGCTGCCTTCCTGCTCGATGAGATAGTACTCCACGCCGCCCACCGACTCGGCCGCTTCGAAAATCGCCTTCCACGGTGCAACGCCTTCTCCGAAGAGCACGCGGTAGGCCTTGTCCGGCGCGGGCGACCAGTCCTTGCAGTGAATCGAGTGGATGCGGCCGGGGTTGGCTTTGATCCAGGCCACCGGGTCCGACCCGGCTTCGACGCACGTTCCCACATCGAGTTGCAGCATCACGTCCGCCGGCGTGTTGGCCGCCAGCACTTCCATGGGCCGCTGGCCTTCCACCGGTTTGAACTCGTCCTGGTGATTGTGGTAACCCGTGCGCAACCCGGCCGGCTTGAGCTTCTCGGAGACCTCGGTAAGCTGTCCGGCCACTTTTTTCCATCCGTCCAGTCCCGAAACGCGCCCGGCGGACGCCAGGACCAGATAACGCGACCCCAGAATCTGGTTCAACTCCACCGCCTTGGGAAGCGCCGCGGCGGTGTAGTTCTGGGCATTGTTGTGGGTCGAGTGGCAGCGGATGCCGGCATCGTCCATCAGCTTGCGCATCTCCCTGGCATGTTGGGGCGTCCAGTCGAAATACGGCGCGAAGAATTCGACCACCTGGTAACCCATCCGGGCGACCGCGCGGACAGTCCCCATATCGTCCTTGGCAAGTTCGTCGCGCACCGAGAAAAGCTCCAGGCCGACGGGAAGGTTTTTGGCCGCGGGCGCAGCCAGGCCCAGCGAGGCGGTTCCGCCAACCGCCAGGAAGGTGCGCCGGGAGATCGGGTAGTTGCTCATTCCGGCACTATAGCAACCGGCGCGGCGCTTGGGTAGAGGCTCCCGGCAGGCAGAGCGGGCCAGCCGCTACCACACGTAGGATGCCACCACGTCCGGCAGCGCCGGCGTATTGCCGATCACGCGCGCGTGCAGCACCAGTTGCAGATTCTTGTTTTCCCATCCCGGCGGAAGCTTGTGCAGGATCACACCCAGTTGCTCGGGGTCCGCCAGCAAGCGCCCCGCCGCTTCGGTCCCGAACTGCTTCAGCCCCGCCGCCACCAGGATCAGCCCGCCGGTGTACTTGCTGTGGATGCGGCCCACCAGCGTATAATCGTCGGCTCCCGATCCATCGTCTGTGACATCCACCGACCATGGGCCGCCGCCGGCCGGGTTGGCTTGCGTGTCCACGATCGCCACGTGCATCCCCGGCGCCCATTGGACGCGAAACCTCCAGGCCTGCTGCATCTCCAGCGTCCACCGGTTGGTCACCGCGCCGATCAACAGCGTCTGGGTCTTGCGCAGGTCGGCGAATTCGATGGCGCTGGCCAGACGCACGCGCACGTTGTGGGACTTGCGCGCCAGCATGGCCGTCACCTCGTTGGCGGCTATCATATCGCCCAAACCAATGTACTGATTGAGCACCGGCACCATGTCGGAACCGTTGAGTACCTTGGGGGGAAGCTGAATCGGGCGTTGCACGGGAACATCCTGCGGCGGCAAATTCTGTTCGCTGAGCCGCACCGCCCGCCCCGAGGGATGGTAGACGATCGGATGGGCCATGGCGATCAACAGCGGATCCGGCGACCGCAGCACGGGGTCCCAGAAGCGCTGGAACGCTTCCACGTTGGGAGCCGGCGCGCGCACCTTCCACACCGCCGCGGCGGCAGCCGCCACGGCCAGGGCCAGCGCGCCAGCCAGGACCCGCCGCCGGCTCATGAACCACCGGGCCCCCGCCACGCCGCCTTCCGGGCTTCGCACCGGACCTGGGGCGGTTTCCTTCTCGGGCGTCGCCACCACTTCGGGCGTTGCCGCCGCGTAGCGGAATTCGGGCGCATAGGATCCCGACGGCAGATCGATGCGGATTTCCGCCGCCGCTCCCTCCGGCGTCACATAATATTGCGCCAGCCTCTTCCGCACCTCGCGCGCGCCCACCCGCACGATGGTGTCCTCACCCAGGTCGATGTGGGGTTGCCGGCCGAAAACTTCCACCGCGATGGTCCGTTCTTTGAGCGCGCCCGCCTCACCCGCCAGCGATTTCTCGCAAACGTACTCCAGGAATTGCTGGCAACGTTTGCTGCCGTGAAACACCGAGCTCCCTAGAATATTGGCGAGCTGGCGCCGGACCTCTTCCGCCTGCGGCTGAGGGTCGCGATTCGCTGCGGCATCCCGCAAAACCAAGATGGTTTTCGACATGGATCTCCCCGGGGATTTCCGCTTGCCAACTCCGATTCTGCTACGTACGGGTGACAAATGCAAGACACCCGATCCACGTTAGCGGTATCGGCCAGGTTGCCTACTGCAAGTTGCTTTCGAACAGCTTCAGGATGCGCTTGTATTCGTCGGCCCAACTGCTCGGCTCGACGAAACCGTGATTCTCCACCGGGTATATGGCAAGCTGCCAGTTCTCCTTGCGCAACTCGATGAGCCTCTGGGTCAGCCGCACGGTGTCCTCAAACTCCACGTTGGTATCCACCATGCCGTGGCAGATGAGCAGGGCGCCCTTCAGTCCCTGCGCGAAATAGATGGGCGACGATACCCGGTAAGCCTCCGGGTCGTGCTGCGGCAGGTTCAGGATGTCGGAGGTGTAGCCGTGGTTGTACAGCGCCCAATCCGAAACCGGCCGCAGGGCGGCGCCGGCGGCAAACACATCCGGCTGGGTAAACATCGCCATCAGGGTGATGAACCCCCCATAGCTGCCTCCGTACAGGCCGATCTTCCTGGGGTCCACCCCGTAATCCGAAACCACATATTTGGCGGCATCCACGATATCCTCCAGGTCTTTGCCGCCCATGTGTTCATAGATCGCCGTGCGCCAGTCCCGGCCGTAGCCCGCCGAGCCGCGGTAATCCGGGTCGATCACCAGGAAGCCGCGCTCCATCAGGATGTGGTCGAACATGTACTCGTGGCTGTAGGTGGACCACTTGCGGTCCACTTCCTGCAAATACCCCGCTCCGTGAACGAAGATCACCGCCGGGCCGCCGCGGCGGAAGTTGGCCGGCTTGAAGAGGCGGGCCGGCACTTTGGCTCCGTCCCGCGCGGTGAAGGTTACGATGGGCACATCCTGCCAGGGATATTGCCAGAACTCCGGCGCGGGCGATGAGGTGAGCTTTTTGCTCTCCGCCAGCGGGCGGTTCTCCTGCACGTAAAGCTCAGGCGGCCGGTTGGTGTAAGAGAAGACATCGGCGATGAAGCGGCCGTCCGGTGAAACCAACGCCGCGTGTTTGCCCGGCGCGGCCGTGAGGCGGGTGAGCGGACCGCCCTCGCCATCCATTTCATAGAGCTGCTGCTCGTAAGGGCTCTCCTTGCTGCCGGTGATGTAGAAGCGCGACTTATCGGGCGATTGGCGGACGTTGGTGACTTCCCAATTCCCGCTGGTGAGCGCCCGCGGCTCTCCGCCCTCGAAAGCCACCGCGTAGAGCTGCGAATAGCCGGTGCGTTCGGACTGGAAGAAGACTTCGCGCCCGTTCTTCATCCAGCCGAGGGTATTGGCGCCCGGGCCATCCACCCAGGCATTATCGTGGTCGCTGGCCAGCACCCGGGTCTTGCCGGTGGCGGGGTCGAGGGCTAGAATCCAGCGGTCTTTGTTGTCGCTGGCGCGCGCCATCAGCACGGCCTTGGAACCGTCTTCGGACCACAGCGGCGGGGAGAGCTGCACATCGCGCTCGGGCGGGCCGGCGTTGCGCCCGGAAGATGCGCCGGCCGGAGGCGCGCCAGTGGTCGAGCTTCCCGTGGCGGACGCCGTGGACGGGGCGGCCATCTGCCCGTGATCCACGTACTTGACCTCGCCGGTCTCGACATCGATCAGGGCCAGCCGCGTGCGGCTCTGCGTGTCGCCCACATTGGAGCGCCCGTTGATGTCCTCCACGTAAGCCGAGTCGGTGATGTAGTTCGGAACCAGGGTGTTCCGCGCGTTGCCGCCCTCCATCACGCTGGCCACCACGTACTTCTCGCCGGGCGAGAGCAGCAGGCTGGTGACGTTCTGGCGGGCTTGCAGGGTAAAGGGCTTGCGCGGGTTCTCTTTCTTCCGCCGGGCCTCTTCTTCATCATGCAGGGCGGTGCGCTGGCGCACGATTTCTAGCAGCTCCTTCTGCTCCTTCTTCAGGTATTCCTGGCTGTCGGTGCCGCGCGGCGGTTCGCCCGCGGCCGCCTGCGCCGCTCCCCCTCCACCGCGGCCGAATCCGCCACGGCCTCCGCCGCCTCCGCCTCCCCGGCCCCCGGCAGTCTCGGCTGCGCCCGCGGCGGCTGCGGCGCGGATATCGGTCATCTGGACCAGCATCCCGGTATCCAGCGCCATGACGTAGAGGTTGCCGCCGCGGGTGAAGAAGATCCGCTTGGCGTCCGGCAAAAAGTGCGGGTTGGCCTCGTTGTCGGAGGTCTTGGTCACCTGCCGGGTCTGCCCGGTGGCGTTGTCGTAGACGAAGATATCGCCTTGGCGGCTATAAGTGATCAGGCGGTTGTCGCGGCTCCAATCGCCGTTCGGCGGGGGCGCCAGCCGGGTCTCTTCATCGGTCAGCTTGCGCAGTCCCGAGCCGTCGCGCTTCACTTCGTAGGTGTCGGCGGGCTCGTCTTCCTTCTGGGTGGGCTGCTTCCATTGGAAATAGATCCGCTCGCTGTCGCCCGACCAGCGCACCTGGGTGGGTTCGTAGCCCACCAGTCCGGGGCCGCGCATAATGTTGTCAATGGTGAGAGCAAAGCGGTTGGCGGTCTGCGCCTGGACGAGGAACAGCGCCAGTATGAAAGGAACGGCCAGTTTTCCAGTGACTTTTGGCATTCAGGCAAATGATACCGTGAAAACAGCATTTGCTGCGTTCGCCGGCGCCCCCGGCGGCGTATGGTCTGGTAGAGGACGCCATGAGAACTCTCGTCATGCTCTTAGCAGCCGGCTGCGCTACAATCCAGGCCCAGGGCGTGAACCCGGGGGAGGTCCCCGCGGGGCCTCCGCCCATCGACACCATCATGTCCCGGGTGGCGCGGAACCAGGCCAAAACCCTGGACGCCCGTACGGCTTATGTCTACAACCAGACGCAACTGCTGAAGATGCTGCGCGGCAGCCACAAAGTGGCGCGCCAGGAGCGGCGCGAGTACGTGGTCACGCCCAAGGACCGGGGCATTAACAAAAAGCTGGCCCACTTCGAGGGCCAGTACGAGCGCCACGGGCAGTACGTCTCTTTCGATAAGCCCGGCTATCATTACAAGAGCCTGGATCTGGATGCCGACCTCCTCCAGAGCTTTTCCGAAGAGTTGACCGACGATAAGAGTTCCCGCGATGGCATCGCCCACGACCTCTTCCCCCTCACGTACCACCAGCAGTTGAAGTACGAATTCAAGCTGGAGGGAACCGAAACGCTGGAAGGCCGCCAGGTCTACCGTGTGAGTTTCGCCCCGAAATCCAAGCCCAAGCTGGACGACGACGGCGCCATCTGGAAGGGCGAGGCGCTCATCGATGCGGCCGAGTTTCAGCCCGTGCGGGTCACCACGACCATGGCCTGGAAAATGCCGCTGGCGGTGAAAACCCTGCTGGGCACCAACATCAGCGGCCTGGGATTTACAGTGAACTATGCGCGCATCGGCGAGGGCGTGTGGTTCCCGGTGAGCTATGGCGGCGAATTCCGGTTCCGGGGGCTGTTCCTCTATGAGCGAACGTGCACCATTTCGATGAAGAACGGCGATTTCAAGCGGACCGACGTGACCAGCCATCTGGCATACGCGACAGGACAGTGACGGTATTGGAGCAGGCCGGCCCGCGAGGCGCGTCATCTACGCTGGATTTCGGCTGCCTGGTGGAGGAGCACCAGGCGATGGTGTTCAGTGTGGCCTACCATTTTTTGCACGACCGCGCGGTAGCCGAGGAGGTGGCGCAGGAGGTCTTTTTGTCGCTGCACCGGCACCTGGGAGACTTGCAATCGCCGGCCCACGCGGTCTTCTGGCTGCGCAAGGTGGCGGTGCAACGGTCGCTCGATGAGGCCCGCCGCCGCAAACGCCGCCCCCAGGTGCCGCTGGAATCGGTGCCCGAACCGGCCGCGGGGCCGGCGGGCAGCCCGGGAGGCGCTTCGGGCGGAGCGCGCGATCCCTTGTTGGGAGCCACGCTGCGGCGCCTCATCGCCAGCCTGCCGGAGGCGCCCCGCATGGTCATGATCTTGCGCTACCAGGAGGATTTGGACCCAACTGAAATCGCCGCCACGTTGCAGATGCCGGTGGGCACGGTGAAGAGCCATTTACAGCGTTCGCTGGCGCTGCTGCGGGAGAAAATCCAGCGGCGCGGCGCGGGAGAATTCGGATGGACTGGTTAGAAGAGGAACTGAAACGGGCCCTCGAGCGCAAAATGCCCCCGGCGGATTTTCGCTCAAGGGTGGCGGCTGCGGCCGAACGGCCGCGCTGGCCGCGAGGGCGCCCCTGGATGGCGGCAGCCGCGGCGGTCGTGCTGATGGCGGGAGGCTCACTGGAGTATCGGGAATATCGCGGGCGCGTGGCTAAGCAGCGCGTCCTGCTGGCCCTGCGAATCACCGCCGACCGGCTGAACTACATCCAACAGCGGGCCCAAAGGGCGCCCCAGAAAGCCTCCCAAGCGCCATCCGGGGAGGTGCGGCCGTGAGACGTTGGGCGTGGCTCGCTCTCCCGGCGGTGGTTCTGCCGCTGGCGGCGCAGCAATTTCAGTTTCACCTGGACAATCTGGCCGCCAAAGCATCCGATACCGTGGATCTCTCGTTGAACGGCCCCACCTTGCAGTTCGCGGCCAAATTCCTCGACAGCGACGATCCGGACGAAGCCAAAGTAAAGAAGTTGATCGCCTCCATCGATGGAATCTATATCAAGAGCTTCGAGTTCAAGCGCGAAGGCGCGTATTCCCCAGCCGATCTGGACAGCGTGCGCAACCAGCTCAAAACGCCGGAGTGGTCGCGGATCGTAGGCGTGACCAGCGCCGAGGACGGCGAAACGGCCGAGGTGTACCTGCGCATGGAGAACAAGAAGGTCACCGGCGTGGCGATCCTCTCCGCCGCGCCGAAAGAGCTGACCGTGGTCAATATCGTAGGGCCTGTGGATCTGGATTCGCTGGCCGAACTGAGCGGCCATTTCGGATTGCCCAGGCTGAAAGAGGGCAAGCCGGGGAAGAAGATGTAAGACGGCGGAGACGCCCATGATGCAGGCCTCTCGCGGCCAACCCAGGCTGTCTACCGGATATCCTCGAAGGGAATGTTTTGGACGGCGTAGCGCGGCCAATCGCGGTAGTCGAAATGCCACCACTCCGTCTCATACACCGTGAACCCCTGTTTCTCCATGGCCGCCCGCAGCAACTCACGATGGGCGCGCTGCTCGGGGCTGCCTCCGGTATAGGTGGGATACGAACGCTCCGACATCTCGTCGTACACGCCGGTCATGGTAACTTCTCTGCCGGTCGCCAACTCGTAGAGCGTGAGGTCTACGGCACACCCGCGGTTGTGCCGCGAACCCTGGGCCGGGTCGGCAACGAACTGGTGTTTATCGGGTGGAGTGGCGTCCCAAAAGATCTTTGTCACGTACCATGGGCGATAGGCGTCAAAAATCAGCACTCCGTACCCTTGTTTCATCAATTCGCGGTGGGCCCGCAGAAGTGCTTCGGCGGCCGGACGCTGCAGGAAGGCGCGAGCCGACGTATAGACGGGAGTGCTGAGGAAGTCGTCGGTGGTGGCGTAGCGAATGTCGAGCTTGATGCGAGGGTCGAGTTTCGTCACATCCACGAGGTCAGATGCCAGGAAGTTACCCTTCTCCTGCGGCGGCCGAGCGGCCAGCGCTTCCGCGCGCAATTGCGCCACGGGCCTCGCGGGGGTGATGCGGAAGATTTTGGGCTGATCCTGCGCCAGCAGCGCGAGAGCCGCCAGCAGCAGAGTTTTGCCTGGTCGCGTCATAAATAGACCAGGGAAGGAGCTGGCGCGGCGCCGGCCGGTACGAGGGACGGCGCGCGCCAGGTTAATGCACTAGTCTCCGGCGGCGTGTGTGATTGG
Organism: Bryobacteraceae bacterium; assembly: GCA_030038565.1. Lineage (GTDB taxonomy): Bacteria > Acidobacteriota > Terriglobia > Bryobacterales > Bryobacteraceae > JOPF133. The sequence goes on from JASHSS010000737.1 coordinate 16,185, forward strand.
TCCGCCATGGGCGTCGGTATGATGCTTGGTGGCTTCATCGGCGTGGTGGGCCGCATGCAGACTATGGCCGTGAGCGATGTGCGCGTGATGCGCCGCTTTTTCATGGTTCCCCTGCTCGTGATGTTCAGCAGCCTGGCGGTGGTGAGCCGCAGCGTGCTCGTGATGTTCCGCAGCTTTTCGATGGTGTTCCGCAGCTTCGTGGTGCTTCATCCCATTGCCTCTCTTTCGTGAACAAGAGCGCACGTCACTCCACATTGAGGGCGCCGCCCTTAACCGGAAATATCCATGTTGGACTCCCGGGTGGTGTTCAGTATACACCCAGCCGCGATCCCTTGGCGGCAACCGTTTTAGTCCGGCCAGCCCGAAAGCGCGGCCCGCATAAAGAATCGGCCGCACTCCAACCAACCACAGGCTTTCACCGGCAAAAGATTTTCACGTGTGGCGGGGTAACAGGCCCCCAACGTGCCCGACCGCATGATTCGCTTCCCTGAAGACGCGCCTGTCACACCATGATGCGTGAGGCATTGGTGGGACAGGCCTTCAGCCTGTCCAGGCCAGGCTGAAGGCCTGCAAGACCTACTGCGTGACCTTCTTCTTGCCCTTCCGCTTGTGGGGCATGGGCGCGTCCGAAGTCTCGCTGGCGGCCCCGATCCGTTCCGGCGCCAGCTTGCTCAGAATGCGGTCCTTGATCCAGTGCTCGTCCCACCACTCGCGCGGGTTGGTCTGCACGCCGTCAATCTGCATGCCGAAATGCACGTGCACGCCTTCGGCCAGGCCGGTCTGTCCGGCGATCCCCATGGACTGGCCCTTCTTCACCAGGTCGCCCGGCTTCACATCGATCTGGTGCATGTGCCCGTAAATCGACTGCAACCCGTAGCCGTGGTCGAGCACCACGCAGTTGCCGTAAATGCCCAGGTCGGACGCCCACACCACCCGGCCGTCGTTGGCCGCCATCACCGGGCCGTTCTGCCGGTCGGAAAGGTCGAAGCCCAGGTGTACCTGGTGATCCACCTTCTTGCCGTTGTACACGTAATCGCGCACATCGGCGAAATCGGCCTCCTCCTTGCCCCAGTGGATGAACGGCCCGTTCCACAGGATCTTCTGTTCGGTCTTGAAGCGCAAATCGGCCAGTTGCTGGTTGTTCTTCTGCCGCATTTCGCTGTTGATTTTGAGGAAGCGCGACAACAGGTCGGGGCCGGGCGCAAGCTGGCCCGTGGGATCCACCGAAGTCACCAGTTTTTCCATCAGCTTGTCGTCCAACACCAGGTCGCGCACCCGGAACTTCTTGGGGAAGAGCTTGAACCAGAAGTGGCCGGTGGCCTCGGTGCCGGCCTGGTTGCGGGCGTAGACCAGGGGCTGCACGTCGGGCGGCAGATCCCAGGGATAGGCGAACATGGCGAAGCGCTGCTCGGGCGGCTTTCCGGGCAGCGGAAAGCTGCTGAACGTGTACTTGCCCACTTTCACTCCGGCTTCGCTCCACGATCCCGAAACCGTGAAGGTGACCAGTTCCATGCCGCCCTGATTGATGTAGTGCTGCAAATCGTCGGGGATGACGCGCGGCGGTGTGAGCACCACGTTGACCTCGGCGGTGGCTCTGTCGGTCGATCCGCGGAAGTCGTTCGATACCGTCTCCACCACCAGTCGCGCGGGGCCTTCCTTCAAGTTGGGAGCCTTGTTCTTGCCGGCTTCAAAAGAGACCTTGAGCGGCGCCTGGTGCCGGTTCCAGAACAGGCGGCGCGCGGGCGCGCTCTGTTCGAAGACCGGATAGCGCGCGCCGTTCTGCTCCACGTAGGCGCTGATGCGCCGCACCCCGTGAGGGTTGGCGATAGCGAGCGTCACCGGCGTGCTCACCCCAATGGATTTCACCGGAGCCATTTCGAGCGAGCTCCCCGTGGATAAAACCAGAAGCGCCACCAGCGCCAGTACCACCACAGATCCGACCGCGATAATAATTTTCACTTTTTCACCCAGGAATCCAGCCAGCCGATGAAATTCTGGTACCAGAACAGGCTGTTTTGCGGTTTCAGCACCCAGTGTCCTTCATCGGGAAAGACTAACAGCTTGGACGGAATTTTTTGCATTTGAAGGGCGGTGAAGAGCTGCAACCCTTGCGTGTAAGGCACCCGGAAATCCAGCTCGCCGTCAATCACCAGGGTGGGTGTATGGAAATCCTTCACGTAGTGGCTGGGCGACATCGCGGCGTACTCCTCCGGCTTGTCCCAGGGCGAGCCGCCGAACTCCCACAGCGGAAACCACAACTCTTCGGTGGCCCCGAACTCACTGGGCAGGTCGTACACCCCGGCGTGCGATATCAGCGCCTTGAAGCGCCGCGTGTGGCCCAGGATCCAATCGATCATGTAGCCGCCATAAGACCCGCCCGCGGCCGTCAGCCGCTCGGAATCCGTGTAGGGAATGCTGGCCACCACGTGATCGGTAACCGCCATGATGTCGTCGAAAGGCTTGCCGCCCCAGTCGCCGTTGATCTCGTCGATGAATTTCTGGCCGTAGCCCGTAGATCCGCGCGGGTTGGGCATCACCACCACGTAGCCCGCCGCGGCGAACACCTGCGCGTTCCAGCGGTACGTCCAGCTATGTCCCCAGTTGCTTTCGGGCCCCCCGTGAATCAGCATCAGCACGGGGTACTTCTGGTCCGGCTGAAATCCGTAGGGCTTCACCACAAAACTCTGCACGCGCGCGCCATCGGCCGTATCCACCCAGAATTCTTCGAGCGGCGTAAGCTGGCAGGAGGAGAGCGTCGCGTCGTTCAAATGCGTAAGGGCCGACGGAGCGCCGCCGGATGAGAACGCACGGTAGATCTCGACCGGCGAGGCCCCCGTGTTCTCCGTGTAGACCATGGTCTTGCCGTCGTGCGTAAGCTGCATGTCGTCGAGTTCGCCATCGCCCGACGCCGCGATCCGCGCCGCGCCGCCGTTCACCGGAACGAACTGGATGCCCTGCCGGCCGCGGTCGCCGGTGGTGAAGAACAGCGCCCCGGAATCCGGGCTCCAGGTGAAGCTGTTGACCCATCGGTCCAGCGATTCGGTGAGATTGGTGGTGCGCCCGGAGCCGCGCTCCAGCACCATCAGGCGCCAGCGGTCGCTCTCGTAGCCGGCCCTGAGCTGCGCCCGCCAGGCGAGGTATTTGCCATCGGGCGAATACTGCGGGCTGGCATCGGCGCCGGGGTTGGAGGTGATTCTGCGCGGTTCACCGCCCTCGATCGACACGGCAAACAGATCGCTGTTGGTGCTGGTGGCGGGCGCCGGGTCGGCATTCATCGAGTAGCAGACCTCTTTGCCGTCCGGCGAGATGGCGTAATCGTCCGGCCCGCCGAGCGAGAAAGGCGGCACGTCGCGATCGCCGGGCGTGAGGTCCCTGGCCGCGCCGCCGCCTACCGGAACCACCAGCAGATGGCTGCGGCGCCGCGATTGCCAGGCGGTCCAATGCCGATAAAGCAGTTCGCCGTAAGTCCGCGCTGTCACTTTGGAAGCCGCGTCGGCATCCAGGTTTTTGCGGTTGCAGCCATCGTCGGCCCCGCACTCCGGGTAGACCTCGCTGGTAAACAGCAGGTTCTTGCCATCCGGCGAGTACAACACGCCATCGGCTTCGGTGGCCAGGTTGGTGGCCTGGAAAGGCTTCCCACCGTCCGGATCCATGGTCCAGATCTGCGAGGATCCGCTGCGGTCGGAGACGAAGGCGATGCGCCTGGAATCGGGGGACCAGCGCGGGCGGTTGTTGACGGCGCCGTCGCGCGTAATCTGGCGCGGCGAGCCTCCCGCCAGCGGAACCATCCAGATCTGCTGCGGCTTGCGGTTGGCCGCCACATCCACCGATTGCACCGTGAAGGCCACCCAGACGCCATCGGGAGAGATCTGCGGATCGCTGATCCGCTTCAGTTCCAGCAGTCGATTGACGTCAAACGGCCGCTTCTCGGCGAAGGCCATCGCCGCGGAAGCCAGCAGGAGGAGAAGCCGGCGACGCATACAATGAGATTGTAACGCGCGGGCGGCGGGGAATTCCGAAACTTGGCCGTGAATCCCGCTCGCTCCGTTGAAGACGCCCCTGCCACACCGGATTCCCGGGATTCTGGTGGGGCGCCCTTTGGCCGGCCCTAAAGCTGCCCCAAAGCAGGCGAATCGGCTGCCCCACCATCGTAGGCGTCTTCATCCATTTGGGCGGCCCGAGCACCCGGCCGACTCAACTACCGTCGCGGCTCGGAAAGCCCTGCGGAGCGGACCCCGGCGGCGCCCCGTGAGCGTGCCCGCTTCGCTTAGTACGCGAAATCCAGCTTGGTGGTCGAACCGCCCAACTGAATCGAATTGATGCGCTCCGCGGATCCCTCGCTGGTTGTATCCACCGACGTGACGGGGAATTTCTTCTGGTTGGTTTCCACCTTCACCGGCACGGTCACCGATTTCTGGGTCTTCGTGTCCGTGAATACGGCGTTGCCGCCGTCAACCTTCAGTTTGTACTCGCCGGGGGTCAACTGCTGACTGCCGGCCTTGGACGGATGGTTGAGGTCCACGGTGTAAGTCTTGGCGGACGCCAGCGAAAGGCACGCGAGCGCCAATACGCCCGCCAGTAAAAAGAGTGTTTTCTTCATGATCGATTCCCTTTCCGAGATTGATTTTGCCGGGTCTGGCCACCGAGGCCCACCAGCGGGCCTGTGCGTTTCCGGACGGTTTGAAATCGCCCGTGCCGTGGCGGCGCAGGCGCCGAAGCGGGCCGCAATTCATGGCCACCCGCTACAATTCCAGGATACAAAATCGGACCCGCGGGTCACAATTGAAATTTTTTATGGATTGGATGGATGCCGTCCCATCGGCACTCCGGCGTCAGTCTTTCACTGGTGAACCGTCGGCGGTCACGCCGATTTCCCGGGTCCTTCCGCTCTTGGTGTAGGTGGCTTCGTAGGTGGTTGCCGATCCCCTGGTCACGGTCTCCACCTTGACGATCTTGCCGCCCGCGGTCCGTTTTTCAAGAGCCGCCCGTGCGGCCGCCGGAAGGCTGTCCAGGGCCACTTCCTGCTCCACTTCGATCAACCTTCCGGAGCCGTCGAAGGTGAGATCGCGCGATTTTCCGCCCGCCACGGTTTCCACTTCGTATTGCGTCCGGCCTCCCTCGGTTTCCTTGGAAAGGCCCCTGATCTCGGCGCCTTTGGTCTGTTCCTGGACCGCTTGCGCGACCGGCGGCGGCAGGTCCTTCATCTGGACTCTCTTCTCCGCGGCTCCCAGCGGCAACGCGCACAGAGCCGTCGCCATCGTCCAACTCACCCAACGGGTCTTCATTTACGTCGATTACCCCCCAAACACCTGGCGGGCTTTTTCCATGTAGGCGGCCACTTTTACCTTCGGATCTCCCGCCCCCAGCGTCTCCACCGGCAGAAAGCCGCGGTAGCCGCCCTTGTCGATGATGGCCTTCACCTTGGCCAGGTCGGTGGGCACTTCTTTGGTCCCGTATCCCACCATCTCCTTGAGCTGCCACGAGACCGCGTAGGGCATCAGCCTCTCGATCTCCTCGTACGGATCGTTGGTGCGCAGGCTCCCGATATCCAGAATCGATCCGAACCACTCCGAATCCACCGCCTGAATCACGCGGATGGCCTGCCCGGCCGTCTTAATGAAATCGTTGTGATTCTGCAGCCCCACGATCACGCCGAAGCGTTTGCCGTGCGCCGCGCACTCCTGGAAATCCGGGGTCATCCACGCCAGCACCTCGTCGAACGTGTGGCCCTCCGGCATGCGCGGGCCGGTGAACACGCGGATCACGGGAGCGCCCAGCTTGGCCGCCACCTCGATCCAGTCCTTCACCATCTGGACGTCTTTCTTGCGGGCGGCCGGGTCGGCGGCGGTGAAATCGTTGCGCACCCCCGTGCCGCTCAGCGTCACGCCGTTCACGAATGCCTCGCGCTTCAGGTGGTACAAATATTCGTCGGGCGGAGTCTTGGGATATCCGGGAAAATAATAACCGGTGGCATCCAGCCCGGCGATGCCGATTCGCGCGCAGTACTCGACCACGTCCACCAGCGTCAGCGTTCCGGCCATCAGCGGCTGATTGAACGAGTAGGCATTCAGCCCCAGTTTGACCCGCGTTCCGGCGACGCGCTCCACCTTTCCCGGCGCCGCGGCTGCCGGAGCGGCCCAGGCGGCCGCCAGCCCGGCGGTCCATTGCAGAAAGTTGCGGCGATTGGCGATTGGTCTCATAATCCGTCCCTGGTTTCGTCAGCGCAGCGCCCCGTGCCGGCGCAGGATTGCGACGGTCCGTTCGATGGGCAGCGCTTCCACCGTGTGGCCGTTGCCCGTGGTGGTGACCGCGCGCAGCAGCGAGTTGTAAATCGCCTCTTCGGTGGCCTCGATCACGGCCAGAAACAGAGGCGACATGGCGTCGTTCGATAAGAGCTTCACCGGTTCCCCGGAGGCGCCGCGCGCGGTCGTGAAGGCGATTCCGTAATCGCCGCTGCCGTTCGCCCCGCTCGACCCCGTCCGCGCCAGCCCGAACATGGTGCGCGCGGCCATGCGGCGCAGGTTGCGCGCGTCCACCGGCGCGTCGGTAGCCACCACCATGACGCACGAACCGTTGCCCGAATTGGGCCCCCGCTCGCGCAGTTCGCGGCCCACGGGGGCGCCGTTCATGGTCAGGCTGCCTCCGAAATTCGTCTGCACCAGCACGCCCACGGTATACCCCAAGGTCTTTCGCGAAGCCGTTCCGATGCCGCCCTTGAACCCGAACGCCACCGTCCCCGTGCCTGCGCCCACGGCGCCTTCTTCCACCGCTCCCGCGTGCGCCTGGGCAATCGCGCGCAGCACCTCCTCGCGCCCCACGTGCCGGCCGCGGATATCGTTCAGCAAGCCATCGTTGGTTTCGGCCACCAGCGGGTTCACCGAAAGAACCTTCTCATTGCCCGGAAGGGCCAGCAGATAATCGATCAGCGCGTCGGCCACGCGCGGCACGTTGAGCGTGGAGGTCAGCGCGATGGGAGATTCGATCTCGCCCAGTTCCTCCACCTGCGTGGACCCTGCCAGCTTGCCAAAAGCATTGCCCACATAGACCGCCCCCGGCACTTTCTCCCGAAACAGGTTGCCCGCGTGCGGCAGCACCACGGTGACCCCGGTGCGAATGTTATCCCCCTGGACCAGCGTGGTCTGGCCCACGCGCACGCCTTCCACGTCCGTAATGGCATCCAGCGGGCCGGGTTCGAGCGACCCAACGATCAGACCGATCTCGCGGGCCCTCGGCCGCGCCGCTTCCTGCGCCGACAACGCCGACGCCAGCCCGATGGCGCACCCCAGCAGCAGACCGTTCATAGTACATCAGTGTAATCCCGCGCCCGGAACGCCGCGCGGGGCATCCCGCGTTTGCGCGACAATACCAGACAAAGCGATGACTATCCAAACCATTCATCACGTGGCCCTGAATGTCACCGACCTGGAGCGCTCGCGCCGGTTCTATCGCGAGATCCTGGGGCTGGAAGAAATCGCCCGCCCGCCCTTTCCGTTCCCCGGCGCGTGGTTCCAGGTGGGAGACGCACAGCACTTGCACCTGATTGTCCATGACAGGGCGACCTT
>JASHSS010000738.1 GCA_030038565.1 Bryobacteraceae bacterium
ACGAAGTAGTTGCGGCTGTGCAGATCGGGGTTGAACCACACGCGCGTGCGCCCGTCGATGCGGGGAGCCTGGAGATTCACCGCCCCGCCGGGACTGCGGGTGAGCACGCGCACGTTCTGCTGGCCGGACAGCACGTCCTGGGAGAAGTCGGCGATGATTTCGCCGGCGTAACCGGACACCAGCGACGCGGTATTGGAATTGGTGCCATCCACCAGCACCTGGACCTCGGTGGGGCGCCCGCGCAGAACATCGCGCTCAAACTCCGGCAGGACACGGACGATGGCTTGCGCGGCGCCGTGATCGAGGATCTGCTGGACCTCTTCTTCATTGGCGGGCTGCGCCACGACGTCGAAGCGGCCCGATCCTTCGAAGCGCGCGCGCAGGTCGCGGCTGAGGGGGGTGCGGTCCATGTCCATCCAGGCGATCCTGGTATGGTCCACATCCAGGTTCACGGCGAAGCCGAAGATGAGCAGTTGGATAATCGGCGGAAGGAACAGGAGCACGCGCATGCGCGGCTCGCGCAGCGCCTGAATGAGTTCTTTTCGCAGAATGACGGCAATCCGTTCCCACATAGTTCACACCAGTTTCTGATTCATTTTGCGGGTGGCCCACAGGAACACCAGCACGGCGTAGAGCGCCAGAAATCCCAGTTGGCCCCACAGCACGTTGAGTCCCACGCCCTTCAGGAAGATGCCTTTCATGATCGTCACCACGTAGCGGGCGGGAACGATGTAGGTGATCACCTGGATCACCGTGGGCATGGTCTCGATGGCGTACACGAATCCGGAGAGCAGAAAGGCCGGCAGGAAGGAGGTGAGAAGGCCGATCTGATAAGCCTGCAATTGGGATTTGGTGGCGGCTGAAACGAAGATGCCCCAGCACAGCGCGCCGAACAGGAAGGTGCAGATGGAGACCGCCAGCAGCAGGAGACTGCCGCGCAGCGGGACGGTGAAAACGAACAGGCCCACCAGCAGCGCCACGATGGCGTCCGCGAGGCCCACCACGAAATAGGCCATCATCTTGCCCAACACGATTTCGGTGGGGCGGAGGGGCGTGGAGAGCAACTGCTCCATGGTGCCCATCTCCCACTCGCGGGCGATGGTCAGGGAGGTGAGCAGCGCGGCGATAATTTGTAGGATCACGGCGATGAGCCCGGGGACCACGTAGTTTTTGGATTCGAGCGAACTGTTGTACCAGACGCGCAGGCGGGCATCCACGGGCGGCGGGGAGTGCTCGCCGCCGCGTCGGTTTAACATGCTGGCGCGCAGATTGACGGAGTAATCGCGCACCACGGTATCGGCATAGCCCAGGACGATGGAAGCGGTGTTGGAATCGCTGCCATCGAGCAGGATCTGCACGGTGGCGTCGTGGCCCTGGCCGACTTTCCGCGAATAGTCGCGCGGGATTACCAGGCCCATGATGATGTCGTTGCGGTCGATGCCGCGTTCGATGGGGCCGTATCCGTCGGCGAATCCGCGCACCTCGAAATATTTGGACCCTTGAAACTGACGGATGAGGTCGCGGCTGGCCTGGGTGCCGTCCTGGTCGTAGATCAGGGTGGGGACATGGTCCACATCGAGACTCAGCGCGTATCCGTAGAGCAGCAGCATCATCACGGGGACGGCCAGGGCCATTCCCAGGCTGAGGGCATCGCGCACGATGTGATGGAGCTCCTTGACGAAGACGGCGTGCAATCTGCGGTAGCTCATGCGGCTGGCCTCCCGGCTTTCCTCTCCTCGGTCTCGATCATGGCGACAAACACATCTTCCATGGAGGGTTCGATGTGCTCCAGGCGGTTGACTTGGATGCCGGCGGCGGCCAGTTTGGCGCGCATGCGCGCGGCGGTTTCGGCGTCGCCATCCACGGTGACGTGCAGGCCGCCGCCGAAGACCGCCACCTCGCGCACGCCCGCCAACCCCTCCAGCGCGCGCATGGTTTCGAGCGGCTGCCCGGTTTCGAGTTGCAGCAGGCTGTGTTCGGGGAGCGCGCGCTTCAATTCGGCGGGGGCGCCGAGCGCAATCACTTTGCCGCGATACATGAGCGCCAGGCGGTGGCAATACTCGGCTTCATCCATATAATGGGTGCTCACGAAGATGGTGTGGCCGGTCCGGGCGAGGGAGTGAATGAGATCCCAGAAGGCGCGGCGGGCGATGGGATCGACGCCGGAGGTGGGCTCGTCCAGAAACAGCACCGGCGGATCGTGAAGGATGGCGCAACCCAGGGCCAGGCGCTGCTTCCAGCCGCCCGCCAGGGTGCGGGTGAGCGCACCGCGGCGTTCGGCGAGATTGGCCATGCCGAGCACGTAATCCTTGCGCTCTTTGCGCTCGCCGCGGGGCACGCCGTAGATTCCGGTGAAGAAATCGATGTTCTCTTCGACGGTGAGATCGTCGTAGAGGGAGAACTTCTGCGACATGTAGCCGATGCTGCGGCGGATATCCTCGGGCTGGGTGGCCACGTCGAAGCCGTTCACCGATCCGCGGCCGGAGGTGGGCGTCAGGAGACCGCAGAGCATCCGGATGGTGGTGGACTTGCCGGCGCCATTGGGTCCCAGGAAGCCGAAGATCTCGCCTTTGGGAACCGCCAGCGAGACATGGTCCACGGCCACGAACGCGCCGAACTGTTTCACCATGTCGTCGATTTCCACAGCCCAGTGGTTGCCGTTAGCGCCGTTCATGCGGGTAATCCTTCCACTTCGTGAATGGTTTTGATGAAGGCGCCCTCTAGGCTGGCCGAGGCGGTGGCGCGCTTCATCTCCTCGGGGGTTTCGCAGCGGATCAACTTGCCCTTGTGGAGGAGGCCCACGCGGTTGCAGCGCTCGGCTTCATCCAGGTAAGCGGTGGTCATGAAGATGGTGATTCCGTCGTGCAGAAGCTGGTACAGGATGGCCCAGAAGTCGCGGCGCGAAACCGGATCGACGCCGTTGGTGGGCTCGTCTAGGAACAGGATTTGGGGGTGGTGGAGGAGCGTGCACATGAGCGCCAGCTTCTGTTTCATGCCGCCCGAGAGGCGGCCGGCCTGGCGATTGGTGAACGGCTCCATGCGGGTCATGCGGAGGAGTTGGGCGTTGAGGCGGTCGCGTTCGGCGCCCGAGATGCCGAACAGGTCGGCGTAGAAATTCATGTTTTCGCGGACGGTCAGGTCGGTGTAGAGGCCGAAGCGCTGGGCCATGTAACCGATCTGGTCCTTGACCGCCTGGGATTCGCGCGCCACGTCGTGGCCGGCCACGCGGGCGGAGCCCTCGGTGGGATCCATGAGGCCGCAGAGCATCCGGACGGTGGTGGTTTTACCGGCGCCATCGGGGCCGACGAGGCCGAAGATTTCGCCGGGAGCCACGGACAGATTCAGACGGTCCACGGCGGTGAGCGCGGCGAAGCGCTTAGTGAGATCGCGGGTTTCGATGATGGGTTGCATTACCGCACTCATTTACTGCGCCAGGAGGATCTCGGCATCCGCGGGCATGTTGGACTTCAATTCGCGGCCGGGGTTTTCGACTTCGATCTTGATGCGGTAGACCAGTTTGACGCGCTCCTGCTGGGTCTGGATCTGCTTGGGGGTGAACTCCGCCTCGGAGGAAATGAAAGTCACGCGGCCACGGAAGGCCTTGCCGGGATAGGAATCGGTGGTAACACGGGCTTCCGATCCGATGCGGACCTTGCCGAGGTCGGTCTCGTTGATGTAGCCGCGCAGCCAGGGATGGTCGATATCGCCGATGGTGACCACGGTGGTGCCGGGGGCCAGGATTTCGCCCACATCGGCGGATTTCACCAGGACCACGCCATCCACGGGGGAGGCGGCCACGGTATCGGAGAGCTGCCAGTCGATGAGGGAAATGGCGGCTTTGGAGTGGGCGATTTCGGCGCGGCGGGCGGCCAGGTCTTCTTCGCGCTGCTTCACTTGCAAGGCGCTGGCCTGGGCGGTTTTGAGCGCGGCGCGGCAATGCTCCACCTGGGCGGCCTGGGCGTCGATCTCCTCGATGCGCGGGCCATCCAGCACCAGCGCCTGGCGCTCGGTGGCGGATTGGAGCGCGGCGGCGGCGCTCTCCCAATTTTTGCGGTACTGATCGAACTGGGCGCGGGAAATGTCGTCGTTCTTATACAAGGTTTGGGCGCGGTCCCAATCGGCCTTGGAGCGATCCAACTCGGATTGCGCCATATCCACGGCGGCCTTGGCGTCGCGCTTTTCCTGGGGACGGGAACCGTTTTTCATCTCGGCCAGTTTGGCTTCGGCCTGGGCGAGGTCGGCGCGGCGGGTCTCGACATCGGATGAGAGGGTGGCCTTCTGGTATTCGAGGGTGGTCACCGCCTCCGCCAGTTGGGCCTCGGCGGAGTTGAGGCCGGCATCCTCGCGGCGGCGCTGGGCGGACAGTTGATCGCGATCCAGGCGGGCCACGATCTGATCTTTTTTCACGGAGTCGCCCTCGTCCACGTC
>JASHSS010000739.1 GCA_030038565.1 Bryobacteraceae bacterium
CGCCAGCCGCTACGAGATCCAGGTGCTGGATTCCTACCACCAGTCCACCTATGCCGACGGCCAGGCGGGCGCCATCTACGGACAATGGCCTCCGCTGGTCAACCCCATCCGCAAACCCGGCGAGTGGAACGTCTACGATATCGTTTACGAAGCGCCGCGGTTTGACGGACCGAGAGTTGTCAAGCCCGCCTACATCACGCTCTTCTTCAACGGCGTGATGGTGCACAATCGCCAGCCGCTCGATGGCAGCACCGAGCATCGCATCCTGGGCCATTACGAGCCTCACGGCGACATGCCCCTCCTGCTTCAGGACCATGGCTCCCCGGTGCACTTTCGTAACGTGTGGATCCGCCGCCTGGCCGGATACGATCAGCCCGAGAAATAGCCGCCATGGCTGGACCGGGGCTGCCCGGCTCACCGGCTCCGGTCCTGCAGAGACGCGAAAATGCGGGACCGCGGCCCGAACCACCCCTCAGCGAGCGGGCTTGGGCGGTGGCTTTGTGGGCGGCTTGGCCTGGCCAGCGGGTTTCGCGGCGCCCGCCGGCTTGGTTTCGCCAGCGGGTTTCGCCTCGCCCGCCGGCTTACCATCCGCCGCCGGCTTGGTCTCACCCGCCGGCGGGAGGTACTGTACGATCACGGAGATCCGGCGGTTGGATGCGGCGGCCGGGTCCTCGGGATGGCGCAACTGCCGGTCCGCAAATCCCCGCACCTGCCCCACCTGTTCCGGCCGCACCCCGTTGGCCTGCATCAGCTTGCGCGCGGAATTGGCGCGGTCCGCGGATAACTCCCAGTTGCTGTATCCATCGTCCTTTGAAAACGGCTTGGAATCCGTGTGCCCTTCAATCAGCAACGAATTCGGCAGCTTCCCCAACTCCCCGGCCAGGCGCGCCAACAGCTCGGAGCCGCTCTCGGTGGGCAGCGGCTTACCCGATTCGAAGAACATCCCCGCATCGGTTTCCAGCAGTTCAATGCGCAGGCCGTCGGAAGTAATGGTAATCTCCACGTGGTCTTGCAGGTTGCGGAAATTCGGCACCTTGAGCAACGCCTGCTGGATCTTGTCGGCGAGTTTGTTCATATCCTCCTTGGGCACCTCCAGAGCGTTCCCCAACCCCGCGGCCGCCGTGCCGGTGAGTTTGCCGGGGCCCGCCGGATTGTTGAAATAAGCGCTGATGGCCTCCTGCACTTCCTTATCCGCGCTCATCAGCCAAAGCACGATGAACAGCGCCATCATGGCCGTCACGAAATCGGCGTAGGCTACCTTCCAGGCGCCCCGTGATGGCCGCCGTGCCCGCCCGCCTTCTTTCTGATGATCACTATCGGTGTGGACGGCTTCGGAGGGGGAGGAGGTGCTTGGGTCTCGGTGGCCATGGTTACGCCGCCTTCGACGCGGCCTTACCGCCGCCGCGGCACACCGCCTCCATATCCTGGAAGGTGGGACGTACGGTTGTGGGGATGGAGCGTCGCGCCAGTTCCACCGCCATCATGGGGCTGAGACCCTTGATGAAGCCCAGCGCGGCCATCCGCAGAAAGCCGAAATAGTGGCCCTCGGCCTCGGTCTGCTTGCCCATGGCCTGTGCCAGGGGCCCGAAGACCCCATAGCACAACAGGATGCCCAGAAAGGTCCCCACCAGGGCCGCCGCCACGCGATGGCCAATCTCCTCCTTGGGGCCTCCCAGCGACCCCATCGTAATCACCACCCCCAGAACCGCCGCGACAATTCCCAAGCCGGGCAGAGAGTCCGCCATGGTAGTGAGCGCGGTCACCGGTTCGGAAGATTCGCGGTGATGCACCTCCAGATCCACCTCCATCATCTGGTCGATGTCCATCGGGTCAACGCCGCCCGATACCGCCATGCGCAGGGTATCGCAGAAGAATTGGAGAGCGTGGTGGGATTTCAGAAACTTCGGATACTTGGAAAGCACCGGGCTTTTTTCCGGGTGGTCGACATCCTCCTCCAGCTTCGCGGTTCCGGCCTTCCGGGCATAGCTGAACAACTCGTAAATCATCTTGAGATTGTCCAGGTATACCGCTTTATTGTAGGCTCCCCCGGTTACCACGCCGATCATTGCCTTGACCAGGCGCATCAGCGTGGGCAGTGGGTTGGCAACCACTACCGTTCCGATGGCCGCTCCCGCGATGATGATCAGCTCCGCGGGTTGCACCAGGACCAGCAGCTTCCCGTGCTCCATCAGATAGCCGCCGGCAATGGCGCCCAGTACGATGAAAATTCCGATGATCGAGATCATGTAATGAAGTCGTCAAACATCTCTCTCATCGGCAGAACGGGAGAAAAATCTTAGCCGGGTATTCTCCCTAATGGCGGATTTCCCGCGCGGCGCGGGATCCCTTTAAGTTGCCGTCTGGGGCGCCCGCTGGGGCGCCCTCTGGGCCCGGCGGTACCGAAGCACTTCCACCAGGAACTCGTCGCGCAGCCGGCGCACTTCATCGGCGCTTTTTACGGACCAGTCGTAGAAGCCCCGGCCGGTCTTGGCGCCCAGATCGCCGCGGCGCACCAGGTCGTGGAAAAGATCTGGCGCGCGCGGTTCGTTGAACAGGTCGCGGGCCACATAATCCACCACCCGTTGGCCCAGGTCCAGCCCGGTCACGTCCAAATGCTCCAGAATGCCGTAGGCCGGCAGGCGCAGTCCAAAGCCGTTTTTGGCAACCGTATCTACGTCGCCGGCGGAGGCGATGCCCTCGGCGACGATATTGGCGGCCTCCCGGACCAGCGCCATCTGCAGCCGGTTGCCGAGCTGTCCGGGCCGGTCCCGGCGCACGATCACGGGCGTTTTTCCACAGGCCAGAAGCAACTCGCGGACTCTCTCGGCATTCTCCGCCGAGGTCCGCGCGCCCATCACGATTTCCACCAGCGGCATGAGGTGCGGAGGGTTCCAGAAATGCGTGGTGAGGACGCGCTCGGGCCGCCCGCAGCCTTCGGCAATCGCGCTGATGCTCAGCCCCGAGGTATTCGAAGCCAGTACGGCCTCCGGCTGGGCCAGGGTGTCCAGGCGCCCGAAGAGACGCTGCTTGAACTCCAGGTCTTCGGGGGCGGATTCCACTACCAGCAGAGCCTCGCGGATGGTTTCGTCAAACCGGGCGCTGGCGGCCAGCAGGGTTTCCGCCCGCGACGCATCGGCCGGTTCGATCAGTCCGCAGCCGGCCAGAAAGCGGGCCCTGGCGCGGGCTTCTTCCAGGCCCCGCGCGGCTCCCTCTTCGGTGCGGCTCAAAATGGTGGCCCGCACTCCTCCCAACGCCAGCGTCAGGGCGATCCCCGGCCCCATCATTCCGGTGCCGATCACCGCGGCGCGGTGGAAGGCGGGCGGGCGCGATTGCGTTTCGGGCATACCTTAATCGAATACCACGGTTTCCCGCCTCGGGGTGCGATTTCGGCGCCGCGGCGGACCTCTGTCGCGAACCGGGGCGGTTTTTTTTAGAAGGCGGGCTTGCCGGGGCGGGGAAGTGTGGAACAATATGGCTGATTACCTTATGCGCATCCGAGTCCTGGGCATCGTGCTGGCCGGGGGGAAGGGCACGCGGCTCTATCCCCTGACCAAGGAACGCGCCAAACCGGCGGTTCCGTTTGGCGGTAAATATCGGATTATCGATTTCGTACTCAGTAACTTCATCAACTCCGGAATCTACTCCATCTATGTGTTGACGCAATTCCGCAGCCAGTCGCTGTTACAGCACCTCAGCGAAGGATGGCAGTTCGGCGGGCTGCTGAAGTCGCAATTTATTATTCCCGTGCCGGCCCAGATGCGCTCGGCCGGCGAAACCTGGTACCAGGGCACGGCCGATGCGATTTTCCAGAACCGCAACCTCATTGAACAGTCCGATCCGCACGTGGTGGCGATCTTCGGCGGCGATCACATCTACCGCATGAACATCACCAGCATGATCGAGTATCACGTGCAGAAGAGCGCCGAGGTGACCGTGGCGGCCATTCCGGTGCCGCGCCGCCACGCCGTCGAATTCGGAGTTATCGAGGTCTCCGACGACGGCCACATTCTGGCTTTCCACGAGAAGAACCCCGAAGCCCCCACCATGCCGGGAGACGGCGAGCGCGTGCTGGCCTCCATGGGCAACTACGTCTTTTCCACCCGCACGCTGCTGCGGCTGCTGCACGACGACGCCGACGATCCCAACAGCAATCACGATTTTGGCCGCGATATCCTGCCGCGCCTGGCCGGCAAATCGGAAATGTACTCTTACGATTTTCAGACCAACCGGATTCCCGGAGAGCCGCCTGACGCCGCTCCCTACTGGCGCGACGTGGGCACGATCGACGCTTATTATGAAGCCAACATGGACCTCCGCGCGGTGAGCCCCGCCTTGAACCTGTTCAACCGCGAATGGCCGGTGCGCACCACCAGCTATCCGGACCCGCCGGCCAAATTCACCTTCGACGAGGAGAACCGCCGGGGCCAGGCCCTCGACTCGATTGTCTCGGGCGGCTGCATCCTGTCGGGCGGCGTGGCCCGCAACTCGGTGCTGGGCCGCGGCGTGCGCGTGCATGCCGGCGCCCTGGTGGAGGAGTGCGTGATCCTGGATAACTGCGACATCGGGCGGCGCGCCCGCGTGCGGCGAACCATCCTGGACAAAAACGTGCGAGTGCCGGAAGACGCCACCATCGGATACGACCTGGAGCGCGACCGGGTCCACCATCACGTCACCGAAAGCGGGATCGTGGTGGTGGCCGGCAACCGCACGCCGGTGGAGATCTCGGGGCTGGTGGTGTAGAGGGGGCGGCGCCCTATTCACACGGAGGCGGGGAGAACGCGGAGAAAGCACGGAGAAGGCCATGGGAGATTTTCTCCGTGCTTCCTCCGGGTTCTCCGCGCCTCCGTGTGAATAGAGGCCGGAACGTAGACCATGGAACACCAAATCTTCCAATGGATCGCGCGGTACGGGTACGCCGCTGTCTTCTGCCTGCTGATGTTCGGCATCGTGGGCCTGCCCGCGCCGGATGAGACCCTGCTCACTTACAGCGGTTACCTGGTCTCGCGCGGCACCTTCGCGCTGCCCCTGGCCCTGGCCACGGCGCTGGCCGGCAGCATGTGCGGGATCACCCTCAGCTACTGGCTGGGCCGCACCTTCGGGCTGGCGCTGATCCATCGCTACGGGCGCTACGTGCGGATCACCGAGGAACACGTCAACCGGGCGCACGCCTGGTTCGCGCGCGTGGGCCACTGGGGGCTGACCTTCGGTTATTTCGTTCCCGGCGTGCGGCACCTGACCGCCTACGCCGCCGGGATGAGCGGCCTGGAAGCGCGGCCCTTCGCGCTTTTCGCCTATAGCGGCGCGTGCTTGTGGGTCTCCGGGTTCGTCGGCCTGGGCTATTTCCTGGGCAACCGCTGGGAGGCCGTCGAGCGGAACATCCACCAGTACCTCCTGTGGGCCACGCTGGCCGCGGTTATTGTGCTGGCCGGCTGGCTGGTGTGGCGGAAGCTCCGGCGGGCGAAAGGTAAGTAATGGCCAGCGCGGTGGCCACCACCACCCCGCAGCCCAGCGCGTTGTACCACAGGTAAGACATGCCCGTTCCGAAGAAGGCCCAGAAGACCGCCGCCTCGCCCGCCAGCATGCCCCAGAATACGGCCGTGCCGCCCACGCGCCGGAAGCCCAGCGCCACCACGAAACATCCCAGCAGCGAACCGTAGAACAGCGACCCTACCACGTTCACCGCCACAATCAGCGAGCCCAGCTTCTTCCCCCATCCCGCGAAAGCCACCGCGTAGACGCCCCAGAACAAGGTGGCCCAGCGGGAGGCCATCAGGTAATGATGATCCGATTGCCCGCGCCGGAAATGGCGTTTATAAAGGTCCACTACCGAGACGGTGGCGAGCGAGTTGATTTCCCCCGAGCTGGCGGACATAGTAGCGGCGAAAATCACCGCAATCACCAGCCCCACCAGCCCCGCCGGCAGGTAGCGCGTCACAAACGACAGAAAAATATAGTTGGTATCGCGAAAACCCTTCTCGCCACCCGTTTGTCCGACCAGCACAGAGGCCCGCGCGCGCACGTCGTCCACGCGGCGGTCGGCCGCGCGGTACTCCTGCACCCGGCTGCGCTCAGCGGCTGAATCGCCCTGGTGGTGCGCGGCGGCCAGCGCCAGCGCCGACTCGCGCCGCGCATCAAACGCGCGCTGGTATTCCTCGGCCAGCGCCGGGTACGCGGCGGCCGATTCGATCCGGCTCAGCTCCGCGTGTTGAAACAGCATGGGCGGCTGAATGAACAGGTAGAAGACGAACACCATGGCCCCGATAAACAGAATGAAAAACTGCATGGGAATCTTGGCCACCGCGTTGAACAGAAGGCTGAGGCGGCTCTCCGTGACGGAGCGGCCGGTGAGATAGCGCTGCACCTGGGACTGGTCGCATCCGAAATAGGAAAGAAACAGGAAGGTGCTGCCGATCAGTCCGCTCCACAGGTTGAAGCGGTCGTTCCAATCGAAGTGGGTGGTCACCGCGTTCAGCCGCCCCGCCGCGCCGGCCAGGTATACGGCGTCCGAAAAGGAGACGTTTCCGGGCAGCAGCACGATCACGGTGACCAGCGCCACGATCAGGCCCAGAAAAATCACGCACATCTGCTGCACGTCCGACCAGGTCACCGCCTTGATGCCGCCCAACACAGTGTAGCTGACCACCACCGCGCCCATAAAAAAGGTGGTGAGCCGCTCGGGCCATCCCAGGATGATGGAAAGCACGATCGCCGGAGCGTAGATGGTGAGGCCGGCGGAAAGGCCGCGCTGGCACAGAAAAATCACGCTCGCCAGGGTGCGGGTCTTGGAGTCGAAGCGCTTTTCCAGGTACTCGTAGGCGGTGTAGACGCGGGTGCGGTGGAAGATCGGCACCACCGTGGCGCAGATCACCACCATGGCGATGGGCAGCCCGAAATAGGCCTGCACGAAGCGCATGCCATCGGTGTAGGATTGGCCGGTGGTGGAAATGAAGGTGATGGCGCTGGCCTGGGTGGCCATGATGGAGAGCGCCATGGCGTACCACGGCATGCTCTTGCCGGCCAGCAGGTAGCGGTCCACCGTATTGCTGCCGCGGCTGCGAAACAGGCCGTAGGAAACGATGGAGACCAGCGAGGCGAACAGCACGATCCAGTCGATCGGTCTCATCGGTAGGCCCGGGTAAAGAAGTAAAAGAGCACGATCACGGCGACCAGGTAGAGGAGCACCCCCGCGTAGACGCGGCGCCAGGTTCCCAGGAAGGGCGGCGCTTCGTCGGGAGCGGGCGGGCTCGGCGGCTGCGGCATGTTGGGAGTGTATCACGGGCCTCGGTGAGACGCGCGGCGCTGCATGTTAACCTGGAACAAATCGCTTCTCCCCATCATGAAAATCGAATCCAGCGCGGGCGAAAAGTTCCAGAAGCTTGTCGAGATCATGGCCCGCCTGCGCGCGCCCGGCGGTTGCCCCTGGGATCGCGAACAGACCTTCGATTCCATCAAGCCCTACACGCTGGAAGAGACCTACGAGGTGCTGGACGCCATCGACCGCCGCGATTGGCCTGGCCTCGCCGAAGAGCTGGGAGACTTTATGCTGCAGGCCGTCTTCTACGCCGAGATGGGCGAGGAGGCCGGGCACTTCTCGATCGGCGATGCGCTCGACGCCATCAACGCCAAGCTCATCCGCCGCCATCCACACGTCTTCGGCGAAGAGACCGCGCGCAGCTCGGGCGATGTAACGCGCATCTGGGGCGAAGTGAAAGCCGCCGAAAAGAAGGCCGGGGGAAGGCCGGAGGGTAGCCCCGCCGGGCTGCTGGATTCCGCGCCGCGGGCATTGCCGGCACTGGTGGAAGCGCAGCAGATCACCTCGCGCGCCGCCGGGGTGGGTTTCGACTGGCAGAATGCCGAACAGGTGATCGCCAAGCTGGATGAAGAGCTGGCCGAGTTCGCCGAGGCGCGCCGCTCGGGATCGGCGGCCGAACTGGAAGACGAGCTGGGCGACCTGCTCTTCGTCCTGGTGAACCTGGCGCGCTTCGTGAAAGTGGATGCCGAGCAGGCCCTGCGCAAGACCAACGCCAAGTTCCGCGCGCGCTTCGGCCACATCGAGCGCCGCCTGGCGGAGCAGGGAAGACGGCTACAGGATGCCAGTATCGCCGAGATGGAGGAGCTTTGGGAGGAGGCCAAGAGAGGAACGTCACGCGCTGATGATTGAAATCCGGCAGTTATTCTCGCTTTCCGAATTAGAACAGGTCTTGCAGCTTCAGCAGACCATCTGGAGCTTCGCCGATATCGAGCTGCTCCCGCTACGGTTTCTGGTCGTCGTCACGCGAATCGGCGGCCACGTTTTCGGCGCCTATGACGGTGAGACGCTGGCGGGCTTCTGCTTCGCCATCCCGGGAGTCAAACCCGGAGGTATGACTTACCTGCACAGCCATATGCTGGGAGTCCTGCCGGCTTATCGCAACCATGGCCTGGGACGCCGGTTGAAGCTCAGGCAGCGCGAGGAGGCGCTCAGCCGCGGCATCGCCCTGATCGAGTGGACCTTCGACCCCATGGAGCTGAAGAACGCCTTCCTGAATATCGAGAAGCTGGGCGCCATCGTCCGCCGCTACACCGAGAATTCCTACGGGGTGACCGCCAGCCCGCTGCACGGCGGCCTTCCCACGGACCGCTGCACGGCCGAATGGTGGCTCGATTCTCCGCGTGTGCGGCCGGTCCTGGCGGGCCAGCCGCTGGGCCATGGCGCCGCCGAACGGGTGGCTTATCCGTCCGATATCGCCGCCATACGCCATGACGATCCCGCCCGCGCGCGCCAGATCCAACAATCCAACGGCCAGAAGCTCCGCGATGCCTTCGCCCGCGGCCTGGCGGTTACCGGATTCCTGCGCGGCGCGCCGGAATCCACTTACTTACTGGAGCCCTGGCAATGAGACTGGAACACATTACCCTGCGCCAGATCCGCATGCCCCTGGTGCATTTCTTCGAGACCAGCTTTTCCCGCACTTATGAGCGCCGCATCATCCTGGTGGAAGTAGAAAGCCAGGGCGCCACGGGTTGGGGCGAGGTCACGGTAGGGGAGAACCCGTTTTACAACGAGGAGTGGACCGAATCGGCCTGGCTGATCCTGCGGGATTTTGTGGCCCCGCGCGTGAAGGGCCGGGACCTGGCCGGGGCGGCCGATGTCGCCCCGCTGACGGCCCACATCCGCGGCCACCGCATGGCCCGCGGAGGCCTGGAAACCGCGGTTTGGGACCTGGAGGCGCGTATGGCCGGCATCCCCCTCTGGCGCCACATCGGCGGCGGCGCCCGCCGCGAGATTCCCTGCGGGGTCTCCATCGGCATTCAGGATTCGGTCGAGCAGCTCCTGGAAAAAATCGAGCATGAGCTGGCGGACGGCTATCAGCGCATCAAAATCAAGATCAAGCCCGGCTGGGATGTGGATGTGGTGCGCCGCGTGCGCGAACGCTTTCCCACCATCAAGCTGATGGCCGACGCTAATTCGGCTTACACCCTGGCCGATGCCGCCCATCTCCGCAAGCTGGATGACTTTTACCTGATGATGATCGAGCAGCCCCTCGGCCATGACGATATCATCGACCACGCCGAATTACAGGCGCAGTTACAAACCCCCCTCTGCCTGGATGAGTGCATCCGCACGGCCCGCCATGCCGCCCAGGCGGTGAAAATGCGGGCCTGCGGCATCATCAATATCAAGCTTGGGCGGGTGGGCGGTTTCGCCGAAGCGCGCCGGGTTCACGACGTGGCGCAAGCGGCCGGCATTCCGGTGTGGTGCGGCGGCATGCTGGAGGCGGGCGTGGGGCGCGCGCACAACATCGCCCTCGCCACGCTGCCCAATTTTGTCCTGCCGGGCGACGTTTCGGCCAGCAAGCGCTACTGGAAGCGCGACATCATCCAGCCCGCGGTGGAGACCACCGCCCAAGGCACCATCGCCATTCCGGACGGCCCCGGTTTCGGCTACACGCTCGACCGCGAGTATCTGCGCGGTATCACCATACGGGAGGAAACCGTAAGTTGATTTCCGTTGTCCCGCTGCTGCGCGACAATCGTAACTACCGCTATACCTGGATTGGCCAGGTGGTCAGCGAGATCGGCGATCACTTCAATAACATCGCCGTCTTCAGCCTGGCGGTAGCCCACACCAGGTCCGGCCTGGTGGTGAGCGGCGTGATGCTCTCGCGCGCCATTCCGGCCATCCTGGTGGGCCCCTTCGCCGGCATCGTCCTCGACCGCCTCAACCGCAAATGGGTGATGCTTTCGAGCGACCTCATCCGCGCCGTGGTGGCGGCCCTGTTCATTCTCACGGTGCACCGCCCGGATACCTGGCTGCTGTATTTCCTGAGCGCCCTGCTGATGGCCGCGTCGCCGTTTTTCACCGCCGGGCGCGCCGCCATCCTGCCTTCCATTGCTACGCCGGAGGAACTGCACACCGCCAATTCGCTCACCCAGACCACCGCCTGGACCACCCTGGCGATTGGCACATTCCTGGGCGGCGCCAGCGTCATGCAGTTCGGCTACCAGTGGGCCTTCGCGGGCAACGCCGCCTCCTTCGTGGTTTCGGCGCTGTGCATCTCGCGCCTGTTTCTGGCGGGCCGCGGGTTCCTTCCCGACCGCAAGCCGGTGCCCGCCGCGGAGAGAATCCGCCCGTGGCACGAGTACGCCGAAGGCCTCCGCTATATGCGCGGCGTGCCCCTGGTGATGGGCCTGCTAATGGTCAATATCGGCTGGGCCACCGGCGGAGGCGCCGCGCAGGTGCTGTTCACGGTTTTCGGCGAGCTGGTGTTCAATCGCGGACCCGCCGGCCTGGGTATGATCTGGGGCTTCGCGGGCGTCGGATTGCTGTGCGGCGGCGTGGTGGCTTATAGCATCGGCCGCCGCCTCACCTTCGCCGGTTACAAGCGCACCATCGTGGTCTGTTACATCGTGCACGGCGGATCTTACATCTTATTCAGCCAGATGCGCAGCTTCACCTGGGCCCTGGTGTTTATCACCTTGTCGCGCGCCGGAGTTGGAGTCAGCTCGGTGCTGAATATGTGGCAGTTGATGCGCATCGTCCCCAACGGTCTGCGCGGCCGGGTATTCTCGACCATGGATAGCGTGCAGTGGTGCGTGATGCTATTATCGATGGCCGCGGCGGGCGTGGCGTCCACTTATTGGGATCCCCGGGCCATCGGGGCAGCCGCCGGGGCCCTCAGCTCTACCACCGCGATATTCTGGGCCTGGGCCAACCTTACCGGCCGCCTGCCGGCCGCCGACTACGCGGTGGGCAGCGAGAAAAAGGCGGCGGCGGCATGAGGTGGGGCGGGGCTTCGGCCTGCCCGGAACATTGACCCGGAGTCTTTTCTGGAGGCTCGCTTGCCAGGACCCACAGTCTTAATTACCGGAGCCGCGAAGCGCATCGGCCGCGGCATCGCGCTACGCCTTTTTAAGGAGGGCTATTCGGTCGCCATCCATTACGGCCGCTCCCTGGAGGCCGCCCGCGAAACGGCCGCGGCCTGCGGCGGAGCCCCACTCTTCCAGGCCAACCTGGAGAGCGTCCCCGAGATTGTCCGCATGTTCTCGGAGGTCCAATCCCGGCTCGGACGCCTCGATGCGCTGGTCAATAATGCCGCCCGCTTTACCCGCTTCGATCCCATGGAGATCACCGAGCGGGATTGGGACTTCATCCACTCGGTCAACCTCAAGGCGGTCTTCTTCTGCTGCCAGCAGGGGGCCCGCCTGATGCGCCTCTCAGGCGGCGGGCGAATCGTCAACATCAGCTCGCTGGGCGGCATCCGTCCCTGGGCGGACCACGTTCATTACTGCGCCTCGAAAGCCGGGGTTATCATGCTCACGCGCGCCCTGGCCAAGGCCTTGGCCCCCGAGATCACCGTCAATTCGGTGGCTCCGGGAGTGATTCCCTTCGACGATATCGATCCCAGCGGCCTGGCCATGATCCAGGCCACTCCCGCCCGACGCGGCGGCACGCCCGATGAGATCGCCGGCGCAGTGCTTTATTTCCTCCAGGCGGGCAATTTCATCACCGGCCAGGTGCTGGCGGTGGATGGCGGCCTCAGCCAGCGGTGAACGATAGTACGTTTTCGCACTTATTCTAAACTCCGAAACGCGCGAGTGTCGGATAACACTCTATAATGGACCGCGGCCCGCGAAACCGCCGGGTCTTTTTTCCTGCGTTCCATCAAGGAGGGATGAATGCGACGAGTTCTTTTAACCTTGTTGTTTTGCGCGGCTGCCCAGGCGGCGACTCTGACTGTGAGTTTGTCCGTCACTGCGACCCTGGCTGCCAATAGCGCCGGTACCGCGTATAATGCGAGCGGCACAGCCACACTTTCCCAGGGAATTACCGACACCGGCACCTTCAGCGCGTCGATTCCGACATCCGCTCTTGGCAGTGCCACCACGACCGTTGCCTATACCATGACGCTTAAGCAGGGCACCATGGCTGGAAATCTGACCCTGCCGGTCGCCACGATCATCACGAGCGGCTCCGGTTCGGGAACCTTGACCGTTACCAGCGCTTCCGGCAGCTACAGCGGCGATTCGGGGACGTTTAACGTCTCCGGGTCGGGCGGGTTCTCCGGCTCCAGTATCGCCTTGAATTTCACCGGCTCCGGCACCATCACCACCGGCGGCACCGTCAGCGCGCCCCCGCCCACCATCAGCGCCGTGCAGGATGCCGCCAGCTATACCGCCAACATCGCTCCCGGCAGCATCTTTGTCGTCAAGGGAACCAACCTGAGCGCCAGCGGATATACCGCCCTGGCCTTTCCCCTTCCCACCACCTCGGGCGGAACCTCCATCACCTTCACACCTGCCGCGGGAGGGACCGGAATCCAGGCTTACCTCATCTACACCTATCTCGAAAGCGGGGTCAACCAACTCGCGGCGGTCCTTCCCTCCACCGTGGCGCCCGGCAGCTACAACGTGACGGTGACCTTCTCCTCGGTGCCTAGCGCCGCTTTCCCCGTGACGGTGGTGACCAACAAGGTCGGCATTATCACCCAGGATTCCACCGGCAGTGGCTTGGCTGCGGCGCAGGTGCTTCCGAGCTATGCTCTGGTCCGCCTGACCACCGGTCAGGTCGCCGGCTACCAGTACGGGATTGAGCCCGCGCATCCGGGAGACACCGTCGTGGCGTACGGCACCGGATTGGGCGCCGTGACGGGTGGCGACAATATCGCATCCGCCGGGTTCAACTTCCTGCCGGGCCTGAACGTGCAAGTGATCCTCGGGGGGACCACCATAACCCCGTCGTACGCCGGGCGCACGCCGGGCGCTTCGGGCCTCGACCAGATTACCTTCACCATTCCCTCCAGCATCAGCACCACCGGCTGCTCGGTAGCCCTTCAAATTTCGGTGAACGGCAACCTGAGCAGCGCCACCAGCCTCTCCATCGCTCCCAGCGCCTCGGCCACAGCCTGCGTCTATCCCGGCCTGACCACCGCTCAGTTGCAAGCCCTCGATAACGGCGGAACGATCGCTGCCGGCGCTTTCGACCTTTTCCAGACCACGACTTCGGCGGCCGGCCTGACGATCACCGAGGCCGAGATCGGCGGCGGTTTCGCTGAGATCACGGGATTTGAACTATCGTCGGCGACGTCGAGTTCGACCACGACTTCCGTTCCGTCATACCCGGGTTACACGGAAACCACCATCGGGTCATGCACGGTGATCACGGCCACGATAACGGGGTCGGGGACGGGGACCACGGTTCCGACGACCCCGGTTGCGGGCGGCAAGTCGACCTATCTGGATGCGGGGACGGTTACCATCAACGGTCCCAGCGGGTCGAACATCACCAACGCGCCCTTGACGGAAACAAACGACCTTTACTCACTCCTTCTGGTGGGGAGCGGGGCAGCCCTGACGAACGCGGCAATTGTCTCCGGCACTTACAGTTTGAGCGGCGCAGGCGGTAAAGATGTGGGCGCCTTCAATACCTCGATTGCGTTGTC
>JASHSS010000740.1 GCA_030038565.1 Bryobacteraceae bacterium
ACGGGCCGGCGCACGAGCTGCACAGCGGGCATTACGGAAACTGGGCGCCCAACCCGGCGATGATGCTGGCGCGATTGCTGGCCTCCATGAAGGACGACGATGGGCGGGTGAGCATCGAACGGTTCTACGACGGGATTGAGCCGCTGAGCGCGAGTGAACGGCAGGCCGTGGCGGAGGCGCCGGACGTGGATGCGAGCCTGATGCGCGAGCTGTGGCTGGGGCGGACCGAGGGCGGCGGGAAGAAGCTGGTGGAGCTGCTGAACCTGCCGTCGCTGAACGTGCGCGGGATGTCGAGCGCGCGGACCGGGGCGGGGGCCAGCAACGTGATTCCGGCCACCGCGACCGCGACCATCGACATACGGCTGGTGAAGGGGATTACGGTGGAAGACGCGGCGGAACGGGTGCTGGCGCACATACGGGCGCAGGGCTACTGGGTAACCCAGAGCGAGCCGGACCCGGCGGCGCGCATGGCGCATCCGAAAGTGGCGCGGGTAACGGTGGCGCCGGGCGGGTACAATGCTTCGCGCACGTCGATGGACCTGCCGATTTCGAAGCTGGTGCTGAAGACGGCGGAAGAGGCGATGGGGCCGGTGGTGAAGCTGCCGACCATGGGCGGGAGCGTGCCGCTGTTCATGATCGGGGAGATCCTGGGCGCGCCGACGATCACCACTCCGATCGCCAACCACGATAACAACCAGCACAGCTTCAACGAGAATCTGCGGATCCGGAATCTGTGGGACGGGATGGAGCTGTTGGGGGCGCTACTGGCGATGTAAAGATGCGGCGCTGGGGATGGGTGGCGGTGGCCGCGCTGGCGGCGGGGATGGCGTTGGGGCAGACGGTGACCGACCCGGCGGGACTGCCGGCGGAGGTCAGGAATTCTGGCGCGGGGAATGCCACGGGGGCGCTGGCCTGCTCGGTGGACCCGATCAAGCCGGCGCTGAATTTCAGCTTTCGATTTCAGGCCGGATACGTTTTCCGGGCGCCGCTGGATGTGTATGAAGGGGCGGGCCACCATTGGGACGTGGTATTGCGGGTGACCCCGGAGGGCGGGCAGGCGGTGTATCTGAAGGACTCGCTGAAGGTGACGGGGCGCGCCGGCGCGGAGGGGGAAGTGCGCGGGGAGTTTCTGGTGGGGGAAGGGCGCTACAGGGTGGAATGGAGCCTGCTGGACGACCTGGGGCGGGTGTGCCGGAAGCAATGGGAGCTGGAAGCGCGGGCCGGGCGGAACGAGAAAGTCCTGATGCCGCCGGGGACGGTGGGCGATCTTTCCTGGCGGGCGCCGGGCGGCGGGAAGCTGAGGGCGGAGGCGTATCCGCGGCGCGTGACGGTGATTTTGAACGCGGCGCTGCCGGCCACCAGCAGGCGGGAAAATTCCGGGGGGGCTCCGGTGGGATTCCCTGGGACGCGGGGGACGGTGGGGAGCGCTCCCGTGCCGAGGGGCGTGGAGGAAGAAGGCGGCCCGGTCGCGCGCCAGTGGGCGACGCTGGTGAGCATGGTGGGAGCGGTGGTGGAGCGGCTGGAGGGGACGGCCTTGCGGATGGTGGTGATCAACCTGGACCAGCAGCGCGAACTGTTTCGGCAGGAGGGGTTCGGACGGGAGGGGATGAACCGCGTGGCGCACAGCGCGGATGGGCTGGAACAGTGGGCGGTGGATTATCGGGTGCTCCGGAACCCGGCGGGGGCGTGGGAACTGCTGGCGGGGGTAATAGACCGGGAGATGCACGCGCCGGAGCCTTCCGACGCGGTGGTGTTGATGGGGCTGCCGTGGTGGACGGGCGAAAAGATGCCGGCGAGCTTTCCCGCGGCGGGTGGGAACGGGCCGCGTTTTTTCTACCTGCAGTATCGGACGGGCCGGGCGGTGGGATACACGGACGACGAATGGGGAGCGCAGAATCCCAGGGGCCGCAGAGGCGGTGGGGCGCAGCAACCGACGCCGGCGACGGTGAGCGGTCAACTGGCGGACGCGCTGGCGGCGGGCTTGCGGCGACTGAAGGGCAAGACATTCGCCATTTATCAGCCGGGCGACTTGAGCAAGGCGATTCGGGAGATTGAAACGGGCGGCAAGTGAGGAAGGGTGGGCTTGGGGGCGAGTGCCGGGTCTTCGCAGGCCTTCAGCCTGCCCGGGCAGGCCGAAGGCCTGTCCCACCAATGCCTCACGCATCATGGTGTGGCAGGCGGGTCCTAAGGAAGCGAATCATGCGGTCGGGGACCTAGGCGGGCTGGGCGGGGTCGCGGCGGACCCAGCGATAGGCGGCCAGGGAGTTGCGCCAGAAGTATTTTTCAGCGGCCGGCCTTCCCTTGGGGGTGAAGTAGGCGCGGACCACGGCAAGCTCTTCGGGGTAGGCTGCCATCTGGTCGCTGTTGGGCCAGTCGCTGCCGTAGAGCACGCGGTCTTCGCCGAAGACGCCGCAGAGTTCGTCGAGGCGCGCGCGGTAGAAGCCCACATCCGCGGGGATACGGCCATCCACCCGGCGCAGCACCTGGGAGATCTTCACGTACACCTGCGAGCGGCCGGCGAACTCGCGCAGGTTGCGCTGGTAGGCGGCGCGGGCGGGCGCTTCGGCAGGCGGGTTCAAGGACGGCAGATGGTCAATGACCACGCGAATATGGGGCACTTTATCGGTGAGGCGGAGGACGGCTTCGACGAGGGGCGGATCGGGGTTGGCGGTGTCGAGCGAGAGATCCGCTTCGGCGAGCAAGCGCAGGCCGGAGAGGAAGGCGGGCTGGGACCACTCGTGGGCCAGGTTGCGGCCCCACAGGTTGCCGTAGCGGATGCCGCGGAAGAGCGGATTGCGGTGGAAGCGCTCCAATTGATGGGGGAACTCGGGCGCGCGGGGATCGAGATCGCCGACGGTCCCAACGATGATGGTGTCGTGGGCGGCCACGTCGAGAACCCATTGGTTGTCCTCGAGCCAGGGACTGGCTTCGATCTCGATGGCGCCGGAGACGCCCAGAGGGACGGCGATGGAGCGGTAGCGCGCGGGCAGGGCAGGCTTGTACAGGACGGGGTTGTTTTTGTCGGGCCAGGGCACGCCCTGGGGGCGGGTGGGGTCGAACAGGTGGATGTGCGCGTCGATGATGGGGATGGCGGGGGTCTGGGCTGGCGCGTGGGCGGAGGCTAATGCGCCGACGGCGGTGGCTTGGAGAAAGTTTCTGCGCCGCACCCCCGCATTCTACCGCCGCGCGGGGCGCGCCGGGCCGGATGCCGCGACCGGGGTTCGCAACTTGTCGAGCGCCGCCAGGGTTTGGCGCCACACCTTGGGCGCGCGAGTTTTGGTGGCGAATGGGAGGGTGGTGTCGCTGAAGAACGCCAGGACGTTCTGAAGCACGGGCGGGGCGATGGACGCCGGATTCCGGCGGGCCAGCCGGATGGCCAACTGGGCGTAGGCATCGTCCGCCATCCAGTAAGCGCCCGGCCGGGTGGGGGCGCCGGTATCGAGGTCGAGGTTGGGGAGGGTCAGGCGGCCCTGCCCCTGATCGCGCAGCAGGCGCCGATACTCGTCCAGAGTCCGGTCGAAACTGGCTTGGAACAGATTCTCGGTCGCGGCGGTGGGCACTTTCACGGAGAGCACCTTGAGCGGGCCGATTTTCGGCAGAATGCGGATCACCAGGGCCAGAATGCGCGCGCCGACCCCCGGCTGGCGGTAGCGCGACGGCCACTCCTTGCGGTAGCCGGCGCGGGAGAGGTTGTAGATGAACGCTCTCCGGGAGACGGTGGGATCGTTGCTCCGGAGATCTTTTTTGGCCAGATCCCAGGCGACTCTGGTCATCTCCGGGATGATGCCGCTGACGGTATGACGGTAGGTTCCGAGGGTCAGATCCATATCCGCGAAAAGATCGCGCAGGTCGAGCGAGTAGGTGTCGTGGAAGGCGCGTTCCAGAACGCCCTGGGCGACGGAGAAGCCGATGAAATCGTGATAGGACTGGGGCGCATAGCGGCCGTGCGCGACCTGGAGGACGTCGAAACCGAATTCCACCCGGAGGTGGGCCAGGGGATTCTCCTCATAGGTGACCACGGTTCCGTATTTGCGGAGCAGTTTGGGATACTCGATGGGCACCGAGAGGTTGACGGCCAGGTCGTGGCCGTGGATATCGGCGGCATAGTGGGCCATGGATCCGAGGGCGAAGGCATATTCGTCGAGGGTCTGAGAGTCGCGGATGAGGTTGACGACAAAATCGCCGCTGCGAACATAGTGCGCGAGGTCGGTGAAGAACCGGTCGCCGAAGGGGTAGTAGCCCATGTCCTGGATGATGCAGCCGCCGTAGGCATAGGAGTGCGCCTCGATGAGAGCCTTGGCGTCGGAACCGGGAAAGCGCGCGAGAAGCAGCGGCTTGATGTTAGCGTCCCAGGCGCTATCGATGACGGCCTCATGGGTTAGAACGGTGTAGGCGGGGAGCGCGTGCGGAGTCAGCAGCAGCCCGGCCGGAACGAGGAGTAGCCAGCGCCAGGTTGCGACCGAAGAAATCACGCCGGTGATTTCTTAAGCAAGCGGCTGGCCTAGGAAAGCGGCGGGGGTGGTGGAATGGGTACGTTTCGGAACATAGGGGTTGAAGGGGGCGATGTCCGCGGAGCTGTGGAGGTAAGATCGGTATGAGATTTCCCACACTCAGAGGAGCACTGCATGTCCCGTTTCGCGAGCATCGCGTTTTTCGTCGGCTTCACTACCGGCTTTTCACCGGCCCTGGCGCAACCGCCGGCCCAAGCCCCGGCTGCGCCCGCGCGCCCGGCGCGTCCAACGCCGCCCACCCGCGACCCCCATACGCCCGGGTATGTGACGGCCAGGGAACTGCCCGATGGCGCCATCCCTCCGGCCGACGCCGACGGAAACTTTATCATCGGGCCTACACACACTCCCGCGACGGAGATGGTTGCGAACGATGGCGTGCCGCAGGGGACGATCGTCAACTTCACCATGGAATCGACGGACAGTAAGATCTACCCGGGGATTGCGCGCGAGCAAGGCACCTTCGGCACGCCCGACCCGAGCGACCCGGCCAAGCTGGTGGTGACTACGAGCCATCCCGCGCATTACACCCGCCGGGTGGCCGTGTATGTGCCTAAGCAATACGTTCCCGGCACGTCGGCTCCGTTCATCGTGGGGGCGGACGGGCCGGACCGCTCGCTGTTCACGGCCCTGGACAACCTGATTGCCGGGCACAAAGTTCCGGTGATGATTGCGATCTCGATCAGCAACGGCAGCGGCGATGCGCAGGGAAGCGAGCGCGGACTGGAGTACGACACGATGTCCGGGTTATACGCGGAGTTTGTGGAGAAGGAAGTGCTGCCATTGGTGGAGAAGCAAGCCGGCGTGAAACTGACCAAAGACCCGGACGGGCGGGCGACCATGGGCGGCAGCTCGGGCGGGTCGGCGGCCCTGGAGATGGCGTGGTATCACCCGGATCTGTATCATCGGGTGCTGACTTACTCAGGCACTTATGTGAACCAGCAATGGCCCTCTAACCCCGCGGCGCCGCACGGCGCCTGGGAATTCCACGAGCACCTGATACCCAACAGCCCGGTGAAGCCACTGCGCATCTGGATGGAGGTGGGCGACCGTGATCTGCTGAATCCCAACGTGATGCGGGATAACATGCACGACTGGGTGGTAGCCAACGAGAACATGGCGCGGGTGCTGGCGGCCAAAGGCTACCATTACCAGTTTGTGTTCGCGCGCAACGCCGGGCACACCGACCGCGGGGTGAAGCAGCAAACCCTGCCGGAAGCGTTGGAATATGTGTGGCAGGGATACAAGGCGGGAGGGTCGAAGAACTAGGCGGGGCGAGACGCGGAGTTGCGTACCTGAATTTCCGATATAATGGCGGCGTGTTCCTCAGACGCGTATTTTTGGGTCTGCTGGCGGCCGCGGCGGCCGCGGGGCAGCAGGCGGCGCCCAGGATTCAGGCGCTGATCATCACGGGTCAGAACGGCCACGACTGGCGGGCCACTACGCCGGTGCTGCGCAAACTGCTGGAGGATACCGGCCGCTTTGAAGTCCGCGTGACCGAGGAGTTTCGCGGCGCGGGACCGGAGACGCTGGCGCCGTATGCGGTGGTGATTCTGAACTACTACGACAGCAACCGTCCGGAGCAGCGCTGGGGCGCGCGCGCCGACGCGGCGCTGCTGGATTTCGTGCGCTCGGGCAAAGGGGCGGTGATCTATCATTTTTCGGCCGCGGCCTTCAACGGCTGGCAGGAATACGAGAAACTGTGCGGCGGCAACTGGCGGCCGGAGCACGGCCACCATTCGGCGCGCCACGATTTCACGGTGGAGATCAAGGACAGCGCGCACCCCATTACGCGCGGGCTGGGGGCGTCGTTTGCGGAGCCCAACGACGAGCTTTACGCCAACCTCGAGTGGCAGCCGCCGGAGCACTATCACGTGCTGGCCACGGCTTGGGACGACCATTCGCTGTACCATGGGCAATCCAAGCAGCCGATTCCCGGCGCGGGATTGAACCAGCCCATGCTGTGGACCGTGGATTACGGGCAGGGGCGCGTGTTTGCGACGGCCCTGGGACACGATCCCGAGGCCATGAAGAGCGCGGGATTCATCGCCACCTTCACGCGCGGCACGGAGTGGGCGGCCACCGGCGCGGTGACCCTGCCGGCGCAAGCGCTGCGCTGAGGGCTACGGCGCGAGGAGAAGACGCGCGCCCGGTGCGGCCGGGCGGCGCGCCTGATACCGCGGCCCGTTCGGGTTATCCCACGCTCCCCTGGCGTTTGGCGGCGAGCTCTTTTTCCAATCCGCGCGCGCGGGCGAGGGCTTCGTTGGAAAGGAAATCCTCCAATTCGAATACCTGGCGGATCTCGATTTCCGCGTCCTGCCCCTCGCCGAACGGCGCGGGAGCGCGCATCGCCCACTGGATGGCCTCTTCCTTCGATTTCACCTGGATCATCCAGTAGCCGCCGATCAGCTCTTTGGTTTCGGTGAAGGGTCCATCGATCAGGTTGCGGCGGCCGCCCGAAAACTTCACGCGCGCGCCTTTGGAGGTGGGCTGGAGTCCGTTGAGATCCAGCAGCGCACCGGCTTTCCTCAGCTCTTCGTTATATTTATCCATGGCGGCCAGAATCTCTCCCGAGGGCAGCGTGCCCGCTTCGGAATCCTGGCCGCCTTTGACGATCATCATAAATCGCATTGGTGTATCTCCTGCTGGTGAATCGATTGGGGAAGAGGGAAATCGACAACCATGGTAGCGCGACCTCGAAGGTGGGACGGCTGCACAAGACCTGCGAGTACGCGCAAGGCCGGAAGCCCTTCGGGAAGCGATCAATCGCCTGGGATTGTCCACCCCGATACACCCTCGTCCCGATAGCGGACACTCGATTCCGACGCGATTCCTGCTCCGCGCGCTTCTCCAAGCGGATAGGCGGCACGGGCGATGGCAGCGGATCTGCCTGGTTTTCGACATGCTGAGCGATCTCCGATATGCTTCGCGCGCCTTGCGCAAGAACCCCGGCTTCACGCTGGTGGCGATTTTGTCGCTGGCCCTGGGGATCGGCGCCAATGCGGCCATCTTCAGCCTGGCCGATGGGCTGCTGCTGCGGCCGCTGCCGGTGCCGCACTCTTCCGAAATCATGGATGTGCAATCGCTGCAGCGCGGGGATAGCCTGGGCGGGCTGCTGCAATATGCCCCCGTGTCGTATCCGGATTATCGCGATCTGCGGGACCGCAGCAAGTCGTTCACCGGACTGGCGGCGTCCGAATACCTGCCCCTGGGATTTGCCACGGACTCGCGCGCCGTGCCGCAAATGAAATACGGCGTTCTGGTGAGCGGCAACTTCTTCCAGGTGATGGAGGTGCGGCCACTTGTGGGCCGCCTGTTCAGCCCCGATGAGGACCGTGTGCCGGGACGCGACGCGGTGGCGGTGCTGGGCGAAGAGGTGTGGAGGACGGAATTCGGCGCGGACCCGCGGGCGATCGGAAAAAGCGTTCTGCTGAATGGCATCGCCTGCACCATCATCGGAGTGACGCCGGCATCGTTCACGGGGCCCTACGTCCTGCTGCGTGGGGCTTTGTACGTTCCTTTCGCCATGGCGCAACGCCTGGTGGGCGATACGCAGCCCAACATTCTGGAGCGGCGCGGCGAACGCTCCATGTTCGTCCACGGACGGCTAAAGCCGGGGGTAGGCGTGGCGGAAGCGGAGGCCGAGGCGCGGGTCATCAGCCGGCAATTGGCGGAGGCCCACCCGGACACCAACCGGACCCTCGCCTTGCTGCCGGCGCGGGACATCGACGCGCGCTTTCGCGAGAATCCGCTGGATGCTTACCTGGTGGTGGTGCTGGCGGCCCTGGCGGCGGTGGTGTTGCTGATCGCCTGCGCCAACGTGATGAACCTGATGTTAAGCCGGGGGCGGGCGCGGGCGCGCGAAATCGCCGTGCGCCTGGCCATCGGGGCGGGCCGAGCGCGGCTGGTGCGGCAGTTTTTGAGCGAGAGCCTGCTGATCGGACTGGCAGGCGGAACCTTGGGATTGGTAGTGGCGCAGGCGGGCGCGGACCTGTTTTCGCAGATCCGCATACCCAGCGACTTACCCGTGGTTCTGGATTTCGGCCTGAATCCGCGGGTGCTGCTGTTCACGCTGGCGGTTTCGCTGGTCAGCGTAATGGTGTTCGGACTGGTTCCGGCCCTGCGGACGACCAAGCCCGACCTGACCCCGGCGCTCAAGGCGGGCGCGGCCGAAACGGGCCGGCGGAGCCGCTTCCTGGGACGCAATGCGCTGGTGGTCGGACAGGTGGCGGGATCTTTGCTATTGCTGATTTTCGCCTCCCAGGCCTACCGCGGAGCGGCGATTGTGCTGGCCGCGCCGGCCGGCTTCCGCACGGATCATCTGCTGACCGCCGGGTTCGATCCGTCGCTGGCGCGCTCCACACCCGCCCAGGCGCGCGAGTTTTTCAAGAAGCTGCTGGACGGCGCGCGCAGGCTTCCGGCGGTCAAGGGAGCGGCGCTCAGCCAGATGGTGCCGCTGCTGCCGGGCGGCGATCAACCGCGGGTGATTCCCGAGGGGGTGCAACTGCCGCCGGGCGTTGAAGCCATCAATGTCCTGTCCAACACGGTCACGCCGGATTACTTCGCGGTAATGGACATTCCCATTGTGGAGGGCCGCGGATTTCAAGAAACCGACCGCACGGACACTCCGCGGGTGGCCATTGTGAACGAACTGTTCGCGCACAAGTACTACCCCAAGGGCAGCGCGATCGGCAGGCGGTTCCGCTTGAATAGCACCAGCGGGGAGATGGTCCAGATCGTGGGCGTGGCGCGGCAGAGCAAGTATGCGTTCCCGGTGGAACCGCCCCTCGAATGCATCTATCAAGCGCTCGAGCAAAACCCGCAGACCGGGATGACCCTGGTGCTGCACACCTCGATCGCCCCGCGCGAACTGGCCGCCCCGCTGCGCTCCCTGGTGCGGTCGATCGATTCGGGGCAGCCCATCCTGGGCGTCCGCACCATGGACGAAATCTTTGACCAGCGCGCACACAGGACGTTGGCGGTTCTGATCGGAGCGATTGCCGGGATGGGCGTGCTGGGCCTGGTGCTGGCGCTGGTGGGTTTGTATGGGCTGATGACTTACCGGGTGGGCTTGCGGCAACGGGAAATCGGCATCCGCATGGCGATCGGCGCGGATCGCGCGGGCGTGCTGAAGATGGTCATGAAGCAGGGGGCCGGCCTGGCTGGCGGCGGGGTGGTGATCGGCACGCTGTTATGGCTGCTGGCCAGCCGTCCGCTGATGACGCTTGTGTCGGCGCGCTCGTTCAGTTGGAGCCTGCTGGTTTTGGTGGCCCTGGGCCTGGCGGGCGCGGCGATGCTGGGCGCGTATATCCCCGCCCGGCGCGCTTCGCACCTCGATCCGAACCTGGTTCTGCGGCAGGAATAGGGCTTGGCGCCCGGCGCAGCGGGATCGATTGCGCCCCGCCGCGCGGCTCCCGTAGGATGAAATTCAGGATGCCGTCAACCCGTCCGCGACCCTGGAAACGCACCGTTCTGGCCCTGCTGCTGTTCGGCACGGCCTTTGGCTACCTGGAAGCCGCGGTAGTCAGTTACCTGCGCGTGCTGCATGAGCCGGCGCGGCAGCAGTTTCATCCCGGCCGTCCGCCGGGCGACCTGTTTCCGCTGTTAACGCTGGAGCAATTGCGCGCGGCCGGCGGACAACAGCAGCGGACGCTGGCCATCGAGATCGGCCGGGAAGCGGCCACCATTCTGATGCTCGCGGCGATGGGCCTGGCAATCGCCGAAAATGCCGGCCAATGGGCCGCCGGCTTCGTGATCTCGTTCGGCGCCTGGGACATCGCCTTCTACATTTTCCTGAAGCTGCTGCTGGGCTGGCCGGCTTCTTTGTTTACCTGGGACATCCTGTTCCTGATTCCGGTCCCGTGGGTGGGGCCTGTGCTGGCCCCGGTGCTGGTTTCGGCCGCCATGCTGGCGGCGGGAGTGTGGCACTTGCGCAGCGAGGCACGCGGAGAAACTGTCGGCATCGGCATGGGACACTGGGCCGGGATCGTTACGGGAGGCGGAGTGATCGTGGTGTCCTTCGCCTGGGACTACCGCCGCATCATGGCCGGGGAGATGCCGCGGCCGTTCCCCTGGAGCCTGTTCGCACTGGGCATGGCTCTCGGCGCGGGCAGTTACACCAGGGCCGTGTACCGGTCGCTGCGCGCGCATCCGGCCGGCGGGCCGCTGATGGAAAGCGCCCAGGCTGCCCGCTAGGCCGGCGCGCGCGGACTGCACCGGTAGAGAAAGCTTCGGGTCGAGGGCGGCGGCGTATTCACCACGGAGGCGCGGAGAACACGGAGGAAGCACGGAGAAAACCAAGAGGAGAAGGGGGCGAGGAAGAGGAGTTTCTGGAGGGTGCCTCATGGGGCGCGGCCGCATCCGGCAAGATGAAATATGGGCGCGAGGGCGGTTCTCGCAAAGGCGCCAAGGCGCAAAGTACAGCCAAGGGGATTTCGAGAGAGTCGCTAGGTCCCCGACCGCATGATTCGCTTCCCTGAAGACGCGCCTGTCACACCATGATGCGTGAGGCATTGGTGGGACAGGCCTTCAGCCTGTCCAGGGCAGGCTGAAGGCCTGCCCCACCAAGCGGAAGAACCAAATCACGCGGTCGAAGACCTAGAGGGGATTCTCGAAGAGAGGGCGGGAGGAGGTGTCGCAGGTCACTCGTATGCCAGCGCCTCGACTACGTCGTGACGGGCGGCGTAGAGGCCGGGGTAGAGCGCGCCGCCGAGGGACCCGACCACCGAGATGGCCGCGGCGATGGGCCACCAGTCCGGCACGATCACCTGGATCATCATGGGCGCGGCCACCGACATCAGCCAGCGGGTGCCGTAGGTCATCACAATTCCGAGCAACGCACCGGCCAGGGCCAGGGCCACGGCCTCGCGCAGCAGAATGTTCAGAATCAGGGCCGGCGACGCGCCCAGGGCTTTCAGAATGCCAATCTCGCGGGTGCGCTCCAGAACCGCGGTGTACATGGAGAGAAACACGGTCACAAAACTGAACAGCACGCCGATTCCGATGACCACGTTGGTGAACTCGTGCAGCATGGGGACGTCGGTTTCGGTCATCTGCGAAAGCAGTTCCTGCATGGGCACGATCTGAAATCCCGGCAGCTTCTGCTTGAGCGCCGTGGTGAAGGCATCCGACTCGGCGGGACGGGCCAGTTTGATCCAGATGGCGGAGAGCCGCCCGTTATTGGCGGTGAGATCCTGCAAAGGCGCCAACTGAGTGAAGACGCGCGACATTTTGCCGGGCTCGACGATACCGGCCACCTGCCAGCGGCGATTCATCAGGGAAAGCCAATCGCCGACGTGGGCGTGGTGCGCGCGGGCGTAGATATCGTCCACCAGAATATCGTTCGGGCCGCCGAACGGTCCGCCGGCGACATAGCGGAAGCCGCCGCTCATGGCGTTGAATTCGGCCAGATCGATGCCGGTGGCGGTTTCCACGCCGCCGAGCGGATACACCAGCGTGCCGGTAGCCAGGACCAGGCCGGCCTGCTGGCGCACGATGCCGAGAGCGGCCGACGGAAAGTTGCCGCTGAACGAAAAGACGCTGCTGCCGGGAGGACGAACCACCACATCGGCGCCCACTCCGCGGCTGCGCCGCTGGGCATCGGCCACCATGCCGCGGCTGAGCCCCACCAAAGTCAGCACCATGGCCGCCTGAACTCCGATGGCGACCGCGCTGGAGAGGGCCCGCATGGGCCGGTTGCGGAGGCTTTCGAAGACGATCCGATGGATCAACTTGTATAATAGCTTACGTCCGATGACCTCTTTGCTACGCTGCGCTGTGTGGGCGGGCCTGGCGGCCGCCACGTGCGGCGCGCAGCCCTCCGCGGAACTGCTGGCCCGCCTGGACCGCTTTGCCCGTACCTTCCACGGAATCAAAGCCGCCATGCGCACTACCAATCACGTCGCGGGGATCAACGAAGACGAGGTGCAATCGGGCACGATTGTGCTGCGGCGCGATTCGCAGTCCAAGTTCCGGATGCTGATTTCGGTCACCGGGGAGAACGCTTCGACGGTGGTGCTGCGCGAGCAGATCGCGGAGATCTATCATCCCAAGCTGAACGAGATTCAGGAGTGGGATATCCGGCAGTTCAAGGACATCGCCCAACAACTGTTTCAGCTGGGATTCGGGGTGGCGGGCAGCCAGTTGGCCAAGGACTACAATCTGACCACGGTGCGGCGGGAGGCCGTCAACGGGGAAAACACCACTTACGTGGAGCTGGCGCCCAAGTCGGCGGAAGTCCTGAAACGGTTGAGCAAGGTGGAGCTTTGGATCTCCGAAAAGACCGACTGCGCGATCCGCCAGAAGCTCTACTTCCCGGATGGCGGCTACCGGCTGGTGGAGTATTCGGACCTGCTGGTGAATCCGTTCATCGAGGCCTCGGCATTCGATTTGCCGAAGGGGGCAAAGCGGGTGCGGGTGAACTGAGGTTGGTGGGACAGGCCTTCGACTTCTCCAGGCAGTCTGAAAGCCCGCTCCACCGGTCCGCTAGCGGCAGTGTTGTACACTCTGAACTGTGAAGCTGGGGGTCGTGCTGTTTCAATTGGGCGGGCCGGATTCGCCGGAGGCCATCGAACCATTTCTCTACAATTTGTTTTCGGATCCGGACATCATCGACTTTCCGTTCGCGCGGATCGCGCGGCAGCCATTGGCGCGGCTGATCGCGGCGACGCGGGCGCGGCACGTGGCGCATCATTACCAGGAGATCGGCGGGAAGAGTCCCATCCTGGAGTTTACGATGCGGCAGGCGGCGGCCCTGGAGGCGCGGCTGGCGGGGGAGTTCGATGCGCGCGTGGTGGTGGCCATGCGCTATTGGCGTCCGTTCACGGCGGACGCCATCCGGGAATTACAGCAGCATGGGGCGGAGGAGATCGTGCTGCTGCCGCTCTATCCGCAGTATTCCAAGACCACCACGGGCAGCAGCCTGAACGAATGGAAGCGGCGCTTCGCGGGGAACGGGCGCGAGGGATACGGCCCGCGGGTCCAGGCGATCGAGCATTTCTACCGCGACCCAGGCTATCTGCGCGCGGTGGTGGAATCCATCGACGGGACGCTCGGTGAGTTCGCCGACCCACGCGAGGTGGACATGGTGTTTAGCGCGCACAGCATCCCGGTGGCGGTGGTGGAACGCGGCGACCCCTACCAGAGGCACATCGAGGAGACCGTGGAGCTGGTGTGGCGAATGGGCGGATGGCCGGGGCGGCGGCACCTGTGCTACCAGAGCAAAGTGGGGGCGTCCAAATGGCTGCGGCCGTCGATGCACGAGACGGTCCGGCGGCTCGCGGCGGAAGGGAGGCGGCACGTGCTGGTGGCCCCCATTTCGTTTGTCTCCGACCACGTCGAGACGCTGCACGAAATCGATATCGAGCATCGACGGCAGGCGCGCGGGCTGGGGATCGAGGATTACCGGATGGTTCCGGGGCTGAACGATTCGCCGCGTTTTATCGAGGCGCTGGCGGGGCTGGTGCGGCGGTCGATGGCGCAGCCGGAGCTCAGCGGGCGGCGCGGCTGCGCCTGATCCAGCCGTATACGGAAACGGCGCTGCCGGCGGTGGAAAAGACGATCAGGCCTACCAGGAACCACTGGACTACGGGAGTGCGGGCCCGTCGCAGGATGTGCGGCCCGTAGAAAAAAGCCAGCACGCCGAGCCCGGTGAATCGCACCATGCGGGCCGCTCCGACCACCGCCAACAACTTTTTGCGGGGGTATTGCAGGGCGGCGGCGGCCATCACGAAAGGCGTAAAAGGAAACGGCGGAGGCGCCAGGGAGGCGAGCACCAGGGCCGCGGCGGCGTCGCGCCGGACCTTTTCCCGGACGTAGGCCAGGCGCTTTGCGGGGAGGTGCGTTTCGAGCCCTTTTTCGCCGGCGCGGCGGAGAGTCAGATCCACCACCAGACATCCGGCAACAGAACCTATGGTGGACATGGCGGCGTAGTACAGCAGGCGTGCGACGGAATGGTAGTGGGAAGCGAGCGCCACCACCAACAGGTCGTTGCCGAGGGGCGCAAACAGGAAGGAGGAATCCAGGATTCCGAGGGCCAGAAGGCCCGGCCCGCCCATTTTCGAGAAGACCGCGAACAACACCCGTGCGAGGTGCTTCATGCAAGGCCCCATGGAAGGACAACACTTGCCGCGCCAAATAACGGGACGCGCGCGGGGGTTGGTGCGGGAGTATACAGGCCGGACGGCGGAAGGCGCCAGGCGATCCCAACCGCCCGGCCAGTGCTGCGCGATTTGCGCCGGCCGGCACACCGGGACGGACTCCTGTCGGCACAGGATTGGAAATTCCGCGGCGAGGTGCTATTCGTAACAGAGGAGGCGGGCCCATCGACTTTTTGCCGGTTCCGGCGCATCTCAAAATAGTGATTCGCAAATTGATGGGAGGAATATTGGGCCTGCTGGTGGCTGGAGCGCCGGCCGCGGCAGCCACGGCTGCAGTGCCGCCGCCGGTGTGCGCCGGAGGGTCGCTGGTGGGCCGGTTTCAAATCCTGGTGCGCCCGTTTTCGCCCGGAGCGCCTCTGCCCTTGAAATCGGTGGCCGAAATCGAGGGCGGATCGCGGCTGATCTGGAACCCGGTGCACGAGTACCCCACGCCGGCCAAAGATTCCGAAGTGGCCCCCGTGCTGCTGCCGACGGCGGATGGCGACCTGATACTCACCCTGGAGCCGCGCAAAGCCGCGGAACGCGCCGAATGGCAACTGCCGGAACGCCCGCAGGTGATCGCGGTGATCTATGGTCCGCACGGGCTGAGCGAGGGAAAGATCAAATCGCTGGTCACCCACAACCGGGAATTGCTGCAGGAATTGGCCGCCTACGCGGAGCAGAGTTCGGAGGTGGAATCGCTGGTGCAGGACCTTTCCACCGCGGAGCAGTCGGGGGCCAGCCCGGACTCGGTGTTGCAGGGGATTTCGGCGAAATATGGCGTGACCCCGCAGAAGCTGAACGCCGCGCCCTCCAACCAGCAGGGCGCGATGTTGCTGCAGGCGGTGCTTCCTTCGACCAGCGCCTACGATCCGCTGGCCGCCCAGAGCAGCCAGGTGCAGCAGACGGGCAGCCTGGCGGCGGCGGTGGCGGGGCTGTTTTTCGGCAACCCGGTGGCGCTGGCGGCGGGCGGAGCGGCGCTGTTTGCGAATCTGAAGACGGTGATGTTCCCCAACACCGAGTTTCGCTCGGCATTCACGCAGGCGGCGGGCAAGGACGGCCTGGCGCTCTGCACCAAGAGCCAGACGGCGAAAGCCAAGACGCGGATCGCGTATCTGTGGGCGTATCGCGTGCCGGAGATCAAGAAGCCGGTGTTGAGCATCGAGGGAGGCGGGCATTTGCCGCTGGGGTCGAAATCGACGGTGACCCTGAAGCTGGGCGGAGGAGCGGCGGGCAAGGACCTGGGGCTGGCGCGCGACTGGCATCTGACGCCGGCGGCGGGCGGCGCGGCGCTGCCGGTGGAGGTGCAAACGACCGCCGCGGGAGCGCTGGAGATCGATCTTTCGAAAAGCAAGGCGACGGCCGGCGACTACCAGCTTTCGGCCACCTGGGATTGGGAGACGCTGGCGGTTGCGGGCGACTTGCACCTGCACCCCTTGGGCGATTTCACGCATGCGGCACTGGCGCCCGCGGAGCGCGACAAACTGGTGGAGGGAAGCGGCGCGGACGTGGCGGTAGCGCTCTCCGGGACGGATTTCGAGTTTCTGGAGAAGGTGCAGATTGAATCCACGGCGCGGAATGCCAAGCCCACGGAAGTGGAATTCCATTTGGCAAAGGGCAAACGCGGCGGCCCGCAGGATTCCGTGACGCTGTACCTGGACACCGCCAAGCCGGGGGATTACCGCCTGTTGCTGGCGCAATCGGATGGCGCCGCGCACCCGGTACCGGTGACGATTCTGCCGGCTAACCCGAAGATCTCCAATCTTCCGATTCGCCTGAACGTGGAGGAGCAGCGCGAGGCGATTCACCTGGAAGGCAGCGGGCTGGACCGGATCGAAGGAATCTCGACGGAGGCCGGCGCCATCACCGGGGAATCGCGGGGGCAGGGATGGTCAGGCGAGATTGTGCTGAAGTCCGACCTGAAAAAGGGCCGCCGGTTTGCGCTGCGGCTGAAGGTCAAGGGCCTGGCGAGCCCGGTGACCGTGGAGGACGCCATTGAGATGGTGGGGCCGCGGCCGGGAATCCTCTCCGCGCAGAAATCGCAGGCGGGGGATCTGGGCATCGAGCTGGCAGCCGACGAATTGCCGGCCGGCACGGCGGCGGGGCTGGTCTTGCAAGTGGATCACCTGGACCATGCCGTCAGGCCGCGCCTGGAACTGGGTTGCCAGAGCGGCGAAGTACGCCAGGCGCTGACGCTTTCGCCGAGCGAACCATCGCACGGGGCGAGCCTGAGCTTTGCGGGGCCGGGGGCGCTGTATCTTTCGCTCGATCCGGGGGTGGTGGGTTACGCCGGCTGCCGCCTGGAAGCCACCGTGATCCTGGAGCCGGAGGGCCGCTCCGATCCCTACGTGCTGGGGCGCGTGGTGCGCATTCCGCGGCTGGATAAGTTCACGCTCACCTCGGAGAAGGTGGGGGATTCAAGCTACGCGGGAATTCTGGAAGGCCGCGACCTGGACGTGATCGACAAGGTGGGCTGGGACGCGCAGAACGGCACGCCGGTGGGTGCGATTGCGGCTCCCATGCCCGAGGAGCCGAACCGCCAGACGCTGCGCATCGTGATGACGTGGCCCGCGCCCGGCCCGCACGCGCCTTTGTATGTGTGGCTGAGGGGGGAGCAAACCGGGCGGAAGACGGGCGTAAGCTACTAAGCCGGCAGCGAGGCCGCGCCGCCCGTGGCGACTTCGGGCCCTTTCAGCGTATCCCGAGGTGCAGCAGGCTGAAGATCGCCCGCGTGCCGAGGTAGCTCCATTGGTTCATCAGGAGACCCAGGCGGGTGACGGCGACCAGCACGATCAGGAGCATGAAGCCGAACCTGCCCAGTTCCATGTAGACCACCGTGGGCAGGCGCGCCGCCAGCAGCAGCTTGGAGCCGTCCAGAGGCGGAACCGGCAGCATGTTGATGATCGCCAGGTACAGGCTGAGCTCCACTCCGCGGGCCAGGAATTGGGCCAGGGTGGGGCTGGCGCTGAGAGTGGCCACCGTCACCAGGGCCAGGATCACCGCCATGATGACGTTACTGAAGGGGCCGGCGAGGGAAACCACCGCCAGGCCGTTCAAGCCGCCGCGGAGCTTGGCGGGGTTGGTGCGCACGGGCCGGCCCCAGCCCAGAAAGCCGGCGCCCAGCAGGGAGGTCGCGAACGGCAGAATGGCGGTGCCCATCCAATCCACGTGGGCCAGCGGGTTGAGGGTCACGCGGCCTTCCAGGCGCGGCGTGTCGTCCCCCAGGCGGGTGGCCACCCAGGCGTGGGCGAACTCGTGGGGCGCCGTCAGAATCCACAGCAGGAGCACGTTCAGCAGGGCGGCTTGAAAGTCGAGGGAATGCATGGCGGGCGAAGGGCGCGCCGGTCCGTACCAGCGGCACACCGATACGGCCATTGTACGTGTTATCCTGGTGCTTAGACCAGTCATTTTCTTTCCCGAGGAAAAACCCATTTGGCTTTAGTGGAAGGTTGCAGGCACGCGCTCGAAATCTCCATCCCCGTCGAAGAAGTGGAGAGCGAAACCAGCCGGGTGGTTACGGACATCCAGAAGCGGGCCAAGCTTCCCGGGTTCCGTCCAGGCAAGGTCCCGGCGGCCCTGATCCGCAAGACTTTCGC
This sequence comes from Bryobacteraceae bacterium, assembly GCA_030038565.1. Lineage (GTDB taxonomy): Bacteria > Acidobacteriota > Terriglobia > Bryobacterales > Bryobacteraceae > JOPF133. Next base: position 18,241 of record JASHSS010000740.1, read on the forward strand.
CGGCGACGTCCGGCAAAAAGTGCTGGAAGGGCTGGTTCCCCGGCATCTGCAGAAGCGCCTGGAAGCGGAAAGCCTGGTGCTGGTGGGGCGTCCCGATGTCGGCGACGTGCATTTCCACGACGGTGAGCCGCTGACTTTCAAGGCCACCTTCGAAGTGGAACCGACCGTGGAACTGGGGGAGTACACGGACGTCGAAGTACCGTACCACGATCCGGAGGTCACCGATGCGGACGTGGACAAGCGGCTGGAGGAACTGCGGGAGCAGAAGGCGGACTACGCCAACGTGGATCCGCGGCCGGCAGAAAACGGCGATTACGCGGTACTGGGGCTGGAGAGCCTGGCGGGGATCGAGGGTCCGCCCATCAAGCAGGACGAGATGGTGGTCGAGTTGGGCGGCGCAGACACGGTGGCCGGTTTCACGGAGAACCTCCTGGGCGTGACGCCGGGCGAAGAGCGGGAATTCGACGTGACCTATCCGGCGGACTATGCCTCGGAGAAGGTGGCGGGCAAGACGGTGCGGTTCCGGGCCGCCCTGAAGGGCATCCGGCGCAAGGAACTGCCCGACCTCAACGACGAGTTCGCGCAGGACCTGGGCGATTACCGGGATATCGGCGAGCTGCGCGAGGCGGTGCGGCGGGGCCTCTTCGCCAACCGCCAGTACGAAGCGCAGCGGGAAGCCAAGAACCGCATCGTCGAGAAGCTGGTGGATGCCCACGATTTCGCGGTTCCCGACGAGTACGTGGGGCGGCAGGTGCGCAACCGGCTGGAGCAGCAACTGCACGCCATGGCCGAGCAGGGAATAGACGTGTCCAAGGCGAAGATCGATTGGGAAAAAGCCATGGACCAGCAGAAGGAACCGGCCCGCCGGGAGGTGAAGGCCTCGCTGCTGCTTTCCCGGATTGCCGACCGGGAGGCCATCCACGCGACCCAGGCGGAAGTGGATCGGGAGGTGGAGAAGATCGCCCGGCAGCGCAAGGAGCCATTGGCGGCGGCGCAGAGGCGCCTGGAGAAGGACGGGACGACGGGACGGATCGCCGGCCATATCCGCACCGAGAAGACCCTGAATTTCCTATTTGAGCGAGCGCGAAAAACCGCGGAAAGTTAGGTTCGGGTAATCCCCTGGTACTACCACCACCGGGAGTCGCGGATTGGCCTTTTGGATAGATTGCTTGCGAGAGCGGGTTCAGGTGATAATAGAGACGAATTGGAAATGGTCCCTTCCTCCGGGGGTAACCGGGGATCCATGGCTCCCCGCGTTGAGCCTTAGGAGGAACAGGAGAAAAAGCGCGTGAAGCGTACCGGATCGGATGAGGCTTTACGGTGTTCGTTTTGTCATAAGAGTCAGGACGTAGTCGGAAAGCTCATCTCCTCGCCGAGCGACTACCCCCGTGCGTACATTTGCGACGAATGCATCGCGGTGTGCAACTCGATTCTGGAAGACGACAAGGTCGAGGCCCCTTCAGGAACCCCCAACAAGATTCCCAAACCTCTGGAAGTAAAAGAGTTTTTGGACCAGTACGTGATCGGGCAGGAATCCACCAAGAAGAAACTGGCGGTAGCGGTGTACAACCACTGCAAGCGGATTCATATGAACCGCATGCGCAATTCCGAGGTGGAGTTACAGAAATCCAACATCCTGCTGATCGGACCGACGGGGACCGGCAAGACCCTCCTGGCGCAGACCCTGGCCAAGATTCTGGACGTGCCTTTCGCCATCGTGGACGCCACCACCCTGACCGAGGCCGGCTACGTGGGCGAGGATGTCGAAAACATCATCCTGAAGCTGCTGCAGGCGGCCGACGGAGATGTACAGAAGTGCCAGCAGGGTATCATCTATATTGACGAGATCGACAAGATCTGCCGTAAAGATGAAAACCCGTCGATCACCCGCGATGTCTCCGGCGAGGGCGTGCAGCAGGCCCTGCTGAAGATTCTGGAGGGCACCGTAGCGAATGTGCCGCCGCAGGGCGGCCGCAAACACCCGCACCAGGAATTTACACCCGTGGACACCACCAATATCCTGTTCATCTGCGGGGGCGCGTTCGTAGGCCTGGAAAAGGTGATCGCCCGGCGGACCGGCAAGAAGTCCATGGGATTCCTGCAGGAGGAGGAAAAAGGCGGGCGCGTGTCGGGCATCAGCGGGCGGCGGGATATCGACCTGCTGTCGCAGGCTCAGCCCATCGACCTGATCAAG
>JASHSS010000741.1 GCA_030038565.1 Bryobacteraceae bacterium
GTAGCGCACATTCTGCGCGGCCAGGCCCTCCAACAGGCGCCGGGTGATGTGGGCGTAATTGGCAGGAGTGCGCAAGAGCTTTCCGACCGCGCCGAAGGCTCGCAGAAAGGAATCGAAATCGGGATATTCATAGAGCGCGCGGAACCGCTCCACAGGCGTGGCCGGGTCGAGTTCGTGGAGCGTCTCGGGTTCCACCGAACCTTCCAGGTGCAAATGCAGCTCGGCTTTGGGCATTTCCGCCAGGAAATCGTCCATACTGGTTGATTGGACCGAACCGCGGCCGCCGACCGGCCCTCCGTCCGATTCCATACGATCAGGCTCTCATGAATGTCGAAGAAATTGAAGCCATAGTGGGCGGCTACCACGGGGATGCCTTCCGCATCCTGGGGCCGCACCGGACCCGCAAGAAAGGCGGGCAGAACCGCTGGGAAGTGCGCGCCTTCCTTCCCCAGGCCGAATCGGCCGCGGTGGTGGCCGGCGGCGACCCGTGCCCCATGGAGAGGCAGCACGACCAGGGCTTCTTCTGCGCCTCGCTGAGCGGCGAGCCGGGGCGCTATACCATCCGCGCCAAGCTCTGGGGAGGCCGCGAGATCCAAATCGACGATCCCTACCGTTACGGCACGCAAATCTCCGACACCGACCTTTACCTCCACACGGAAGGCACGCTCCACGAGGCCTACCGCACGCTCGGCGCGCACCTGGCCGATTCCGATGGCGCTTCGGGCGTGCGCTTCGCCGTCTGGGCGCCCAATGCCCTGAACGTCACGGTAACCGGCGAATTCAACGATTGGGACGTGCGCCGCCACCCCATGCGCCGCCGCAACGGGGGCATCTGGGAGCTCTTCGTCCCCGGTTTGGGCGTGGGCGCGCCTTATAAGTACAACGTGAAATCGCGCTTCGCCGGGTACCAGCAGCTTAAGGCCGATCCCTACGCTTTTTGCTGCGAGACGCCTCCCAAATCCGCCTCTGTGGTGTGGGATATCAACCGCTACCAGTGGGGAGACGCCGCCTGGATGGAAGCCCGCGGGCACGCCGATTGGCTGAAGTCACCGGTCTCCATCTACGAGGTGCACCTGGAATCCTGGATGCGAGGTCCCATGGGCCAGCCGCTCAGCTACCGGGAGATGGCCGTCAAGCTGGTGGAGTACGCGCGGCGCATGGGTTACACCCACCTGGAGATGCTGCCGGTGATGGAGCATCCCTATTCCGGCTCCTGGGGCTACCAGGTGATCGGCTACTTCGCGCCCACTTCACGCTTCGGCACGCCCGACGATTTCAAATACCTGGTGGATTGCTGCCACCGCGCCGGCCTCGGGGTGATTGTGGACTGGGTTCCCGCGCACTTCCCCAAGGATGCCCACGGCCTGGCCTTCTTCGACGGCACCGCGCTCTACGAGCATGCCGACCCCCGCAAGGGCGAGCATCGCGAGTGGGGCACCATGGTATTCAACTATGGCCGCAACGAGGTGCGCGTTTTTCTGATCTCCAATGCCCTGTTCTGGCTGCAGGAGTACCACATCGACGGGCTGCGCGTGGACGCCGTCGCCTCCATGCTCTACCTGGACTACTCGCGCCAGCCGGGCGAGTGGCTGCCCAATCAGTTCGGCGGCAACGAGAACCTGGAGGCCATCGATTTTCTCCGCCGCTTCAACGAGCTGGCCCACAAGGTGCCCGGCGCCTTCACCGCGGCCGAGGAATCCACCGCCTTTCCGGGCGTCTCCAAGCCGGTCTATCTCAACGGCCTCGGCTTCACCATGAAGTGGAACATGGGCTGGATGCACGACATGCTGGATTACTTCTCGAAGAATCCGGTCTACCGCAAGTTCGAGCACAACCACATCACCTTCAGCCTGCTCTACGCCTTCAGCGAGAATTTCGTGCTGCCCATCTCGCATGACGAGGTGGTGCACGGCAAAGGCTCGCTGGTGAACAAAATGCCCGGCGACGAATGGCAGCAGTTCGCCAACGTGAGGGCTTTCCTGGCCTACATGTGGACGCATCCCGGAAAGAAGCTCCTGTTCATGGGCCAGGAGATCGGCCAGCGCGAGGAATGGAACCACAACGCCGGCGTGCGCTGGGAACTGCTGGAGTTCGAGCCGCACCGCAAGCTGCAGACGCTCATGCGCGAGCTGAACCGCTTTTACCGCGACAACCCCGCGCTCTACCAGGTGGATTTCCACTACAGCGGATTCGAATGGGTGGATTTTCGCGACGTGGAGCACTCCATTATCGCCTTCCTGCGACGCGCCGAGGACCCCCGCGATTTCCTGCTGATCTGCTGCAATTTCACACCCGTGCCCCACACCGGCTACGAATTCGGCGTCCCCGAGGAGGGCTTTTACGAAGAGGTGCTCAACACCGATTCGGCCGTGTTCGGCGGCAGCAACATGGGCAACGGCGGGGTGGTCTCATCGACGCCCGTCCCCAAGCACAACCGCGAGCACTCGATCGCCGTGACCCTGCCGCCGCTGGCGGTGGTGGTGTTCCGCAAGAGGTAGGATCATGCGACTGACACGCCTCCGCGCCTGGAACTTTAAGAGCTTTCGCGAGTTGGATATCCGGCTCGACCCGCTGAACGTGGTGATCGGAGCGAATGCGTCAGGCAAGTCGAACTTTGTCCAGCTATTCGCATTCATCCGGGACATCGCCGAGAGCGGGTTGGAGAACGCGATCTCGATTCAGGGCGGGGCGCAATACTTGCGCAATATGAGCTGCGAACCGGACGACAAACTGGCGTTCGAGCTTTCGATCGAGGCCGAGGTTGCGGAGACTCCTTTGGGCAGGCCATCACGATTGATTCGGCAGACATACCGCTTCTCCCTGGCAGTTACGAGTGGAAGGCGCGTCTCCGTTGCGGAAGATCAATTGCTCGTGCGGCTTGATTCCACGTTCACGATCAAACGAGTGGGAGATCGATATGAGATTGAAGGCGATTCTAATGCGTTTACGGAAACCTTGGTGAGTTCGTTGAACTCGCACCGCCGCTCTGATGCTCCTCAGCCGCTCCTGATTGAAGAGGCGATTCTAAGATCGATGCCGCCACTCGACGGATTAAAGCTGATCGGCGTTTACGATATCGATCCAAAGGGACCCAAAGGCGGCGTTTTCCTTGGCGCCAAGACGGATCTGGAATCCAATGCCGAGAACCTTGCAATCGCCCTTGACAAGATCCTCTCCGACAGTGAGCACCGCCGGAAGCTGCTAAATCTCCTGAAAGACGTCCTGCCTTTCGCGGCGGAGTTGGAAACTCAACAGATGCAGGACAGCTCCTTCTTCTTCCAAATGCGCGAGAAGTTCTCGCAAGCGTTATTGCCGGCGGCCTTCCTCTCCGACGGCACCATCGACGTCGTAGCCCTCATTGTGATTCTCTATTTCGAGCGAAAGTCCCTCGTGGTGATGGAAGGACCGGAGCGGAACTTGCACCCCTCCCTCATTTCTCGAGTAGTCGAGATGCTCAAAGACGCCTCGCGCCTCAAGCAAATCATCGTCACCACCCACAACCCGGAGGTAGTGCGGTATGCAGACCCCGGGCAACTCATCCTCATCTCGCGCGACGCCTCTGGCTCCTCCCACGCCAGCCGGCCCGCCGACAAGGCTCAGGTCCAGCGCTTTCTTCGCGAGGAAATCGGCATACAGGAACTCTATGTTGAGAATCTGCTTGAGGCTTAACCAGTGCAGACACGACTGGCGGTCTGGGTAGAGGGCGACCGCGACCGCCGTTTCGTTGAAGCGGTGAACTCCGCGCCATGTGTCGCCAGCCGTAAGGATAAGCTGAAAGCGCGTTATCCCGCCCTTAAGGACCAGGAGATTATCGTTGTCTCCACGGAAATCGAAAGCTGGTACCTCGCCGGACTCACTCCCGAAGGCGCAACCGCGCTGAACGTCAACCCTCCTTCATCCACGGACCACCTGACCAAAGAGGATCTGGAACGCCTGCGCCCGCCGCGATTCGACTCGCAGCTCGACTTCCTCATGGAACTCCTCAAGTATTTCGACGGCCCGGTCGCCTGTGCCCGCAACCGGTCCTTAGCCTATTTGCATCGCATGCTCGCCTGACTACTTATGCCCAAATACGACTCCATCATCGTCGGCGGCGGCCATAACGGCCTCGTCGCCGCGGCTTATCTGGCCCGCGCGGGACGCCGGGTGCTGGTCCTCGAACGCCGTCCGCTAGTGGGCGGTTGCGCGGTCACCGAGGAAATCTGGCCGGGCTACCGCGTCTCCACCGCCGCCTACCTCACCAGCCTGATGCAGGAGCGCATCGTCCGCGAACTCGACCTGCCGCGCTACGGCTACCAGGTGGACGCCAAGGACCCCGCCTTCTTTTCCGTCTTCCCGGATGGCCGCCACTTCTTCATGTGGCAGGACCGCGCCCGCACCCTGGCCGAGATCGCCAGATTCTCAGCGCGCGATGCCGAGGTCTACCCGGCTTACGAAGACCGCCTGGAACGGCTCTCCCAGGTGGTCGAAGGCCTGCTCCTTTCGACGCCGCCGCCCTTTCCGCCGCGCGGTCCGGCCAGTTTCCTGGAATATCTGCGATTGGCCGGCAAGCTCCGCGGCCTCTCGCCGGCCGAACTCGTGGCGCTGGTCAAAATCTTCACCCAGAGCGCGGCCGAATTTCTGGACGAGTGGTTCGAAAGCGAGCAGGTCAAGGTGACCCTCGCCACCGATGGCGTGATCGGCGCCAACGGCGGCCCGCGCTCGCCCGGCACGGCGTATATTCTATTGCACCACTGCATGGGCGGCGTGGCCGGACACCGCGGCCTGTGGGGCTTCGTGCGGGGCGGCATGGGCGCGGTTTCCGAGGCCATCGCCGCCGCCGCCCGCGCCGCCGGCGCGCACATCCGCACCAGCGCCGCCGTCTCCCGCGTGCTGGTGCGCGGGCACCGCGCGTCGGGAGTGCTGCTCGAATCCGGCGAAGAGATCGAATCCGCCTCGGTGGCTTCCAATCTCGACCCCAAATTGACCTTCCTCTCGCTGGTCGAGGAGCGCCATCTCGATTCCGACTTCCTCGCCGCCATCCGCCACTTCCGCATCGAAGGCACGAGCGCGAAGATCAACCTCGCGCTGAACGGCCTGCCCGAATTTACGGCATATCCCGGCGCGCCCGGCCCGCACCACCGCGCCACCATGCACATCTGCCCCGACATCGATTACGTCGAGCGCGCCTGGGACGACGCCAAGTACGGCATGCCCTCCCAGCGCCCCCTGCTGGAACTCACCATTCCCACGGTCTACGACCCTTCGCTCGCTCCGCCGGGGAAGCACATCATGGGCATCTTCCTGCAATACGCGCCCTACACCCTGCGCCACGGCGCCTGGGACGATCTGCGCGATCCCTTCGCCGACGGCGTCATCGCCCTCATCGAAGAGTATGCACCCAACATCCGCAGCATCATCGAGCATCGCCAGGTGCTCACGCCTCTCGATCTCGAACGCCGCTTCGGCATCACCGGCGGCAACATCTTTCACGGCGAAATGAGCCTCGACCAGATGTTCGTCATGCGCCCGGTGGCCGGCTGGGCGCGGTACCGTACGCCCATCGAAGGACTGTATCTGTGCGGCTCCGGCGCGCATCCCGGCGGCGGCGTGATGGGCGCTCCGGGCTACAATTGCGCGCGGACGATGCTCAAAGCCAGGTTCGCTTGAACCCAACCGGAAGTACTGTGGGGTTCCCCCGGACCCGAAAAACTGTACGAAGCTTCCCATTCGGCTCCGACAAGCGTAATATAAAGGCATGGCCAGAGGTTGGGAAAGTAAGTCGGTCGAGGCGCAGATCGACGCGGCCGAAGCTCGCAAAAGCGCCGTTTTGCTAAACTCACCGGCTCCCGAGCAACTTGAGTCGATTCGCAAGAAGGAGAACATCCTTCTCTCCCGAACCAGGGTGGTCCGGGAGTTGAATACCGCGCAAAATCCGCGTTACCGGGTGGTTCTGAAGAAGGCCCTGGCGGATCTTGACGCACAGTTGTCTACCTTCGCTGCCGACTAACGCAGCTCAAACCGCGCCGTCCCGCATCGTCTCGCGATGCGGGACGCACGCTACCCCTCTTCCCACGCGGCCCGCCGCCGGGCGCCTTCACACCGCTACGGCTTTGAGAGTCTTCACCCGGTCCCGGAACTGGGCGGCCTTTTCGAATTCGAACTTGCGGGCGGCTTCGCGCATCTTCTCTTCCAATTCGCCGATGAAGCGCAGGCGCTCTTCGGGGGACAGATTATCCACTTCTTGGTCGCTTTCAAGCGGCACGGTGACGTAATCGCCCTCGGCGACGGCCACCAGGCTCATATCGATGGGCCGCACGATGGATTGCGGGACGATGCCGTTGCGCTGGTTGTATTCCAACTGCACTTTGCGGCGGCGCCCGGTTTCGTCGAGCGCCTTGCGCATGCTGTCGGTCAGCACGTCGGCATAGAGGATGGCGTGGCCCTCGACGTGACGCGCGGCGCGGCCCATCGTCTGGATGAGCGAGCCGGAGGAGCGCAGGAAGCCTTCTTTATCGGCATCCAGAATCGCCACCAGCGAGACTTCGGGCAGATCAAGGCCTTCGCGCAGGAGGTTAATGCCCACCAGCACGTCGAATTCGCCGCGGCGGAGGTCGCGCAGGATCTTAATACGGTCGAAGGTGGTGACTTCCGAGTGCAGATAGCGGCAGCGGACGCCGACCTCGGAGTAATACTCGGCCAGGTCTTCGGCCATGCGCTTGGTGAGGGTGGTGACGAGCACGCGCTGGCTGGCGTCGGCCCGCTTGCGGATTTCGCCCAGCAGATCGTCCACCTGGCCCTTCACCGGGCGGATTTCGACGGTGGGATCGACCAGGCCGGTGGGGCGGATGATCTGCTCGACCACCACTCCGGCGGAGCGGGTCAGCTCATAGGGGCCGGGGGTGGCGGAGACGTAGATCAGCTGGTTGACGCGGTGCTCGAATTCCTCGAAGGTCAGGGGCCGGTTATCTAGAGCGCTGGGCAGGCGGAAGCCGTGGGCCACCAGCACCTCCTTGCGCGAGCGATCGCCGTGATACATGCCGTGCAACTGGGGGATGGTCTGGTGGCTCTCGTCGATCAGGATGAGGGAATCGTGCGGGAGGTAGTCGAGGAGGGTGGGCGGAGCTTCCCCCGGCAGGCGGCCGGAGAAATGGCGCGAGTAGTTTTCGATGCCGTGGCAGTAGCCGATCTCCTTGATCATTTCAAGATCGAACATAGTGCGCTGGAAAAGGCGCTGGGCCTCGACCAGTTTGCCCTGCTTTTCGAGCTCCTTGTGCCACCAGTCCAGCTCCACGCGGATGCTGTCCATGGCGCTGAGCTTGGTCTCTTCGGACATTACGTAATGGGTCTTGGGATAGATGGGCAGGCGGATGTAGGTTTGCTTCACCTGGCCGAGCAGCGGGTCGATCTGGGCCAGGCTTTCGACTTCATCGCCCCACAGTTCGATGCGGTAGGCGTTGTCGTCGTAGGTGGGATAGATTTCGATGACGTCGCCGCGCACGCGGAAGGTGCCGCGGCGGAAATCGGAGTCGTTGCGCTCGTAGAGGATCTCGACGAGCTTGGAGAGGATAGCGTGGCGGGAGATTTTCTGGCCCTTTTCGAGCATCAGCAGCATGCCGTAATAGGCTTCGGGCGATCCCAGGCCGTAGATGCAGCTTACGCTCGCGACGATGACGCAATCGCGGCGCTCGAACAGGGACTTGGTGGCCGAGAGGCGCAACTTATCCAACTCGTCGTTGATGGTGGCTTCCTTTTCGATGTAGACGTCGCTCGAAGGGATATAAGCCTCGGGCTGGTAATAATCGTAGTAACTGACAAAGTACTCGACGGCGTTTTCGGGGAAGAAAGACTTGAATTCGTGGTAGAGCTGGGCGGCCAGGGTTTTGTTATGCGCCAGCACCAGGGCGGGGCGGCGGACGGCTTCGATAACCTTGGCCATGGTGAAGGTCTTGCCGGAGCCGGTGACGCCCAGGAGCACCTGGTGCTGCTCGCCGTCGCGGACGCCGCGGACGAGTTCCGCGATGGCGTTCTCCTGGTCGCCGCGCGGGCGGTAGTTGACCGCCAGTCGAAAGCTCATATCTTTCAGGTTGGCACAGATTGCGGACAGGGAGTGGCCGCGAGGGTTTCGGGGTAGGCGTCGACTCCGCGTCTCCGCGGTGAACCAATCTCCCGCTGGAAACGCCCCCTACAGCTTCATCCGCTCCAGCTTGCGGTAGAGGGTTTTGCGCTCGATGCCGAGGATTTGGGCGGCCTTGCTCTTGTTGCCGCCGGTGGCGGCGAGGACGCGGCGGATCTGCTCCTCTTCGGCATCCGCCAGGGTATCGACAGGCTTCTCGCGCGATTCCATGGCGGTGAGCGCGTTGTGGACGCCCGCCGCGTCGATGCGGTCGGCCAGGATCACCAGGCGCTCTACCATGTGCTGCAACTGGCGGACGTTGCCGGGCCAGGTGTAGTCCTGCAGGGCCTTGAGGCCGGAATCGGTCACCTTCACGTCGCGGGTGTAGCGCTGCATGTACTTGTTCGCGAAGAAGCGCACCAGCAGGGGAATGTCGCCACGGCGCTCGCGCAGGGGAGGCATGAAGATGCGCACGGTGTTCAGGCGGTACCAGAGATCTTCGCGGAACTTCTTCTCGTCCACCATGCGCTGGAGGTCCTTATTGGTGGCCGCGATCACGCGGACGTCCACTTCTCTCGAGCGCGAAGCGCCCACTGGCCGGATTTCATGGCTTTCGAGGAAGCGCAGGAGCGCCAACTGGAAATTCAGGTCGATTTCGCCGATTTCGTCCAGGAAGACGGTGCCGCGGTTGGCGGCTTCGAAGACTCCCACGCGGTCCTTGTCGGCGCCGGTGTAAGCGCCGCGGACGGCGCCGAACAACTCGCTCTCCAGAAGCGAAGAGGTGATCGACGCGCAATCCACCGGCACGAAAGCCTGGCTCTTACGGTGGCTGTTGCGGTGGATCATGCGGGCCACCACTTCCTTGCCGCTGCCGGTCTCGCCTTCCACCACCACGGTGGCGTCGGTATCGGCCGCCTTGGATACGATCTTGTAAATCTCGACCATGGCGGGGGAAAAGCCGATCACCTCGGTCTCGGGCAACTCCTCCTCTTCGGCTTCTTCCTCCTGCTGGTTGCGGGAGGCTTCGGCGCGCTCGATGGTATCGGTGAGCACGTCGAGATCGAAGGGCTTGGCCAGGTAATCAAACGCGCCGCCACGGGTGGCCGCCATGACGGTTTCCACCGTGCCGCGGCCGGTCATGAGGATAACCGAACACTGCGGATCCTTCTGTTTGGCGGCGTTGAGCACGTCCAGCCCGGTGTGCTCATCCACGTAGATGTCCGAAATTACAATCGGATAGGCCGTCCCGTCCAGCCGGCGGATGGCTTCGCCGGTGGTGGACACGGCATCCACGTTGTAGCCCTTTTCCTCGAGCGCCACCTGGATGGTGAACTGCAACGCCGGATCGTCTTCGACTAACAGTAGTTTCTGCATTTAATGCCGTTCCGCCACGGTGGAAAGGGCGCCCTGAGGGTGCCCCACGGAGCGTCCGGGCAGGACCAGGGTGAAACACGACCCGGCTCCCGGCTGGCTGGCGACTTCAATTTCACCCCCGTGCTGTTCCACGATCTGTTGGACGATGGAGAGGCCGATTCCGGTGCCGGCTTCTCCGGATTCTTCCGCTTTTTTGGTACGGTAAAACTTTTGAAAGACCTGTTTGACCTCCTTCTGGTCCATGCCGATGCCCTGATCCTGGACGGCAATCCGGATATCGCCGCCATCGCGGGTTGCCGAAACAGTCACCTGGGTGAGCTGGGGCGAGTACTTCACCGCGTTAGTCAGCAGATTGTAACAGGCGTACTCCATGAGTTCGCGGTCGCCAGAAATCTGGAGGGTTTCGGGCACCGGCTCCAGGTGAATGGCAATCTGCTTGCGCTCGGCCAGGGGACGGGTGCGATCCACGCACAGTTCCACCATCTCCTTCACCGGGATGGCCTCGTGCTTCAGTTCCATCTGGCCGGCGGAGAGGCGCTCCACGTTCAGGAAGATCTCCACCAGGCGCGCCAGGCGTTTGGATTCGGAGTTGATGTTCTGAAGAATCTGCTTGCGCTTTTCTTCGCTCAGGGACGGAAAGCGGGCCATCAGCTCGCTCGAAGCCTGAATGGTGGCGAGCGGGGTGCGGAGCTCGTGCGTGGCGAAGTGGAATTTCTGCTGGTAGAGGGCGCGCTCGGCCTCGCTGCGGCGCAGATTGCGGCGCACCACCAGGTGATAATATCCGGCGGCGCAGGCGCAGCCGAGGAACGCCGGGCCAATGGACATGGAGGCCGCAAACACCAGTCCCTGGCGGAAGAAGAAATAGGGCGTGAGTCCTGCGGCCACCAGGATAAGGACCGCGGCCGCGTACGCCATCCAGCCGGGCAGATAGCGGAACGCCAGGCCGGCGGCGGTCACGAAGCCCAGGGCGAAGAGCAGCATCAGGTATTCGGAGGCAGTGGCCAGGAACAGGCCGTTGGCCATGGTTTCGAAGGCCTCGGCGTTGATTTCGATTCCGCTGGCCGGCTCGCCGCCGTTGGTGAGGGGGGTGGCCAGGCGGTCGTGCTCGGTGGCGGCGGTGGACCCGATGAACACCACCTTGCCGGCTAAATTGGATGCCAGGCCAGGCTGTTCCAGGAGGTCTTCCAGGGAGTAGCGGGGGATGGCCTGGCCGCCGTGGGCAAAGCGGATCCGCATGAGGCGGCCTTCCTCTTTGCCGGAATCCCGGTAGTACCCGGGGATGGTAGTATTGCCCACCCTCAGCGAGGAGGGAATGATTTCCTCGATCTGGCCGACTCCGCTCCACAGGCGGAAGGCTTCGAGCGCCAGAGCCCACTTCTGTTCGTGATGCACCGGCGAGGGGCTGTAACGCTTGTCCAGAGGAATGGCGCGCGTCACCGCGTCGTCGTCCATCTCCACGTGGACGTGGCCGATGGCGGCCGCGGCGCGGGCAAATTCAGGCAGCGGCGCTTCGAAGCCGTCCTTTTGCAGATCGCTGGCCAGCACCAGGTTGTGGATCGGCCGCAGGGCGTTGGCCAGGGCGGCATCGGTGGACGGGTCTTCGCGGTCCGAAAGGATCACGTCGATCACCACCACCCTGGGACCGGCGGAATTGACCACCGGCAGGACCTTGACCAGCATGTTGCGCAGGTTGCGCGCCCCTCCCTGGGCCCGTAAAGTGCGCTCGTCGATGCCGAGAATCGCCGAATGGTGCCGCGGCCAAGGCTTGGGATTGGTAGCGCTGAGGATGAAATCGTAGGCCCAGTTATCGACCGATCCGCCGAAGTAGATGCTGGCCAGAACGGACACCACCAGCGCCAGGCACAGAAGCCCGGAATAGGCCGCCCACCGTCTCCAGCCCCGTCGCTCCATCTCTACTTAGTATAGTGGCAGCGAGGGGCTGTATATCCGGCGACGGGCGGCCGGCAATTTACTGGTACGTCACCGAGCCCGAGGTCCCTGTGTATCCCAG
>JASHSS010000067.1 GCA_030038565.1 Bryobacteraceae bacterium
GGCTGATAGGCGGCCATGGATTCGATGAGCGGCGTGTGGCGCCGCCAATCGAGCAAATTGGCCTCCGCCACGCCGCGCGGTTTGCCATCCACGCCCGTTTCATAAAGCGCCACCAGGCGCTCGGGCGCAGGATACGGCAGCGGATTCCACACCAGCGCCCGCAGCGCGGAGAATGCACCGGTATTGGCGCCGATCCCCAGCGCGAGGGTGAGCACCGCCGGCAAGGCAAATCCGGGGGCGCGCCACAAGCCCCGGAGGGCGGGCCGGATGGCCGACCCAATCAACGCGGATCTCCGGGAGCGCCGGATGCGGAAAAGGGCGCCGCGGTTTGCGAACGCCTCCGCCGCGGGCCGGCTGCACGAGATCCGGTTCCGCGGAACGCGCGGGGACGGAGATTACCGTGCCTGGCCTCCACTGGGTCCATTTTCAGTGAGCATAGCAGTTCGCTACGCAGTTGACGAAGGGACGATCGATGGCGCCGTGCACGGTCCCCGGGGCGCACTCCCAGGGCCTATGCCGATTCCAGCGCCAGCACCGGGTCCCCGTTGCCGTTACCGTTCGCTCCCATCTGCAGCATCAGGTTGGAGCCATATTCATAGCCCTTCTCGAACGCCTGCAAATTGAGCTTCTGCATCGCCGGGGGCACCGAATCCGCCACCGCTCTGCGCAGCGATTCCGCTTCCAGCAGCCCGGTGATGGCCCCGAAGAAGCCGGTCATCACGATGTTCAGAACCACCTTGCGGCCCAGTTCCTCGGCCAGGCGGGTGGCCGGCACTCCATACACACGCACGCCTGGCGGGTAGTTGTCCACCCGAACCAGTTCCCGCTCGGTGATCAGGATTCCCCCGGGCTTCAACTCGGGCGCGAAGCGGGTGGCGGCCTCCTGGCTCATCACCACCAGGACGTCGGGATGGGCCACGTAAGGATACAGGATGGGCTCGCTCGAAAGGATCACCTGGGCGCTCGAGGATCCACCGCGCGCCTCGGGTCCAAAACTCTGCGTCATCGTGGCATAACCGCCCTCAAACAGGGCCGCCGCCTTGCCGATCACGGCCGCTGCCAGAATCACTCCCTGGCCGCCGAAGCCGGCAATCCGAATTTCCGTCAGCAGTTGCCGCATACAACCTCCGGTTCCGCGTAACGCTCACCCAGGGTTTCCGTCATCTGCGCGTTCAACAGCTCGAAGTAACCCGGCCGGTCGCGATCCACAAACTTGCCTACCACGATCTCTCCCGATTTAGTCAGCGCGCACTCGCTGGTGGGCGCTCCGTGACGCACCTTACTCGCCTGCTTGTAGAACTTCATGGTGTCCAGCCCATCGCCCATCTTGTTGCGCCGCTGGTACAGAGTAGGACAAGGCGACAAGACCTCGATGAAACAGAAGCCCTTCTTCTTCAGCACCTCTTCCATGGATCGCGCCAGTTGCTTGACGTGATACGTGGTCCAACGCGCGACATAACTGGCCCCCGCGGCTTCCGCCAGGGCCACCAGGTTGAAGGCCGGCTCGAATACCCCGTACGGCGACGTCGCGCTGATCACGTGGCTGGGCGTCGTCGGCGCCGTTTGCCCTCCCGTCATGGCGTAGGTTAGGTTGTTCACGCAGATCACCTTCAAGTCCATGTTACGGCGCGCCGCGTGGATGAAATGGTTGCCGCCGATCGCGAACAGGTCGCCATCGCCCGAGTACACCACCACTTGCAGTTCGGGATTGGCCAGCTTGAGCCCGGTGGCGAAAGGAATGGCGCGCCCGTGGGTGGTATGGAAGGAATCCAGGCTGGCGTATCCGGCAACCCGTCCCGTGCAGCCGATTCCCGAGACGATCGCTACCTTGTCCAGGTCTGCCTTCGAATCGAGAAGCGCTCGCGTGAAGCAGTTGACGGTCGTCCCGATCCCGCATCCCGGACACCAGATATGCGGCATCCGGTCCATTCGCAAAAAAGGCTCGACCGGGTTGTGTGCGTCCACCGGGATTTCGTAAGGGACCTCCAGAGTTGTTTCGTTCATCGCACCGCCTCCACAATCGCGTTCAGAATGGTCTCGGGCGGGTGCACGCCGCCCCCCGCGTGGGTCACCGGCATCACTTTGGCCTTGCCGGCCGCCGCCCGCGCCACTTCGTGGACCATCTGGCCCAGGTTCAACTCCGGCACCACAAAAGCCTTCACCCTTCCGGCCAGTTCGGCGATGCGCGCCTCGGGAAAGGGCCAGGCCGAGATCAACCGGAACTTGCCGGCGCGAATCCCCTGCTGGCGCGCTAACTGTAGCGCGCGCTGCGCCACTCGCGAAGTGATGCCGTAAGAAACCACCACCACTTCGGCGTCCTCCAGGTTTTCCGTCTCCGAAAGCGCGCGCCCGTTGGCCAGCGGCTTGAGTTTGTCCTGTAGCCGCCGCACATGGCGATCCTGAGTTTCCACGTTCATGCTGGGATAGCCGCGATCGTCATGAGTCAGACCGGTAACGTGGAAACGGTAACCCTCGCCCGCCCTCACCATATCCGGCACCTGATCCGCGAGCGGTTCGTAAAGGCGGAAGTCCGCGGGTTGCCGTTTGGTGTAGCGCCTCGGGGTAACCTGGATGCGCTCCGCCTCCGGAATCACCACCTTCTCGGTCATGTGCCCCACGCATTCGTCCAGCATCATCATCACGGGGACACGGAACTCCTCGGCCAGATTGAATGCCGTAACCGTCAAATCGAAGCACTCCTGGGGCGAGTTAGGGCACAATGCGATGATCCCGTAATCCCCGTGGGAACCCCAGCGGGCCTGCATCATGTCGGCTTGCGCCGGCAGGGTCGGCAAGCCGGTGGATGGTCCTCCGCGCTGCACATTCACGAACACGCAGGGCGTCTCGGTCATGGCTGCATATCCGAGATGCTCCATCATCAGCGAAAAGCCCGGTCCGGAGGTCACCGTAAAGGCTTTCGCCCCGCCCCAAACCGCTCCCTGGATGGCGATGGAAGCGGCCAATTCATCCTCCATCTGGATGAAAATGCCGCCTACGGTTGGAATCCTCGATGCAAACCGC
Source organism: Bryobacteraceae bacterium (assembly GCA_030038565.1). Classification (GTDB taxonomy): domain Bacteria; phylum Acidobacteriota; class Terriglobia; order Bryobacterales; family Bryobacteraceae; genus JOPF133. The sequence continues at coordinate 3,022 of JASHSS010000067.1, forward strand.
TCCACGACCTCCGTGGATGGAGTGATGGGATAACCTGCGCTAAATCGCGCACCGGCTGCGAGGGTTCCCTCACAGCACGCATGGTCACCATCGAGAAAGTGAACGCCCGTGAGAACGCCCTTCGGATCAGCGTGCATAGCGTGCTCCAAAAATGGCGAAATCCGGGCAATACATTCCGCATAGATCGCAACCGCTGCATTTTTCCGCAGACACGATATGGGGTGCGTGATAACCCTTGGAATTATAAGCAGATGAAAGCGCGAGAACGTGGGTGGGACAGAATTCGACACAGAATCCGCAGCCCTTGCAGCGTTCCACGGTAATCGATACGAAACCCTTGGCCATGTGCGACCCTCCTCTTAATGAGTCGGCAATACTCAAGCACGCTAATGGCCAACATGGGGTCTGAAAGTATGAAATTGAGGTCACGCAAAGACGAAGCTTGGGGCCTGTGGCGCACTCGAAAGCCGCCGCGAGCCCCATTTACCGCTTCCCGGTCCCGGTCAATGGCCGCATGCCCTGGTACGTGCACTGGCTGAGAAGCTGGAAAAGCCGAGTCCAAGTCTGCGCGGGCAAAGTGCCAAGAGACGCCTCCGCCTGCGACGTCATGGGACACCGCTGAACTGTGAGCGGCCCAGTAGCAAAACAGAGCCACGGGCGTGCGGTGGCGACACGATGGTCGGACGCGAGTACCGCGACCGCGTTACTGGCTGGCCGATGGGGTGGATTGGCTCTGGCCCGGCAGGCTTCCTGTGGCGGCTAGTCCGCCGACGGTGGCCGCTACCGCCACGCCGCCGATGATTGCGATGGTCCCCACTCCGACCCCCGCGGCCGCACCGGCCGCTCCTGCCGCACCTGCCGCACCTGCGGCACCGGCTGCACCTGCTGCGGTCGATCCGCTAGCCCCGCTGGCCGCACCACCCGCTCCCGCTCCGGTTTGCGCACCTGCCGCCCCGGCCGAACCGCCGGCGCTGCCTGCGCTCGATCCGCTGGCTCCCGCTCCCGTCTGGGCGCCGGATCCCGTTCCGGAGGTGGCTCCCGCCGATCCAGTCGTTTGCGGCTCGAAGTCCAGACTCATGCCGGCCGCCAGCCGCGCCACCAGCAGACCACCGCTGTTCCGTACATCCACCGGCCCGTTCAAAGCCGCCACGGTCACTTTTCGAGAACCCTGCAATTTGATCCGCGTCACCCCATCATGCGCTTTAGGGGTAATCGTCAACGAACGGGCTTCTACTGTAAAACCCGTAGCCCCCCGGACCTCCGTGAAACCCTGTTCGAGAACCATTCTGGACCGATAGACCTTGACCCGCGAGTCGGAAGCCAGCCGAACGTCCGCGCTGCCATTCACCTGAATTTGCGAACCGGTCATGGCCGTCTCCACGGTGCTTCCATCGAATAGGGAGGAACTGCCCCAAACCTGTGCCCGATCCACCTGGAAGCTTCCATTGGCAACTGCCAGCCCGATTACGCCGTTCGCGGCCAGAAGCTCGCCAGACCCGAGGGTCGCGATAATCAGCGCCGCTCCCGCGAACGCTGAAATAAAGTTGCGATTCGTTCTCATACCAATCTCTATATCGGTTGAAGATGCCGGTTTCGTTATAGAGCCGGCGAAAAAATTTGGTGAAAAGCAGTGAGACTCCTGCCGCCCGTTTCGCACGCCAAACTGCGGCTCTGCCGGCGCCGGATCCCAGAAAGGTAGGTCCCCCGGAGGGACGGGATGATCTGTAGAATTTTGCTATGCTGGAGTTCCTTGCAGAGGGAATCCTCCCTCCGAGCTGACCGACGCCATCCGGCTGTTTCTCCAGCCCGAGCGCTCTTCAGTTGCGGATCCCTTCTTGTCCTCGTGTTGGCCGCTTATTGGACGGTCCGCCTGGCCTGGGCCGAGCGCCTCTCAGCCAGTTCCCGCCTGGAGGACCGCCGCCGTGCCGTCTGCCTGGCTCCCCTGGACGCGACCTTCTATAATCGACTGGCCGAAAAACTCGAAGAGACCGGTAGCGATCCCCTCCCCAGCCTCCAGGCCGCAGTCGCGGCCGATCCCCAGAACCCACAGTGGCGCATGAGCCTGGCCCAGCAAGCCGAACTGGCCGGCGATCTCACGGCGGCCGAACAGAATCTCCTCGCGGCCGCCCGCCTGAGCCGCCTCTATCAACCCAGATATTTGCTGGCGGGCTATTATTTCCGGCGTGGAAATGCCGATCTCTGTATACGATGGTCGAAAGCCGCTTTGGCGATCGCGCCGGGCAATGTGACCCCGGTTCTGAACCTGTTGGGACGCCTCCTGGATCCTCCAGCCCTGGCTGCCGAGGGCCTCCTCCAACCGCCCGCCATCGCGCGTCAGTTTCTCAGCTTCCTGGCATCTCAGGGTCAACCGGCGGCGGCCGCGGGACTAGCCCTACGCTTGGCCGAGACTGGCACCGGCCAAGACCTTCCCGCTCTTCTCGGCTATGCCAATCAATTGCTGGCGGAGGGCGACGCTCAGGACCCCGTGGAACTGTGGAACGCGCTTTGCACCCGACGCCTCCTGCCTTACGACCGTCTGGATGCCGGCGGGGGGCGGCCGTTGACCAACGCGGATTTCCGGCACCTCCCCATCGCCAGCGGCTTCGATTGGCATGCCGAAGGCGCCGGCGGCCTAAGTCAGGTGCGCTTTGAAGGCGTCCTGCGAGGGACTTTCTCGGGCGACCAGGCGGACGATTGCGTGGTCGTCTGGCAATATGTTCCGCTGCAACCGGGGGCCCGCTACCGGCTCCTCCAGAACCTTCACGCAGACGACCCCGCCTCCGCCGCCGGCTTGGCCTGGCGTCTGTTTTATCCCCGCGGCGGTCCCGTCTGGGTACCCCTTCCAGGCGATCTCACCCAGGGCTTCCGGGCTCCCGCCGAGGTGGCCCGGCTGGCCTTGATGTACCGGCGCGTTCCCGGCTCCACGCGCCTCACCGGCGACTTCTCCATCACCGGACTCCGCCTGGAGCGCGACCCATGACCGCGCCGGGCCGCCTGCGTGCCGCCAACCTCCTGCCTGCCACCATCTTAGGCATCCTGCTGGCGTGGGGCGTGGTCTCGATTTGGATCGAGCCGCCTTGGGCGTGGGCCCTCTTCGAAATCGGAGTTCTGGCCATGGCTGCCTGGCGAGTGCTCCGGTGGGATTTCCACGGGCTCCCGCGGGCGGCTTTCCCGCTGGCCGCCGCGGCTCTTTGGCCGTTGCTGCAACTGGCTTTCAGAACCACCGTTTACCCGGCTGCGACGGCCAGAGCCGGGCTCGATTGGGGGGTCTTTTTCGTGGTTTTCACACTGGCCTCGGAGCTGTTTGCCGACGCCGCCCTCCGGCTGTGGTTCCTCTCCGCCGCCAGCCTCTTCGGAATGGCGGTGGCGGTGGCTGCCACGATCGGCAATTACGCCTGCCCTGGCCAGGCTTTTTGCCTTTTCGACACCGGTTTCCACGGAGAAGTGATGGGACCTTTCGTCAACCGCAATCAGTACTGCGCCTGGATCGAGCTGCTGCTGCCGGCATCGCTCTACCTGACCGTCGCCAGGCCCCGCCTGCGCGCCCTGTTCGGAACCGCCGCCGCAGTCATGGCGGCCTCGGTGGTGGCCAGCGGCTCGCGCGCCGGAACGGTTCTGATCGCCGCCGAGATTGTGCTGGTCGCCCTGGCCCTGGCGGCACGGCATGAACTGACCCGGCGCAGGCTGGCGCTCGGCGCCGCCCAATTCATCCTGCTGGCTGCCATCGCGGTCTCGGTAGCCGGTTGGGAGACGGTTTGGGGACGATGGCGCGCTACCCGCCCGGAGGACCTTCGCCAGGATGCCGCGCGCGCCTCCTTCCAGATGATTCAAGCCCGCCCGTGGACCGGCAGTGGACTGGGAACCTGGTCGCGGGTCTATCCCCGCTATGCCGCCATCGATCGTGGTCTTTTCATGAACCAGGCCCATAACGACTGGCTCCAATGGGCGGCCGAAGGGGGCCTGCCGTTTTTTTTGTGCCTCTTTTTTTTCGCCGCCCTCTCATGGAAATCGGCCGTTCCGTCGATCTATGGGATGGGTATGGTGGTGTTCCTGCTCCACGCGCTGGTCGATTATCCGATGCAACAGCGGCCCGCTTTGGCCGCCTGCTTCTTTGCGTTCGCCGGACTGGCCGGCGCAACCCGCCATGGCCGGAGGCCCCAGACATGATGGACTACTACGAAGAGCTGGGAGTGGGGCGGTCGGCGTCGGTAGTGGAGATTCGCCAGGCCTATCGCCGGCTGATGCGGCTCTTGCACCCGGACCACTGCTCCGACGAGGCCGGCCGCCGGCTGGCGGAACTGCAGGCCCGGCGTTTGAATGCCGTCCTGGCGGTGCTTACCGATCCCGTGGAACGCCAGCGTTACGACTGTGAATTGTCATTCGACCGCGCGGCTCCGCCTCGCCTTCACGCGCCCCGAACCAGCCTGACGCACGCGCCCAGATGGATATGGCCGGTGGCCGGCGTGTTGGCCATGCTGGCGCTGATTTCCATGTTGCCCGCTCCTCCCCGCTCCGCACCGGCGATGGAACCTCCCGCGCCGCCCGCGGGCGCCGTAGCGGCCCCCCAGAAGGCCGTCCTGCCGGCGCCCCCGTCTCACCGGCTCGCCGCGCCCGGCGGCGGGTCACTGCCCAAGGCTGCCGAAACTGCCGGTCCTCAAGCCGCGGAAATCCCGCTCGCCGTTCCGGGCCTTCCGCCGGAAAGCCCGCCGGCCTCCGGGCCGCCCGCCCGGATGTGGGAACCGCCCGTGCTTGCGGAGCCGGCTTCCGCGGACCCGCCTCATCCGCCTCCCGTCTCGGCTCTGGACGGCGAGTGGCTCTTCCTCCCCGAGTCAGCCGTCACCCCCAACGGTCTATATCCGCCCGAATACATCGAATTGCGGATCACCGAGCGAGCCGGAGCGGTGTGCGGCAAATACCGCGCCCGGTATCACATTACCGATCGGGCCATTTCGCCCAACGTCACCTTCGAGTTTGAGGGCCGGGCCGGCGAAAAGGATGCGCGCCTGCCCTGGTCCGGCCCCGGCGGGTCGCGCGGAGAAGTCACTCTGCACCTGCTCACCACCGGAGCCCTGGAGGTCAGCTGGGTGGTCAGCCGGCTGGGCAACGAACTGAGGTTGATCTCGGGGACCGCTACCCTGGTCCGCAGAATCGAGTGAAGCGCCAAACGCGGGTGGGAGCGGGTGCGGGTTACCAGAACCCGAATCGCGATTTCTTCCGTTCCATGTGGACCACCGCATCAATCGGCTCCCCCTCCAGAACCGCTCGGGGATTATTCACCAGCAGGCGCTCGGTGGTGGCCCGTCCGAAGTGTTTCTCGATCCATTCCCATGCCCCATCCAGTACCGGCGGGCGATGCCTGGTGTCGTGCGCATCGCTCGCCACCAGGTGTACCAGGCCCCGCCGCATGAATTGCCCGGCGCTGGCTTGAGCCGTGCGGCCGAACCTTCCCCCCAGCGATTGCGCCGTCAATTGCACCACGGATCCCCGCTCCACCCAAGCCGCCACCTCATCCCAGCGCCCGTCGAACAGGCGGTTCCGTTCCGGATGCGCCAGGATGGGACGCAACCCCGCCGTCATCAGCCGCGCCAGAATCTCACCGGTGTTTTTGGGGACCAGAAAATCGGAAAACTCCACCAGAAGATATCCCCGATGGGCGATCGAATACCCGGACGGAAACCGCAGCGCTTCGGCCACGTTCTCGGCAGTAAGGTGCAACTCGCACCCATAGTGGATGCGCGGGGTCCCGCCCGAGGCGCGCTGCAACTCCGCGAGGCGTTCCTCAGCCGCCTCCGGATCGAAGGGGTATGCATCGCTCGCGTGCGGCGTCGCCACGATATCGGTAGTACCCGCCGACGCCGCCATTCGCACCATGCGCAAAGCTTCCTCCGGGTCGCGCGCGCCATCGTCCAGACCCAGCAGAATATGGCTGTGAATGTCGATCATCCAGCGTATTTATCGGCGGATCGGCGTCGAAACATTAGCCGCCGCGCCCGCCAACCCACCCTTTCCCGCTCTCCCCCGGCCAACTTATTTCTTGAGGAACAATGAAAGCGCCATGCCGAACCCGATGGCGATCACAATGCGCCGCACGGCCTTGCCGCCCAATC